>NZ_JBAKHW010000019.1:0-149548 GCF_036906815.1 Micromonospora sp. CPCC 205539 | reverse complement strand
GGGGGGGGTGGGGTGGGGGGGGGGTGGGGGCGGGGGGTCGGGGTTGGGGGCCGAGGGGCGGGGGTGGGGTGGGGTGGGGTGGGGACTACGCGGCAGGGCACGGGGCGGCACGAACCACCCGCGGCAGCGGCGTCGGTCACCCCGCAGGGGGTGGCGAACGGCCGCTGGGCTGGGCAGCATGGGTGGCATGGACTACGAATACGCGCCGCTGCGGCTGCCGCCGAACGTCGACCGGTTGACCGCCGCGGCGCAGTTGGCGATCCAGGCGGAGTTCTCCGGTTGGGAGTTGGCCCGGGTGCGGCTGTTCCGGGACGGCACCCGGCAGGTGGTGCTGCGTCGGCGTCGGGTCAACCACCCGCAGCCGGGTCTGTCGTACTGACGAGCGCCCGGCGGGCCCGATCACCGTGTGATCGGGCCCGGGGCTCGGCCGTGTTTAGTGCTGGTGCCCTGCGTGGTCGTGATCGTGGTCGTCGTCGTCGAGCTCCAGGAACGGGTGCTCGTCGAGGCGGCCGACCAGCCGGTCGTCGGCCGCAGGCTGGAACGGGCCGACCGCGTCGTCGTCGTCGAACGACTCCAGGTCGACCGGGGTGCCCACCTCGCTGACCATGACCACTCCGTCGAGCGGCTCCAACTCGGGGACGTCCAGTGCGCCGAGCGAGCCGTCGCCGCTCTGCAGCAGCTCCAGCACCGCCTCGCCGACGCCCTCCACCGGGGCCGGCTCGTCGTCCTCCGGGGTGCCCTCGCGGCGGGCCACCTCGGCCACCCGCAGCAGCGCGGACACGCTCGGCACCCGGTAGTCGCGCCGCTGGCGTACGGAGATCACCCGCGGGTGTGGGTCGCTGGCCTCGGCGCCCTCGCCGCCGCCGAAGCGCTCGTCGGCCTCGTCCGGGTCGATCGAGTCGACGTCCCACGGCGTCACCTCGCCGAAGGCGTCGAGCAGTTGCTCGTCGTAGGCGTAGGAGGCGTTGTTCAACGCGACGTACGCCTGCCAGACGTCGTCGTCGTCGACGCGGCCCTGGGCGGCGCGTACGGCGGCCAGGTGGTGGCGGGCCGCTTCGATCACGCGCTCGAGAGCGGCGTCCAGCTCACCGTGCTGGTCGGTCATGTGGGGCAGTCCCTTCACAATGGGGAGGTCGCGCGCCGGATCACGCTACCGGGCACGGCTAGCAGGTGCGGAGGAACCGGTCGAGAACCCGCACGCCGAACTGTAGTCCGTCCACCGGAACCCGCTCGTCGATGCCGTGGAACAACGCGGAGAAGTTCAGGTCGGCGGGCAGTTGCAGCGGTGCGAACCCGAAGCAGCGGATGCCGAGCTTCGAGAAGGCTTTCGCGTCGGTGCCGCCGGAGAGCATGTACGGAACGGCGCGGGCACCCGGATCCTCGGCCAGCAGGGCGGCCGACATGGCCTCGACCAGATCGCCGTCGAAGGTGGTCTCCAGTGCCGGCTGCCGGTGCAGGTACTCGATGGCGATGTCCGGGCCGACCAGCTCGCGCAGTTGCCGTTCGAGAAGCTCGGACTGGCCGGGCAGGCTGCGGCAGTCGATGGTGGCGGTGGCCCGGCCGGGGATGACGTTGTCCTTGTAGCCGGCGCTCAACCGGGTCGGGTTGGCGGTGTTGCGGATGGTCGCGCCGATGATGTTGGCGATCGGGCCGAGCTTGGCGATGGCCGTCTCCGGATCGTCCGGGTCCAGTTCGATGCCGAGCACGTCGGAGACCTCTTCGAGGAACGCCCGCACGGTGTCGGTGACCACCACCGGGAAGCGGTGCCGGCCGACCCGGGCGACCGCCTCGGCGAGCGCGGTGACGGCGTTGTCGTCGTGCATCATCGAGCCGTGCCCGGGGCGGCCCTTGGCGTGCAGTTGCAGCCAGTCCAGGCCCTTCTCGGCGGTCTCGATGAGGTAGAGCCGCTGGCTGTCGTTGACCGAGTAGGAGAAGCCGCCGACCTCACCGATCGCCTCGGTGCAGCCGTCGAAGAGCTCCCGGTGCCGCTCGACCAGGAAGTGCGCGCCGTAGTCGCTGCCCGCCTCCTCGTCGGCGGTGTACGCGAGCACGATGTCGCGCGGTGGCCGTACGCCGGTGCGCTGCCAGTGCCGCACCACGGCGAGCACCATCGCGTCGAAGTCCTTCATGTCGATGGCGCCCCGGCCCCAGAGGTAGCCGTCGCGCAGCTCGCCGGAGAAGGGGTGCACCGACCACTCGTCGGCGTCGGCGGGCACCACGTCCAGGTGGCCGTGCACGAGCAGTGCGCCCCGGCTGGGGTCGGTGCCGGGGATGCGGGCCAGCACGTTCGCGCGGCCCGGCGCGGACTCGTGCAGCACGGACTCGACGCCCACCTCGGCGAGCTTCTCCGCCACGTACTCGGCGGCGGCGCGTTCGCCGACGCTGGTGTCGTTGTCGCCGGTGTTGGTGGTGTCGATGCGCAGCAGATCGCGGCAGAGGTCGACGACCTCGGCGGTGGGATCAGGTCGGGAGGGGGCTGCGTCGGTCGTCATCGCCCCTTCATACCAGCCCGGCCGGACCGGGAAGCAGGCGCACCGCCGGGGGCGGCCGGGCGCCGGTTTCGCCGTACCCGGGTTCGGGTACCGCCGGCATTGACCGAACATCCCCCTGTCGGAGCTTCCGCCCGCCAGTCGAGGAGGGCATCATGTCCGCCGTTCCCCTGCCACCGTTGCCGCCCACGCCCGAGTCCGCGGAGAGCTACCGGCCCGGTGGCAGCAGCATCGCCGAGATCGTGGCCCGGGAGCACCAGCAACTGCTGGCGCTGCTCGACCAGCTGACCGGCCCGGAGGCCTCGCCGCAGGGGGCTCCGGCGGTGCTCACCGCCGCGCTGTCCCGGCACCTCTCGGCGGAGGAGCAGTACCTGCTGCCGGCGGTGCGGGCGGCGCTGCCGACCGCGGCCGAGCGGGTGGACGCCGAGGTCGACGCCGACGCGGCACTGCTGACCACCCTCAAGGGCATGACCGACGAGACGCTGACCGAGGTCGCCGAGCGGGTCCGCCGGCACGTCGACGGGGTGGACGCGCTGGTCACCGAGCTGTGCACGGTGGCCACCCGGGAGGAGATGATCCGGCTGGGCAACCGGCTGGAGATCGCCGAGGAGGCCGCGCCGACCCGGCCGCACCCGAGCACCCCGGGCACCCCGCCGTGGAACCGGGTCGTCGAGCCGGCCGTGGGTGTGGTGGACAAGGTGCTCGACACGTTGACCGGGCGGCCGACCCGCCTGGCGGACCTGCCGGAGCCGCCACGCGGCTGAGGAGCGGCGACGCGGTCCGGGCATTCAATATCACCGATCTGCCCGGGCCCTTCCGCCGGCTGTGGTTGTCGTCCTACCGTCACCTTATGAACCTGGAGCTGCGACACCTGCGGGTGGTCTGCGCGATCGCCGAGACGGGGAGCGTCACCAAGGCGGCGTCGGCGCTCGGCCTGGCGCAGCCGGCGCTCACCGCTCAGCTCCAACGGATCGAGCGGACACTGGGCGGCCCACTGTTCGAACGGGACCGGCGCGGTGCCCGGCCCACCGCGCTCGGCGAGTTGGTGCTGGCCCGGGCCCGGGTGCTGCTGCCGGCGATGAAGGGCCTACAGGACGAGGCGGCCCGGCTGGCCGGGGCCGGCGACGCGCCCCGCCGCTATCGGTTCGGCGGGGTGAACAGCCCGATCCTGGGCCGGATGGTGCACCGGTTGGCCGCCGAGCAGCCGCCGGCCCAGATCAGCACGTTCGCGTCCTGGTCGGTGGACGAGCTGGCGCAGTTGGTGGCCGGCGGCCGGCTGGACTTCGCGCTGACCGGCGTGTGCGGCGATGCGACGCCGTCGGCCGAGTTCGGGTTGAGCTGGCGGGAGGTGGCCGTCGACCCGGTGCTGGTGCTGCTGCCGGAGAGCCACTCCCTCGCGGAGCGCGACGAGGTGCGCCTCGTGGACCTGCGCCACGAGCAGTGGGTGGCGGCGCCGGGCGACGGGTGCTTCGGCGACTGCTTCGCTGCCGCCTGCGCCCGCGCCGGCTTCACACCCCGCAAGGTGTACGAGACCGATGTGCGCGGCTGCGTCGACCTGGTGGACGCCGGCGAGGCGGTGGCGCTGTGCCAGGCGACGTTCCGGCCGGTGGCCGGGCTGGTCACCCGACGGCTGGCCGGGGTGCCGTTGCGGTGGCGTCTGCTGCTGGGGTGGCATCCGGACTCCCCCGCCGCCCGGGTCGCCGAGCTGGTGCTGGGGACGGCGAAGGCCGCGTACACCGATTCGTTGGCGCCGCACCCCAGCTATCTGGCCTGGCTGGTGCGCAACCCAGGGTTCGGTGTGCGGCAGCCCAGCGGGGTCTGACGCATCGGACTTTCAGTCAGACCTGCAAAAGTTCCGTACGAACGAGCTTAACTTCTGCTTTACACGTCCGTCATCCCATGCCTAGGGTTCGATGTCACAGTCGTCGATCCGTTGGGGTGACCGGATGACCGCTGACCCTCGCCCACCCGACCCGGTCGTGCTCGGCATGTACGGCATCAGCAAGCGGTTCTTCGGCGTGACGGTCCTCGACGACGTACGCCTGGAGTGCCGGCCCGGCGAGATCCACGCGGTGATGGGCGAGAACGGCGCCGGCAAGTCCACCCTCATGAAGATCCTGGTCGGGGTGCACCAGCCCGACGCCGGCCGGATCGAGTTGCACGGCAGGCCGGTGCACTTCCACCACCCACGGCAGGCGCTGGCCGCCGGGGTGAGCATCGTGCACCAGGAGCTCAACCTGCTCCCCGACCGCACGGTCGCGGAGAACATCTTCCTCGGGCGGGAGCCCCGGCGCCGGTTCGGCGTGGACCGGGCGGCCATGGACGAGGCCGCCACCCGGCTGCTGGCCACGCTCGGCGCCGAGGACGTGATCTCCCCGCGCAGCCTGGTGGGGCGGCTGCCGGTGGCACGCCAACAGCTTGTGGAGATCGCCAAGGCGCTCTCCTTCGACCCCCGGGTGCTGGTGCTCGACGAACCGACGGCCGCGCTCAGCCCGCACGAGGTGGACGCCCTCTTCGAGCGGATCCGCCGGCTCCGCGGGGATGGACTGACCGTGCTGTACATCTCGCACCGGTTGCCGGAGGTCTTCGACCTCACCGACCGGATCACCGTGCTGAAGGACGGCCGCCGGGTGGACACCGTGGACACCGCCGAGGTGGACACCCGCCGGCTCGTACACCTGATGGTCGGCCGGGAACTGGACCACTACTACCCGCCCCGGGCCGCTCCGGAGCGGATCGGCCCGGTCCGGCTCGCCGTCCGGGGGGCGGGCGCCGGCCCGCTGCACGACGTCGACCTGGACCTGCGCGCCGGTGAGATCGTCGGGTTGGCCGGGTTGGCCGGGTCGGGGCGTACCGAGTTGGCTCGGCTGCTCTTCGGCGCGACCCGGATGACCGCCGGCAGCCTGACCGTCGACGGGCTGGCCCGCCGGCTGCGGTCGCCCCGACACGCCATCCGCTGCGGGATCGGCCTGCTCACCGAGGACCGCAAGAGCGAGGGCCTGGTGCTGCAACGCTCGGTCCGCGACAACACCCTGCTGGCCGCGCGGTCGCTGGGGCGCGGCGCGGTCCGCCGGGTCGCCGTGGCCGACCTGCTGGACCGGGTCCGGCTGCGCGGCGGCACCGACCGGGAGGTGCGCTACCTCTCCGGCGGCAACCAGCAGAAGGTGGTGCTGGCCCGGTGGCTGGCGACAGGCGCCCGGGTGCTGATCTTCGACGAGCCGACCCGGGGCATCGACGTGGGCGCCAAGGCCAGCATCCACGAGCTGATGCGGGAGCTGGCGGACGCCGGCGCGGCGCTTCTAATGATCTCCTCCGAGCTGCCTGAGGTGATCGGGATGGCCGACCGGATCGTGGTGCTGCGCCAGGGGACGGTCGCCGGCGAGCTGCCGGCCGGCGCGAGCGAGGCCGAGATCATGCTGCTGGCCACCGGGGAGCCCGACCGGGCCGGGGCCGGCGCGAGCAGGAGGGGCGGTATCGCATGATCGCCGACACGATGCACGGACGGCTGCGCCCGCCCGGGTTGAGCCGGGACACCGCCGCCGCGTCCAGCGCGCCGGTCTGGCTGGTCTTCGGCGGGGTGTTCGCCGTCGCCTGGCTGCTGGTCGAGCTGAACGGCGGCCAGTTCATGACGGTGGACAACCTGCAGAACATGGCCGTCCGCTCGGTCGCACTGGGTCTCGTGGCGGTCGGGCAGACCATCGTGTTGATCGGCGGCTCGCTGGACCTGTCGGTGGCGTACCTGGTCAGCGTCACCGCCGTCGGCGCCTCGTTCGTCATGCAGGGCGACCCCGACCGGATGGTCCTCGGCGTCGTCGTCACGCTCGTCATCGGCGCGCTGATCGGCCTGGTCAACGGCTTGATCATCACCGGCCTGCGGGTGAACGCGTTCATCGCCACGCTGGGCACCTCGCTGGTGATGAGCGGGGTGCTCAACGCGCTCTTCACCAACTTCACCGGCTCGGTCCCCCGGCAGTTCCAGGCGTTGGGCTACAACGCGCTCGGGCCGGTGCCGGTCGCGGTGATCCTGCTGCTCGCGGTGGTCGGGCTGGCCTGGTACGTGCTGCGCCGCACCCGGTTCGGCTATCACCTGTACGCCGTCGGCGGCAACGCCGAGGTGGCTCGGCTCTCCGGGGTCCGCACCGACCGGACGGTGGTGCTCGCGCACGTGCTGTGCAGCCTGACCGCCGTGCTGACCGGGCTGTTCCTGGTCAGCCGGCTGCGCTCGGGCGCGCCGTGGGTCGGCCCGGATGGCGGCTACGACCTGGAGTCGATCGCCGCCGCGGTGGTGGGCGGCACCGCGTTGGCCGGTGGCCGGGGCGCGGTGGCCGGCACCCTGGCCGGCGTGCTGATCCTCGCCGTCATCGACCAGGTCTTCAACGAGTTCGAGGTGAACGCCTTCCTCAAGACGCTGATCCGGGGCGTGATCATCGTCGGCGCGGTGGCGCTCTACGCCCTGCGCCGGCGGGACGAGGGGAGTTTCTGAGATGACCACGACCGCCGAGCCGGGAGCGCAGCCTTCCGCCGTACCCCCGCAGGAGCCGGCGGGCGCGCGGGCCCGGCGGCTGCTGCGCGCGGTGCCGCCGATCTGGCTGGTGCTGGCCGTGGTGATCCTGTTGATCGCCTGGCGCAACCCCACCTTCGTCGAGCCGGCGCCGTTCCTGGCCTTCCTGCGCCGCTGCGCGCCCCTCGCGGTGCTCGCCGCCGGCCAGGTGTACGTGATCATCGCCGGTGAGTTCGACCTGTCGGTCGGCGCGCTGGTCACCGCCGTCGTGGTGGTGGCCGCCCGGCTGTCCGACGGCGACGCGGCCCACACCTGGTGGCTGATCCCGTTGCTGCTCGCCGGGGGTGCGCTGGTCGGGCTGGTCAACGGGCTGGTCACCACCCGGCTGCGGGTGCCCTCGTTCATCGCCACGCTGGGCATGTTGTTGGTGCTCAGTGGGGCCGTCTTCCTCTGGTCCGGTGGCGCGCCGCGCGGTTCGCTGGCCGACAACTTCCGCCAGTTCGGTCGCTTCGGCGTGGAGCTGCCCGGGTTCGGTCAACTGCCGTACGCCGTGCTGATCCTGGCCGCCGTCGGGGTCGGCCTGTGGTTGCTGCTGTCGCACAGCCGCTTCGGTCACCAGGTGTACGCGGCCGGCGGCAACCCCCGCGCCGCCGCGCTCTCCGGGGTCGACGTCCGCCGGGTGCGGACCGCGGCCTTCGTTCTGTCCGGCCTCTCGGCCGTGGTCGCCGGGATCCTCCTCGGCGGCTTCACCGGGGTCACCGCCGAGGCCGGTGCGGGTTACGAGTTCCAGGCGATCGCCGCCGTCGTGCTCGGCGGCGCGGTGCTCGGTGGGGGGCGCGGCAGCGTCGGCGCGTCCGTGGCCGGCGCGCTCACCCTGCAGTCGGTGTTCACCCTGCTCAATCTGCTCGGCCTGGCCAAGTCACTGCGGGACGCGGTGCAGGGCCTGATCATCATTGGCGCGGCCGCGTACGCCGCACACCGGCTACGCCGGTCCGGCTGACGCCGCGCCTCGACCCGTCGCGAGGAGAAGCCCATGAGACGTCCGATGCGATCCCTGTTCGCGGTGCTCGGCGCCGCCGTCCTGGTCGTCGCCGCCGGCTGCACCTCGACCGCCCCGGAAGACGGCGACGACGGCCCGGCCGGCAGCGGCACCGGTCAGCAGTCGACCTTCTTCGTCCAGGCCGACTACGACCGGCAGATCGCCCAACGCGACACCGCGCCGACCGGGCCGGCCGACCAGCCGTGGTTGCAGGCGATCAACCCGCAACCCTTCGACACCACGAAGTACAAGAAGGCGGGCAAGCACACCATCTGCTTCTCCAACGCCGCCGTGAACAACCCGTGGCGGGTGGTCGGCTGGACCACCATGCAGGCCGAGGCGAAGCTGCACCCGGAGATCGCCGCGCTGACCGCGGTCGACGCCGAGGGCAAGGACGACAAGCAGATCAGCGACATCGACGGCCTGCTGGCCAGCAAGAAGTGCAGCGCGCTGATCGTCTCGCCGAACACCACTGCCGCGCTCACCCCGGCGGTGGAGAAGGCCTGCCAGGCGGGCCTACCGGTGATCGTCTTCGACCGTGGCGTGAACACCGACTGCCCGGTGACCTTCATCCACCCGGTCGGCGGGTACGCCTTCGGCGCCACCGCCGCCGAGTTCCTCACCGGCGAGGTCAAGAAGAACGGCAAGATCCTCGCGCTGCGGATCCTGCCCGGCGTGGACGTGCTGGAGACGCGCTGGTCGGCCGCCAAGGTGATCTTCGACAAGGCGGACGTGGACGTGGTCGGGGTGGAGTTCACCGACGGCGACGCGGCCAAGGTGAAGACCATCGTCAACGACTACCTGGAGCGCTACGGCAGCATCGACGGCGTGTGGATGGACGCCGGGGCCACCTCGGTCGCGGCGGCCGAGGCGTTCGAGGACGCCGGTCAGAAGGTGCCGGCGATCACCGGTGAGGACCAGCAGGACTTCCTGCGGCTCTGGCAGGACAAGAAGCTGACCGCCATCGCACCCACCTACCCCACCTACCAGTGGCGTACGCCGATCATCGCGGCGCTGGACATCCTGAACGGCAAGCCGGTCGCCAAGGAGTGGGTGCTGCCCCAGCCGACCATCGCCTCGGACAACCTGTCGAAGTACCTGCTGCCGCAGTTGCCGCCCCTGCACTACGCCCTGTGCGGCTGCGAGCAGATGCCCGGCTTCCCGCAGAACTGGGGTGGCACCCAGTGACCGTCGCCGTCGGCGCGAACACCTGGATCTGGGTCTCACCCCTGACCGACGCGCGGCTGGCGGATCTGGCACCCCGGATTCGCGGCTGGGGCTTCGACACCATCGAGCTGCCGATCGAGTCGCCGGGCGACTGGGACCCGGACCGCACGGCGGACCTGCTGGCCGGGCTCGGGCTGACGGCGACCGTCTGCGCGGTGATGCCGCCGGGGCGGGACCTGGTCACCGACGACCTGGAGGTGGTCGAGCGGACCGGCGACTACCTGCGGTACTGCGTCCGGGCCGCGGCCCGGGTCGGCTCCGGCGTGGTGGCCGGTCCGATCTACGCGCCGGTCGGCCGGACCTGGCTGCTGGACCGCGACGCCCGGGCCGCGACCGTACGCCGGTTGCGTGAACGGCTGAGGCCGCTGGGTGAGGAGGCCGCCGCGCAGGGGGTCACCCTTGCCCTGGAGCCGCTGAACCGGTTCGAGACCAGCCTCCTGAACACCGCCGAGCAGACCCTCGAGGTCGTCGACGGCATCCCCGGGCTCGGTATCGCGCTGGACACCTTCCACATGAACATCGAGGAGCGCGACATCCCCACTGCGATCCGTACCGTCGGCGAGCGCCTGTCGCACGTGCAGGTCTGCGCCAACGACCGGGGCGCGCCGGGCAACGACCATCTGGACTGGCCCGGCATCGTCGCGGCGCTGCGCGACGTCGACTACACCGGGCCGCTGTGCATCGAGTCGTTCACGGCGGAGAACCGCACCATCGCCACGGCGGCGGCGATCTGGCGGCCCCTGGCTCCGAGTCAGGACCAGCTCGCGACCGCCGGGTTGGCGTTCCTCCGGGCCCTGCTGGACCGGGCGACGGCGAGCGCCCGCTAGGCGGCCGGGACAAGTCCACAGCACCGGGCTCGTCGCACCGCCGGGGCACCCTCGGCCGGCGGTGCGACGAGCCCTGCCCCGAAATCTCCCGAAACTTGCGGTGATTTCGCAATCTCTGCATTAGACGTTGACATGTATCGATTGCTGGCGGAGGGTGGCGACAGCACCACGGCGAGCGCGGGGGAAACCCATTCGGCGGCGTATCGCGACCCCTCCCGCCCGGCTTCGTCGGGCGGCCACTTCCGCATTTCGAGGAAGGGAGCCGGCATGCGCCGCCGACACCTCGTACTGGGTGCGCTGTGCACCCTGCTGCTGTCCCTACTGGTCGGGCCGGCCAACCCGGCCACCGCCGCGGCACCGTTCCGCGCGCTGCTGTTCTCCGAGACGGCCGGCTACCGGCACGACTCCATCCCGGACGGCATCGCCATGTTCAACGACCTCGCCGCCCAGAACGGCTTCACCGTGGTGCACTCGGAGGACTCCGCCGTCTTCACCGCGGCCAACCTGGCCACCTTCGACGTGGTGGTGATGTTCCAGACCTCCGGGATGGTGTGGGACAACGACGCCCAGCGCCAGGCCCTGCAGAGCTACGTCGCGGGTGGCGGCGGGATCGCAGCCATCCACAACGCCACCGACATGGGCATCGAGAGCGCCTTCGGATGGTGGGACGACCTGGTCAACGCCGGCGCGCACATGCCCGAGCACTCCCCCGGGGTGCTGGCCGGGACCGCGCACGTCGCCGACAAGGTGCACCCCTCGACGACCGGGCTGCCGGACCGCTGGCAGCGCAGCGAGGAGTGGTACAACTTCGACAAGAACCCGCGCGGAGACGTGCACGTGCTGGTCACCGCCGACGAGAGCACCTACAACCCGGGCGGCAGCGCGATGGGCGCGGACCACCCGATCTCCTGGTGTCGCAACGTCGGCGCGTCGCGGGTGTGGACCACCGCGATGGGCCACGCCAAGGCGTCGTACACCGAGGCGTTCTTCCGTCAGCACGTGCTGGGCGGCGTGCAGTGGGCGGCCGGGGTGGCCGCCGGTGACTGCGGCGGCACCGTCTGGGGCAACTTCGAGAAGGTGTCCCTCGATCAGAACACCGCCGACCCGATGGCCCTGGACGTCGCGGCCGACGGGCGGGTCTTCTACGCCCAGCGCGCCGGTCAGCTGAAGATCTTCAAGCCGGCCACCAGCGGCACGGTCACCGCCGGCACCCTGCCGGTCTACACCGGCGGCGAGGACGGCCTGGTCGGTCTGGCACTGGACCCGAACTTCGCCACCAACGGCTGGATCTACCTCTACCACTCGCCCCAGGCCAGCGCGACCGACGTCAACCGGCTGTCGCGGTTCACCATCACCGGCGACACCCTCGACACCAGCAGCGAGAAGGTGCTGCTGGAGGTGCCGGCGTACCGGGACCGCAGCTTCCCCGAGCCGGGGCACACCGGCGGCTACCTGGCCTTCGGCCCGGGCGGCAACCTCTACCTGTCCACCGGCGACGACAGTCCGCCGAACTACGACCCGGCCTGGCAGGGCTACGCGCCGCTGGACTGGCGGCCGGGCAAGAGCTTCCTGGACGCCGCCCGCTCCGCCGGCAACACCAACGACCTGCGCGGGAAACTGCTGCGCATCCACCCCGAGCCGGGCGGGACGTACACCGTGCCCAGCGGCAACCTGTTCGCGCCGGGCACCGCGAAGACCCGGCCGGAGATCTACGCGATGGGCTTCCGCAACCCGTTCCGGTTCTCCGTCGACCCCGTCCGGGGGTGGGTCAACCTGGCCGACTACGGGCCGGACCGGGGCGGACCGACCACCGAGCGTGGCCCGGAAGGGCTGGTCGAGCTCAACGTGATCAAGCAGGCCGGCAACTTCGGCTGGCCGTTCTGCCACGGAAACAACCAGCCGTACGCGCCGTACAACCCGGACACCGGCGTGGTGGGGGCGAAGTTCAACTGCGCCAACCCGGTCAACAACTCGCCCAACAACACCGGCCTGACCACGCTGCCGCCGCTGGTGCAGCCGCAGGTCTGGTACGGCTACGGCGCGTCCCCGCAGTTCCCGGAGGTGGGCTCCGGCGGGGCGGCGCCGATGGGCGGGCCGGTCTACCGGTACAACGCCGCCAACCCGTCGCCGACGAAGTTCCCCGCGTACTACGACGGGGTGCACTTCTTCTATGAGTGGTCCCGCAACTACCTCAAGGAGATCCACTTCGACGCGAACGGGGCGCTCGTGAAGATCAACCCGTTCCTCCCGGCCGGCAACTTCGTCAAGCCGATGGATCTGCGCTTCGGCCCCGACGGCGCGCTGTACCTGCTGGAGTGGGGCTCCAACTTCGGCGGCGGCAACAACGACTCCGGGCTCTACCGGATCGACTACGTCAGCGGCGGCCGAGCCCCCCTCGCCCGGGCCTCCGGCACACCGACCAACGGGCGCGCGCCGCTGGCCGTGCAGTTCTCCAGCGCCGGGTCCGCCGACCCGGACCCGGGCAACACCATCACGTACGCCTGGGACTTCGACGGCAACGGCAGCACCGACTCCACCGCCGCCAACCCGACGTACACGTACACCGCCAACGGTGTCTTCACCGCGAGGCTCACGGTGCGGGACAACACCGGTCGCAGCGCCTTCGCGAACGTCCCGATCACCGTGGGCAACACCGCCCCGACGGTACGGATCACCGGCCCGCCCAACGGCGGGATGCTCGAGTTCGGGCAGCAGGTCGCGTACACGGTCACCGTCACCGACCCGGAGGACGGCACGATCGACTGCCCACGGGTGCTGGTCAACCCGGCGCTGGGGCACGACGACCACGAGCACGGCACCACCGACTACCCGGGCTGCTCGGGCACCATCTCCACCGACCTGCTCGGCGGCCACCCCGACGGCGCGAACCTGTACTACGTGCTCAACGCCCGCTACCAGGACCGGGGCGCGAACGGCGTGCCGGCGCTCACCGGGTACGGCCGGGCACTGCTGCAACCCAAGCACAAGCAGGCCGAGTTCTTCACCGCCCAGTCCGGGGTGCGGGTCGTCGAGCAGGCCGGCGCGGAGAGCGGCAAACGGATCGGCGACGTCAGCAACGGTGACTGGATCATGTTCGACCCGATGAGTCTCCAGGGCATCAGCACGATCAGCCTGCGGGTCTCCTCGCCGTCCGGCGGTGGCACCGTCGAGCTGCGCGCCGACTCGCCGACCGGGCAACTGCTCGCCACCCAGGCCGTGCCGAACACCGGCGGCTGGGACGCCTACCAGCAACAACCCGCGGTGAACGTGGCCGCGCTCGGCGGCACCCACAAGCTCTACCTGGTCTTCCGGTCCGGCCAGGACAACTCGTTCGACGTGGACTCGATGACCTTCGGCGGCGCCGGGGTCGGCACCACGCCCACCGGCGGGATCGCCGGGAAGACGTACACCCTCACCGCCCAGCACAGCGGCAAGCTCGCCGACGTCAACGGGGTGTCCACCGCCGACGGGGCCGTCGTCCACCAGTGGGCGGCCACCGGCGGCGCCAACCAGAAATGGCAGGCGGTCGACGCCGGCGGCGGTTTCGTCACGCTGCGGGCCGTGCACAGCGGCAAGTGCATGGCGGTGACCGGCGGTTCCACCGCCACCGCCGCCGCGGTCGTCCAACAAACCTGCGGTACGGCCACCAGCCAGCAGTGGCAGGCGGTGCCCACGGCCACCACCGGGGTGTACGACCTCAAGGCCCGACACAGCGGGCTCTGCCTGGACGTCAACGGCAACTCCACCGCCGACGGTGCACCGCTGATCCAGTGGACCTGCACCGGCACCCCCAACCAGCGGTGGCGGTTGACCGTGACCAGCTGAGCCGCGTACCGCCGGTAATGCCTGGCCGGTGGCGGTGCGAACCGCCGCCGGCCGGGTATCTGGCGGACATGACCGACCTCTACCCGACCGCCGACGACCGGGAGCTGCTCCGCCAGGCGGCCGCCGCGCACACCGCAGCCACCCGTGAGGTGGAGGCGTTCCTGCGCCGGCTGCCGGAGGTGCCCGACCCGGCCGACATCACCGAGTACGCCAATCTGCTCAGCCGCGAGGACCGGGCCCGTGGTGAGCGGGACACGGCCGCCGACGCGGCGGGGCTGATGATCGGCAGCATGGAACCCGACCAGGGCTGACCGACGCCGCGGTGCCGTCCCCGGACCGGGGGCGGCACCGTCGGCGTGGTCGGTCAGCGTTCGACGAGCGGGTCGTGACCCAGGTCGAGCAGCGAGTGCCGCCAGTCGTCGTCGGCGTTGCCGCGCTTCGGCTTGGCGTCCATCAGCTCACGGATCCGGTCGACCGCGTCCTGCATCACCTCGATGTCCTCCGGGGTGAGGTCGACCTTGCGCTTGTTCAGCACCTTGAGGATCTCCCGGCCCGGCTGGGGCAGGTCGAGATCCGGGCTCGACCCGAACGACTCCTCCCCGGAGCCCCGGGTCATGAGCCAGGTGCGCAACTGCTCCGACGGGACGTTGACCTCGGCGTGGAAGTCCTCCCAGAGCACTTCCACCTCGGGGTCGAGCCGCGTTTCGCGTACCATCAGGTCTCCTCTCCGGGCGGCGACCCGGACGTCTCCGGGTCATCCTGGTCGGTCTTCGGATGCAGGCCCTCTGGCGGCACCCGCGTCCTCCTGGGGTTCGCGGTGGGCGGCGCCAGGATCGGGTCGGGATGGTCGTCGGCGTCGCGCGATTCCGCGGACTCCGCGGCCTCGTGCGGTTCCTCGGGTTCCGGCCGTCGCGCCGTCCCGCTCATCGCGGATGCGACGTCGTGGCGGGGGCGTAACCCCGCTCGCCGGCCCCCACGTCGAACGTGAGGTTGCCGTCGCGGGCGTCCACGGTGACCTTCTGCCCGGGCGAGATCGCCGACTCCAGCAGCATCCGGGACAGGTGGTTGTCCACCTCCCGCTGGATCACCCGGCGCAGCGGGCGTGCACCGAACTCCGGCTGGTAGCCGTGCTCGGCGAGCCAGTCGACGCCGGCGGTGGTGAACTCCACCTGGATGTCCTGTGCGTGCAGCCGGCGACGGGTCTCCTCCAACAGCAGCGCGGTGATGTCGCGCAGCTGCTCGGCCTCCAGCCGGCGGAAGATGATGACCTCGTCGATCCGGTTGAGGAACTCCGGGCGGAAGTTCTCCTGCAGGCGGCGCATCAACCGCTCCCGCAGCTCGTCGTTCTCCTGCTCGCTGCCCACGTCCCCGGTGCCGAAGCCGACCGCGCGCTGGGCGCCGGTGATCAGCTCGGAGCCGAGGTTGCTCGTCATGATCAGTACGGTGTTCTTGAAGTTCACCGTCCGGCCCTGACTGTCGGTCAGCCGCCCGTCGTCGAGCACCTGGAGCAGGATGTTGAACACGTCCGGGTGGGCCTTCTCGATCTCGTCGAGCAGCACCACCGCGTACGGGCGGCGACGTACCGCCTCGGTGAGCTGGCCGGCCTCCTCGTAACCGACGTACCCGGGCGGGGCGCCGACCAGCCGGCTCACGGTGTGCCGCTCCTGGAACTCGCTCATGTCGACGCGCACCATCCGGTCCGCCTCGCCGAACAGCGCCTCGGCCAGGGCACGGGCCAGCTCGGTCTTGCCGACACCGGTCGGCCCGAGGAACAGGAAGCTGCCCATCGGTCGCTCCGGGTCGGCCAGCCCGGCCCGGGAGCGGCGGACCGCCTCGGCGACCGCGGTGACCGCGTCGTCCTGCCCGACCACCTTCCGGTGCAGGTGCCCCTCGAGGCGCAGCAGTCGGTCGCGTTCCTCCTCGGTGAGCTGGCTGACCGGGATCCCGGTCGCCCGGGAGACGACCTCGGCGATCTCCTGCGGACCCACCTCGGGCACCTGGGAGGAGGACGAGCCGTCGGCGCCGTGTGCCCGGCGCACGTCCTCCTCCAGCTCGGAGATCCGGTCCCGCAGCGACGAGGCCCGCTCGTACTGCTCGTCGGCGACGGCCTGCTCCTTGTCCCGGCGTACGTCGTCGAGCTCCTGCTCCAGCTCGCGCACGTCCGACGCGGGCGTACGGGTGCGCAGCCGGACCCGGGCGCCGGCCTGGTCGATCAGGTCGATGGCCTTGTCCGGCAGGAACCGGTCGGTGACGTACCGGTCGGACAGCTCGGCGGCGGCGACCAGCGCCTCGTCGGTGAAGCGCACCTGGTGGTGGGCCTCGTACCGGTCGCGCAGACCGCGCAGGATGGCGATCGTGTCGTCGACGCTCGGCTCGGGCACCAGCACCGGCTGGAAGCGTCGGGCCAGGGCGGCGTCCTTCTCGATGCTCTTGCGGTACTCGTCCAGCGTGGTCGCGCCGATCACCCGCAGCTCGCCACGGGCCAGCGCCGGTTTGAGCATGTTGGACGCGTCCATTCCGCCCTCGCTGCCGGCGCCACCGGCGCCGACCAGGGTGTGGATCTCGTCCAGGAAGATGATCAGCTCGTCCCGGTGCGCCCGGATCTCGTCGATCACCTTCTTCAGGCGCTCCTCGAAGTCACCCCGGTAGCGGGTGCCGGCGACCAGGCCGGCCAGGTCGAGCTGGATCACGCGCTTGCCGAGCAGGGTCTGCGGCACGTCGCCGTCGCAGATCCGCTCGGCGAGGCCCTCGACGATCGCGGTCTTGCCGACGCCGGCCTCGCCGATCAGCACCGGATTGTTCTTCGTGCGCCGGGACAGGATCTCGATGGCCTGCTCGATCTCGTCGGCGCGTCCGACCACCGGGTCGATCTGGTCCATCCGCGCCAGCTCGGTGAGGTCCTGCCCGTACTGGTCCAGGGTCGGGGTGCCACGGTCCGGCTTCGGCCCGGTCATCGGCCCCCGCTCGGCGTTGGCGGCCTGCAACGACTCCGGCTGGATGCGGCCGGCGGCGAGCATCCGGCCGGCCGGCGACTCCGGGTTCAGCGGCAGCGCCATCAGGATGTGCTCGGGGCCGATGTAGTTCGCCCCCATCGCCCGGGAGAGCTGGTGGGCGTCGAGCAGCGCCCGCTTCGCGGCTGGCGTCAGCGACAGGTTGGGCGGCACCTCCCCGCGCGGCGCGCCGTCGCCCTTGCCGCCCAGCGCGTTGAGCAGGGTGTCCGGGTCTGCGCCGGCCCGGCGTACCAGGTCACGCAGGGGTTCGCGTTGCAGCGCCGCCCAGAGCAGGTGGTCGGTGTCCAGGTCGCTGCTCTGCCGTTGCGCGGCCCTGCGGGCGGCGTCGGCGAGCATCTCCCGGGCGTCGGCGGTCATCAGTCGGGTGATGTCGACCCGGTGTGGCGGTCGGCGTCCTCCCTCACCCCGGCCGAAGTACCGGGCCAGGAATTCATCCCACGGGTCGGAGCCGAGGTCACCGGGTCCCATCATGTCTGTCCTCCGCAGTCGGGCGCGGCACGGTCGCCAGGGGCTACCCGGCGCTCGCCCTGACAAACGCCGCAGGCGACGGCGTACGGGAGTGGCGTCGGGCCGTTCACCGGCCGGCGGTGGCAGGCTGACGGCATGGATGACACCCCGCTGCTGATCGTGGACGGCGCCAACGTGGTGGGCTCCCGTCCGGACGGGTGGTGGCGGGACCGGGCCGGCGCGGCCGCCCGGCTGCGTGACTCGCTGGCGCCGGTGGCCGCCGGCGGGCTGCCGGCCCGGCTGGCCGCCCCGGTCGAGGTGGTGCTGGTGGTCGAGGGCGCCGCGCGGGACGTACCGGGCACCGACGGCGTCCGGGTGGTCTCCGCCGCCGGCTCCGGTGACGACGCGGTGGTCGAGCTGGTGGCGGCCGACCCGCAGCGCCGCCGGCTGGTGGTCACCGCCGACCGGGAGCTGCGCGGCCGCGTCACCGCCCTGGGCGCCGAGGTGTACGGCCCGCGCTGGTTGCGCGAGGCCCCCGCCAACAGTTGAGAAGCTCTCGTATTGGGACTCCCACAGAACGGACTCCCGGCGCATCCGGGTGGCTTACGGACAGCCGGGCAGGAACACCGACAGGGCGGATGTTCTCCCACGGACACCGATAGGCTCTAATGGAGATCTCCCCGCCCCCAGGAGGTTCCGCCGTGGCGAGCGTCGCCGAGCTGAAGGCTGCCATCGATGTCGCCCTCCAACAGATCGGCGACGGGCAGACAGCCGTGCAGGCCGCCGGCGAAAAGCTGGCCGAGGCGCAGCAGACCCTGGCCGGCGCGCTCGAGGGCAGCGGGCACGAGACGGTCGAGGCCGCCCAGGCGTCACTGACGCAGGCCAGCCAGGAGCTGGAGGATTGTCTCGCCGCGACACTTGTCGCGGTGGAGCAGGCGCAGCTCTACGTCTCCACCCTGTAGGCCGCCATGTCCATCATCGAGGACGTCGGTGGGCAGGTCCGCGCCGCCAGCGAAGAGTTCCCGGTGGGCCTGCTCGGGCAGGCCCTGGAGAAGTTCGGCCTGGCCGCCGAGCGACTGCGCTGGGTGCGGCAGGAGTCGGCCAACCCGATGGGTGTGCCCGAGCTGTCGGCAGCCACCGAGCACGCCGAGACCGCCGGCTACGCGCTGCGGGTGGCGCAGGAGCAACTGTCGGCGTACCTGGCCGCGATCGGGCTGGCCGCGGACGGCGCGCCGCCGCCCCGACCGCAGCCCGGCGGCGAGCCCCGACACGACGCGCCCCCGGCAGCCGGCCCGACCGCGGTGGCAGCCGAGCCGGCCGAGCAGGTCCGGCTGCGCCGCTGGTGGTCGGTGCGGGTGGCCGAGCTGACCGGCGGGCGTGACGGCGGCGCCGACGAGCCCGACGAGCGCGTGGACGACTCACAGGAGCTGCTCCGCCGCGTGGTGCGCGGCGTCCGCGCCGGCGACCGGGACCGACTGCGTACCGAACTGCGCCGCGCCCCGGCGGACGTGGGGCTGGGGATGGCGGCACTGGCCCCACCGCTGCTGCGTGAGCTGGCCGGTGAGCTGCTGGGGCATCCACCACGCGCCGCCGACCTCGGGCGACTGCGCGGGGAGTTGGACGGGCGGGTGCGCGACCTGCTGCCCGGCCTGCCGCCTCCGGTGCTGGAGACGCTGCTGACCCGGGTGTGCCGGATGCCGCCGCCCCGCGCCTCCGGAGAGCCGCCGCACGCCGCGGACTCCGCGGTGACCGCCGGTGTGGCGGCCGGGCTACTGTTCGCCCGGCTCGGCCGGGACCTGCCCGCCAATGCCGGCGCCGCCAGTGGGCAACCCGGCGGTCCGGCCCCGCGCTCGGGCAGCCCGTGGCGGGACGCGCCCGCACCGCCGCGCCGACGGGGCTCCGATGGCTGACCGGCGCGGCCAACTGGCCACCCGGGTCCGGGACACCCTCGCCGAGGCGCTGGGCTCCACCCGTACCCGGCTCTCCGCCGCGCAGGCCGAGCTGACCGCCGGGCGGGAGCAGCTGACCCGGGTCCGCCGGGCCGCCGCCGCCGTCCCGAGCCGGGTGGGCGCCCAGCGCGACCGCCGGTTGGCCGAGATCGACGCCCGGCACGCGACCCGCATCACCGAGCTGGCCCGCGCCGCCGCCGACGCCGCCCGCCGGGAGGCCCCCGGGTGCGCCGGGGCCGACTGGCCGGGTTGGACGCCGACCCCCACCCAGCGCGCCGAGCCGCCCGGCGCGCTGCGCGTCGGCACGGTCCGGATCGACGGCACCGACCCGGTGCCCGCCCTGGTGCCGCTGCTCGACGCCGGGCACGTGCACCTCTCCGGGGCCGACCGGAGCGGCTGCGACGCGGTGCTGTCCGCGCTGCTGCTGCGGGCCGTCGGCCGGGCCGAACCGGGCGCGGTCCGGCTGGTCGGGTACGACCCGGAGCACCTCGGCGGCGGCCTGGCCGGTTTCGCACCGCTGGGCACGGCGGGGCTCCTGACCTTCGTCGGCCCGGGCGGGCTGGGTCCGCTCCTGGACGACCTGGTCGAGCAGATCCGGCGTATCAACGAGACCGTGCTGGCCGGCGAGTACGGCTCCCTGCGGGAACTGGCCGCCGCGACCGGCCGCCGCCCCGAGCCGTGGCGGATAGCGGTGCTGCTCGGCGGCGACGAGCTCAACCGGCACGAGCGCGGGCAACTGGACCGGGTGGTGCGGGCCGGCGCCGCCTGCGGGGTGCACCTGGTGGTCCGTGGTGTGCCGCTGCCGGAGGACCCGCCGGTCACGCGGGTGGTCGCCGAGGCCGGCGCCCGGATCGGCGGCCCGTCCGGCCTACCGGTCCGGCTGGACCCGCCACCACCGGCGGCGCTGGTCACCGAGACCTGCCGGGAGATCGCCGCCCGGGTGAACGCCGGCCCGCCACCGACCCCGTTCGCCGACCTGCTGCCCCCGCCGGAGCTGATGTGGCGGGAGGACTCCGCCAGCGGGCTGACCGCCCCGATCGGCGAGGGCCCCCAGGGCCGACCGGTCCGGCTGACGCTCGGCGACTACCCGCCGCACGCGCTGATCGGCGGCCCGTCCGGCACCGGCAAGACCAACCTGATCTTCGCCTGGATCGGCGCGCTGGCCTCCCGCTACTCCCCCGCCGAGCTGGAGTTCTACCTGCTCGACTTCAAGGAGGGCGTCTCCTTCGCCCGGTTCGCGCAGGGCCGACGCGACCCGAGCTGGTTGCCGCACATGCGGCTGGTCGGGATCAACGTCAACACCGACCGGGAGTTCGGGCTGGCCCTGCTGCGGTTCCTCACCGAGGAGTTGCGCCGGCGGGCCGACGCGGCCAAGAAGCACGAGGTGACCAAGCTGGCCGAGCTGCGCGCGGTCGACCCGACCGGGCACTGGCCGCGCATCGTGGCGGTGGTCGACGAGTTCCAGATGCTGCTGGCCGGTCGCGACGTGGTCGCCCGGGAGGCGGCCGACCTCCTGGAGGACCTGGCCCGGCGGGGCCGCTCGCAGGGCATCCACCTGGTGCTCGCCTCGCAGGACGTCCGCGGCATCGAGGCGCTGTGGGGTCGCCCCGCGCTGGTCGCCCAGTTCACCCTGCGCATCGCGTTGCCGAAGGCGTTGCGGATCCTCGCCGAGCGCAACGACGCGGCGCAGTCACTGCCTCGCTGGCACGCGGTGGTCAACGCCGAGTCGGGCATGGTGGAGGGCAACGAGGTCGCCCGGATCCCCTCGGCCAGCGACTGGGAGACGTGGAGCGGTCTGCAGCACCGGCTCTGGCGGATGCGTCCCGCCGACGCGGCGCCGGCCCGGCTCTTCGACGGCGACGCGATCCCGCAACTCGCGGAGGCCCCGGATTACCGGGCGCTCGCCACGCCACCCGACGGGACCGCGCCGCGCAGCCCGGTGGCCCTGCTCGGCGAGATCATCGACGTGCAGTCCCGCTCGGCGGCGCTGCGCCTGCCGCGGGCGCCCGGGCGCAACCTCGCGGTGCTGGGCACCCGGGTGGACGAGGCGTGCGCGGTGCTCGACGCGGCGGCCCGGTCGCTGGCCAGCCAACACCCGCCGGGTACGGCCCGGTACTCCATCGCCTGCCTGGACGCCGACGCCGACCCGATGGCCCGGGCGCTCTACGACGACCTCGCCGACGACGCCGCCTGGTACGACGAGGAGACCGTCGGCGAGCTGATGGCCGAGACGGCCGACGGGCTGACCGGCCCGGGCACCGCGCACTACCTGCTGCTGTTCGCGGTCGACGCGGCGGCCGGCGCGCTCGCGGCACGGGCCGGCCGCCGCACCGGCCTGGAGCACCTGCGCCGGATCCTGCACGACGGCCCGGAACGGCGGACCCACGTGCTGGCCTGGTGGCGGGGGGTGGCGCGGATGCGCGCCGACCTGGGCGGGCCGGCCGCCCGTACCGATCAGATCGGCGCCTGGGTGGCGCTGGACGCGCACGGCGGCGAGTTGGGCGCCTCGCTCTACCCGGGCACGGGCGGCCCGGACTGGTATCCCCGACCGTGGCGGGGGCTCTTCTTCGACCGGGCGGTGCACCGCACCGGACAAGTGATCATCCCCTATGGACCGGCACGATGAACCAACCCGTGGCCAGTGACACGTACGCGGCGCACCTGCGCAGGTTGGCCGAGCTGACCGCCCGGGTGCACGAGCAGCGCGCCGAGGCGCACACCTGGTACGACCGGCAGTGCGCGGCGGCCGACCGTGCCGTCGCCGACGCCGTTGACCAGGTCGAGCGGGCCGAGGTGGAGCTGGTCGCGGCACGGGAGCAGCAGGAACGGGTCGACGCCGAGGTCGCGCACCTGTGGCAGCAGGCACGCGCGCGGCTCGGCTCCGGCGCCCGCCGCCTCGGCGGCCCACCCGCGCCGGCCAACGGCGGCACCGCTGATCCGGTGCTGCTGCTCGGTCGCGCCCGGGACCTGCTCGACCGGGCCGGGCAACCGGGCGAGTTGCCCGGTTCGGTCAACCCGCTGCTGGCGCTGTGCGGGGTGGCCGGCGCCGTGCTGGCGTACGGGCTGGGTGCCGGCGCCCGGGCGCTCGGGGTCGGGTACGGCGGGGACCTGGCGGTCGGGATGCCCGTACTGGCGCTGGTGGTGACCCTGCTCGGCCCGCTGATCGGCCTGGTGCCGGCGCGGGTGCTGGCCGACCGCCGACACGCGGTGCTCGGCCCCCGCCCGATCACCGTGGTCCTCGGCGCCGGCCTGGTAGCCACCGCCCTGCTGCTGATCGTGGGCCGCTGACCCGCGCCCCCTGCGAAGCCGTGATCAAGAGGTTTGCGTCAGCGCCGGGACGTTTCCTGACGCAAACCTCCTGATCACCGCCGTCGGGCGAGGGTCACGCTGGGACGAGGACTGCTTCGCGCAGGAGGCGGCGGGCCAGGGTCACGCGGTCGTTGTCGTCGGGGAGGCCGGGGAGGTCGCCGACCCGGGTGACCTCGCCGCTGAGCAGGGCGCGGGCCGCTGGTTCGCAGGTGGTCGGCAGGGTTATGGTCCGGTCGAAGAGCCGCAACGCCACCGTGTCCGGCCCGTGCGGCACGAGCTGCCAGCGCAGCCCCGGACGCAGGGTCAGTCGGGAGTCGGCGTCCAGCGCGGCCAGCGCGCCGGCCTGGGCGAGCGGCCGGATCGGCGCCGGGCGGGCGGCCGGCCAGGCCCGCTGCCGCAGCCGCGCCGCGACGGCGGCGGGGTCGGCGCGCAGCAGCCAGTCCCGAAGCGCCTCCACCGTCTCCGTCAGCTCCGGTTCGATGGCGTCCGGGTCGGCCACGTCGGTGCCGAACGGCAGGCTGGCCCGCAGCCGCTGGTCCTCGGCGGCCAACGCGAGCAGCTCCTCGACCATGGCGTACCGGGTCAGCGCGCGGATGCCCACGGTCAGGTGCAGCGAGCTGGCATCCTGCGCCTGCGCGCTGTGCAGCCACCCGCGCGGCAGGTAGAGGGCGTCACCGGGGGCCAGCACCACGTCCAGCGCGGCGGGGCCCTGCGCGGTGGCGCCGACCTCGTCGGCGCGGCCACCCCACGTCTGCTTCTCCAGCGGGTCGGGCAACACCGGCGGGTGGATCCGCCAGTGCTTGCGGCCGTCGACCTGGAGCACGAACACGTCGTGGGTGTCGTAGTGGGTGGCGAAGCCCTGGCTGCCCGCCGGGGTGAGGTAGGCGTTGATCTGCAGCGGTTGGTTCAGCGCGAGGCCCAGGTCGCGGGCGAAGTCGACCAGCGGCGGCCAGATCCGGTGTAGACCCTGCACGACGAGGGTCGCGCCGCCGGCGTACTGCTCCAGGATCTTCTCGTCGAGCACCTGGTCGCCGATCTCGGCGCCGGCGCCACCACCGCCGGTCCACCGCGCCGCCGGCACGAGCTGGCCGTCCTTGGCGACGCGCAGGAAGGGGGTACGCAGGCCACGCCGACTGAGCAGCTCGTCGGCGTCGGCGGGGCTGAACAGGTCGGTGAACCCGGCCGGGTCGGGCAGCTCGGCGGCGCGGGACAGCAGCGGGGTGTGCCCCCAGTGCGCGGCGGCGAACTTGGCCGGCTCGACCGAGACGCAGCGTGCCAGCGCCGCGGCGGCCGCCGCGGACGGAACCGCCGGGCGGCCGTGGCCGCCCGGCGGATCAACGTACGTCATGACGGAGCTACCGGGCGCTGCCGTCGGCGCCACCGTCCTGGTGACCCGGGGTGGCACCGCCGTCGGCGGGGCCCTCCGCGCCACCGTCAGCGCCACCGTCCTGGTGACCCGGGGTAGCTCCACCGTCGGCCGGGCCCTCCGCGCCACCGTCAGCGCCACCATCCTGGTGACCCGGGGTAGCGCCACCGTCGGCCGGGCCCTCCGCGCCACCGTCAGCGCCACCATCCTGGTGACCCGGGGTCGCACCGCCGTCGGCCGGGCCCTCCAGGCCGCCGCCGCCCGTGGTCTGCATGTCGTCGTCGTTGAGTGCCATCGGTACTCCCTCGGGTGTGCCGCCCCGCCCGTGCGCCGGGGTCCGTCGTGCAGCGGGTGGTACCCCACGCGCGATCTTCTCTAACCCACACCGTAGACGCCGAATTAGGGCGACATGGGCAGTTCACCAGTGGCTGGCCCCCGTGGCGTCAGGGCAGCATCCGGGCGAGGTCCTTGGGCATGGTGGCCTTCACGTCCTGCCACTCGCCCTGGGTCACGTGCCGACGCAGCGTGTCCAGCACCACCTGCGCCAACCGCTCCGGGCCGCCCTCCACGTCGTACGGGAAGCCCTGGCGGACCTCGTAGAGGAAGTCGTCCCGGTTGAGCTTGATCGGCACGTCCGACGGGTTCCACCCGTCGAAGTAGATCCCCCGGACCAGCACCGGCAACTGCTGGGCGAACTCCACGCTCTCCTGCACCGCCAGTCGATCGCGCAGCAGATGCAGGACCGTGCGCAGCGCCGCGTACGACTGGTTGCGTCGGTCCTTGGGCCACCCGTAGGCGGTCTCGATGTCCTTGAGGATCAGATTCGTCTTGTCCAGCGAACTGTCGAACGCCGAGATCAGCGGGTCAGCCATCGGTCGTCCCCCGTTCCGGGGTCTCCCACCGTCGTTCGTCGGTCCGGGGCGGCGGCCCCACCGGGCCACGTCGCGCCCGGACCGGGCTGCCCTGCGGGGCGCGTCGGGCGTTGTCGGCCGTGCCGACCACGTGCAGGACGGCACCGCGCCGTCGATCAGTCACCACTCGAGCCGTCATTCCCCGTCACCTCCGAGTCGTCTCCGGCGCCGGCCCTGGGCGGGCCACGCGCACACGTCCAGCCTGTCGCTCGGGCGGGTGAGGCGGCCCCACCCCGATCGGGTGAGTCAGTCGACGCCGAGCAGACCCGCCAGGGTCGTCGCGTTCGTCTGCGCGTAGTCGCGGTAGCAGTTGTTCATGAGGACGTGCGTCTGCTCCGCGTCGTCGGCCAACTCGCGCAGCTTCGGCGCCCAGTCGGCCAGCTCACGCTTCGAGTAGTCGTACCCGAACTTCTCGTGGATGTCCTTGCTGGTCCACTTGTCGCTGTGCCCGTGGAAGCGCATCACCGCGAGGTCCGCGGTGGCGGCCAGCACCGGCGGGAGTGACGAGCGGTGCCCCTGCGGCATGTCCACACAGACGTACGGCAGCTTGTGCTCGCGCAGGAACGCCAACGTCTCGTCGGCGTTGGCACCGTCGAACCAGGAGGCGTGCCGGAACTCGTAGACCGGCCGCAGTGGCGCGCAGCGCTTCGCCACCTCCAGCAGATACTGCTTGTTGTCCCGCTTGATGGTGAACCAGGGCGGGAACTGGAACAGCAGCGCGCCCAACTTGCCCGCCTCGATCAGCGGGTCCAACGCGGACAGGAAGCGCGTCCACACCTCCTCGTACGCCTGCGCGGGCAGGTCGTCGGGGTAGACGTTCTTCTTGTCGGTCTCGGGCCGCAGGTCCTTGTAGAGCGCGCTGACCTTGGTGGGGTGCCCGGTCAGCAGGCTGAACGCCTTGATGTTGAACGTGAAGCCTTCCGGGGTGCGCTCGGCCCAGAGCCGCGCGGTCGCCTCGGCGGGCGGCGCGTAGTAGGTGGCGTCCACCTCGACCAGCGGGAACTGCCGGGCGTAGTACGCCAGCCGCTTCTCCGGCGTGTCCGCGGTCTGCGGATACCACCCCGAGTCGAGCAGCGTGCGGTCGGTCCAGGACGCCGTGCCCACCAGGATCTCACCCATGGAAGGAGTCCACCGCGTCCCGGACCGACCGGCAACCGCCGACGTCGCTCAGGCCGCCCGCCGCTCACGGGTCTGCTTGCAGGTCACACAGGTGGTGGCGGATGGGAAGATCTCCAGCCGCTCCACCGGGATCGCCGCCGAGCAGCCCTCACACCAGCCATAGGTGCCCTCGGCGAGCCGGCCGAGGGCGCGCTCGTACTGGGCTCGACGGTCCAGGATGGTCCGCAGCAGGGATTGCGCGGTGTCCCGCTCGGCCGTCTTGGTGCCGCTGTCGGCCTGGTCGTCGCCAGCGGTGTCGCCGACCTCCACCAGCCGCAGGACCTGGCTCTGCAGCATGGCCTGCTCGTACTCCGCGGACAGCTCGTCGTAGCGCGCCTGGAGGGAGAGCCGGATCTGGTCGATCTCCACCTGGGAACGGCCCGTACCGACCGTGTCGTGGACGAGCATCGCTGCCTGCCTTTCCTGAGCCTTGAGTAAACCGGCAGGTCAGCGGCGGGCTGGCCCCGGTCACGGTCGCATTCGGTACGCGGGCCGTCACCCGCGCTCTGTGAGCCGGGCGAGTACCCGCCCGACTGGTCGACCAAACCGGCCAGTTTTCGGCGGGTTCAGGCGTCGGCGTCGGGCTCCACGAGCGCGGGACGGCGGGGATCCTCGACCCGGACCACCACGTCGGCGAAGCTGGCCGGGACGACCTCCTCGGCGTACCGGTCGAAGGCCGGCAGGGTCCACTCCTGGCCCGGCTCGGTACGCCGCCGCAGCGCCGCCGGGGACACCTCCAGGTGGACGGTGACGTCGAAGGGCAGCCCGCCGCCGAGGAGCAACGCGCCGCTGACCAGGACCACACCGCCGGGCGGCAGGTCGACGTAGCGGGCGCGGCTGGCACGGTCGGCGGCGGCGTCCCACAGCGACGGAAGCACCCGTCCGTGGCCGCCGGGGCCGGTCGGGTCGAGCACCTCCCGGCGCAGCCCGGCCTCGTCCACCCAACCCTCGTAGTAGGCGTCCGGGCTGTTGCGACCGAACTCGAAGCGCAGCGAGGCGGGCCGGAGGAAGTCGGCGGCCCGGACGTGCAGCACGGGACGGCCCCGGGCCCGAAGCGGGTCGACCAGCGCGGCGGCCAACTCGTCCGGGCCGGCGGCGGGAGCGCCGTCCACCGCGACCCGCAGCCGCTCGACGGTCGCGGCTTTCGCCGCGGCATCGGCGAGCCGGTCGGTCAGCTCGGCGACGAGAAGCTCGGGCGAGATGGGACGGATGCGCACCAAGCCATCCTGCCCCCACGCCACCTCGTGCGCCCACCGCGCCCGCACACCCCGTGTCCGCCTTGCGCCGCGCGCCACGTCCCCGCGCCCCGGCTCCGCGCCCACGGCCCGGCGCCCCGCGATCGTGCAGGCGGTGTCCGGTCGTCGTCTTGGCGATGATCCACTCGAGTTCACCGATATCGCGGTGTCTGGCGCGACGGGAGACCGCGATATCGCCGACCTCGTGTCGATCAAGCGAGCCGGGCACGCCCAAGGTCGCGCTCGATCCTGGATCTAGTGGTCACGCACGCCTACAAGGCCACTACATCCAGGATCGAGCGCGATCACGCACCTCCGAGGCGACGCTCCAACCGGGGACGAGCGCGAGCGTGCGGGAGCCGGGAACTTCGGCGTGAGCCGACCCGCCGTCAGCCGGTGCGGTCGACGGTGACCAGGGCGTCGTCGGCGAGCCGGTAGCCCACCCCGTAGACGGTCGTGACCAGGGGGACGTCCACGCCGACCTTGCCCCGCAGCCGGCGGACGTGCACGTCGACGGTGCGGACGCCCGCGTGTTCGTAGCCCCACACGGCGTTGAGCAGTTGCAGCCGGGTGAACACCCGACGGGGGTGGGCGACCAGGTGCAGCAGCAGGTCGAACTCCAGCCGGGTCAGGGGCAGCGGACTGTCGTCGCGCAGCACCGACCGGGACGAGGCGAGGATGTGCAGCGCCGGAATGGTCGGGGTGAGTGGCCGGCTGGGCGGCCGGCTGGGCGGGGTCGCGTCGGGGCGGCGGTCGGCAGGGACCGAGCTGGTGATCACGCCCTCACCGCGTTCCAGCAGCTCGCGGGCCGCCTCGAGCAGCCGACGCGCCGGTGGGGTCAGCGACTCCTCGCAGGCCAGCGGGATGGACAGCGTCACGGTGATCATGGGTGCGGCGGTGGTGTTCGACGGGCGGCGTTGGCCGCCCGGGGGCCGACCGGGGACCGCGGGTTGGGACGTATGCCATCCGGCGCGCGACGAGGCGGGGCTGACCGACATGGTCCTCCTTGGGCTGATCCGGGTATCTCCCCACGGCCCGGGATGCCGCTTCATCGATGTTTCCCGGCGCCCGGGCGAGGGTCAAGAGGCGGCTGCGTTGCATGAATGTGACAATTGACGAACACATCGGAGCCGAATGCTCGCTCTGCGTACGACGCCCGATGATTACAGCAGAGCCGCCGAGATGACCCGATACGGGGGTCCCCGTCCCGTTCACCACTGCCAGGTCCACCGCCCGCGGGCCGCCGGCCGGCCGGCGCTCACCGGCTGTGGTCCACGATGATCGGGGCCTCGTCGGCCAGCCGGTAGCCCACCCCGTACACCGTGGTGACCAGCTCGGCGCCGGCCAGCTTGGCGCGGAGCCGCCGGACGTGCACGTCCACCGTCCGGGCCACGGCGTGCTCGTAGCCCCAGACGCTGGAGAGCAGTTGGAGGCGGGTGAAGACCCGGCGCGGCCGCTCGGCCAGGAACAGCAGCAGCTCGTACTCGATGCGGGTCAGCGCGATCACCTCATCGCCCCGACGGACCATCCGGGAGCCGGCCAGGATGCGTACCGGATCTCCGTCGGCCGCGTCGGCCGCCACCCCGACGGACCCCACCTCGGTGGGACGCGCACGGTCCGGGACGGGCCGCGGGCCCGGGACAACATCAGCGGTACGCAGCTGGCCCTCCCCCGCCTCGGCCAGCTCACTGAGCAGTTGCACCAGCCGGGCCAGCCGAGGGCTCAGCGGCCCCGGGGCGAGGTCGAGGGTGATGGTGAGGGTCGGGCCGGTGCGCTGGCGGGCGGGAGCGGCCCGGTCGGGGCGACCCGTGGGATGGGGGCGCGCGAAGCTGGCGACGGCGGACATGGTGCCTCCTGAAACTGGCGGTACGCCCGCCACGCCGGGTGAGGCGTGGCGGTCAGCGGAGCGCCCGGCCGGCGGTCACCGGGGACGCGAGGGGGGACGCGCGGTGCAGCGGGGTCGGGCCGAGGGCCGGCAGACCGGCGATCCGCCAGGCGGCGAACCCACCGTCCACGTCGGTGGCCCGGTGCAGGCCGATGTCCTGCAGGGCGGCGGCGGCCAGCGACGAGGTGTAGCCCTCCTGGCAGATGATCACCACGGGGACGTCGTAGTCGACCGCCTGTGGCAGCCGCGCCGGGCAGCGCGGGTCGAAGCGCCACTCCAGAACGTTGCGCTCGACCGTGAGCGAGCCCGGCACCATGCCGTGCGCGGCCCGCTGGGCGGCCGGGCGGATGTCGACCAGCAGCGCACCGGCCCGGTACGCCAGGTGGGCCCGCTCCGGGTCCAGCCGGTCGAGCCGGGCGCGCGCGGCGGCCAGGATCTCGTCGATGCCCCGGGAGCCCGGCGGCGGCACGGGGGCCGGACAGCGGGCGGCGGTTACCTGCATTTCTCGATTCCTTCCGACGACAGGGGTGGTTCGTGGCAGGTCGGCGCTCACCAGGACCGCCCGGCCTCGGCGACCTCGGCGACCCGCAGCCGGCCGTCGACGAGGTGGTAGCGGGTCATCCGGGTCAGGGCGGGCCGGTAGACGTGCACGCTGACCGCCGGGACGTCGCCCCGGTTGGTCACCACGTGCACGTGCCGGGGGCCGAAGCGGCGACCCGAGCCGGTGACCAGCAGGCGTGGACGCAACCGGCCGCCGGTGACGACCTCCTCGGTGAGCGCGCCGGCGACGACCCGGAACCCTCCGGAGGAGCCGCCGTGGTCGTGCAGGTCGGTGCCCTGCCCGGGCAGCCAACTCAGCGCCCACACCTCGTGGTCGGCGTCGGCGGCGAGGCGCGCGTACCAGCGCTCGACAGGGTCGAAGCACAGCGAGACCGGCCAACCGGCCGGGTCGGCCCATCGGGCGGCGACGGCGAGCAGGTCGAGCTCTGGGCGTTGGTGGTCCATGACGGTCCTCGCGGGTCGTTCGGCGGGGTGCTCCCGCACTCTATCCGTCAAACCCTATAGGTTTAGTAGGTAATTCCACCTGTCGGGACGCGGCGGGCGGGCTCGGGACCTCCCCCACGCGCCGGCCGAGCGACCTGCGGGGTCCCGGCGACTAATCTGGACTGGTGACCGACGACCTCGACGCCGAGACGCTGGCGTTCGCGCACCGGATGTTCGACCTCGCCCGCGCGGGCTCCACCGAGGAGCTGGCGGCACAGCTCGACGCCGGGCTGCCGATCAACCTGACCAACGACCGGGGCGACACGCTGCTGATCCTGGCCGCGTACCACGCTCAACCGGCCACGGTGGCCGCCCTGCTGGCCCGCGGCGCCGACCACTCGCGGACCAACGACCGGGGCCAGACGGCGCTGGCCGCGGCGGTCTTCCGCAGCAGCACCGACGCGGTCCGCGCGCTGCTCGCCGCGGGCGCCGACCCTGCACACGGCGAGCCGTCCGCGGCGGAGACGGCGCACTTCTTCAACCTGCCGGAGATGGCCGAGCTGCTGCGCGCCGGCTGACGCGGGCCTCGGCGGGCCGGTATACAGGGTCGGTGGAAGATCCTCTGCCCGAGCAGATGCGCGCGGCCGGCGTCGCGCTGCTGACCGCGCTCGATCCGGCGGCCCGAGCGAGCGCCGCGTACCCCTTCGACGACGAGGCGGCCCGCCGCTGGCTGGAGTACCGGCCCCGGCCGCGCCCCGGCGTCTGCCTCGCGGAGCTGGACGTCGCCGGGCGCAAGGCCGCGCATCGGCTGCTGGCCACCGCGCTCAGCCCGTCGGCGTACGCGCAGGCGATGGCGATCATCGCGCTGGAGGAGGTGCTGGACCGGACCGAGGGCTGGCGGCGGGGCCGGCACAGCGGCGACTACTGGATCGCCGTATTCGGCGACCCGGCGCGCGACGACCGCTGGGCGTGGCGGCTGGAGGGGCACCACCTGTCGGTGAACATGACCGTGGTCGACGACCAGGTCTCCCCCGCGCCGATCTTCTTCGGTGCCAACCCGGCGGCGGTCCGGTACGCGGGGCGCCCCGTCTCCCGGCCACTCGGCATCGAGGAGGACCTGGCCCGCGCCCTGCTCGACGCTCTGGGCCCGGCCGGCCGAGCCGCCGCGATCATCGCCGACGAGGCGCCCACGGACATCATCAGCGCCACCCGCCAGCAGGTCGACGGGCCGCTGGAGCCGCTCGGCGTGCCGGCCGACCGGCTCGGGCCGACCGGCCGGGCGCTGCTCGACCAGGTCGTGGCGCTCTACCTGGACCGGCTGCCGCCGGAGCTGGCCGTCCGCGAAGCGCGCCGCCTCGACGGCGGCCACCTGCACTTCGCCTGGGCCGGCCCGACCCGCCCCGGGCAGCGGCACTACTACCGGGTCCAGGGCGACGACCTGCTGATCGAGTACGACAACACCACCGAGGACGGCAACCACGCGCACACCGTCCTGCGCCGCCCCGACAGCGACTTCGGCGCCGACGTCCTAGCGACCCACCACCAAACCCACCACCACTAACCCGTCAGCAGGACGCGTGGACGTGTCGGCGGCCTGAACGCGATGATCATGAGGTTGACGGGCGAATTCGGCCGTCTGCCGCCCGCCAACCTCATGATCATCGAGACTGGCCGCACCTCGGCGGCTGCGCCCGGTGTCGGCAGCGCACGGGTCAGGGGCGGGGGCGGGCGATCTCGACGGGAGCACCGGCCAGCGCATCCAGGCTGCCGGCCTCGGCCCGGCCGGTGTCGAACTGGCGCATCAGCCGGGCCCCCAGCCGTACGCCGATTCCGCCCACGGCCAGCGCGACCAGCTCGGTGACCAGAATCGCGACCGACGCGCCGCGCTCCGGGGAATGGGCCCGGACCAGACAGGCGACCAGGAACATGCCGGCCATCGCCGCGTTCACCAGGTTGAAGGCGATCGCGGTCCGGCGGGTGCGGTCACCGGGGACGTCCCAGAGGTCGACCATGCCGGCCACCACGGTCAGCGCGGCGGCGAACAGCGCGGCGACACCGGTCCAGTAACCGACCTCGCCCAGGAAGGCCGGCCCACCGGCGACGTCGGTGAGGTCGAAGACGGTCGCGCTGACGAAGAGCCCGAACGGGAACGTCACCAGCATCGGTTGGATCGGGTGGCCCTGCACTCGCAGCCGGCTCTGCATCGGGGCCTCCCCGGGTCGGCGCAGCTCTGAGACCAGAGTGCTACCCGAGCGCCAGCGTGGCGAAACGACACCGCCCGACTCGCCACCCAGCGACAGAAAGGGCAGCCGGGCGGCTGTCGCCGCGGAGCCCGGCCCGCCCGGGGTAGGCCCATCACGGCCGGGCGGGCGGGTCAGCGCGGCCGGGCGGGCGATCAGCGCGGCCGGTCGGGCGGGTTAGCGCGGCCGGTCGGGCGGGTTAGCGCGGCCGGTCGGGCGGGTTAGCGCGGCCGGTCGGGCGGGTTAGCGCGGCCGGTCGGGCGGGTTAGCGCGGCCGGTCGGGCGGGTTAGCGCGGCCGGTCGGGCGGGTTAGCGCGGCCGGTCGGGCGGGTTAGCGCGGCGCCGCCAGGACGTCCCGGAGGACGTCCTGGAGCGTGACGCGGGCCAGCTCGCGCCGCAGCGACTCCTCGATACCGTCGTAGATGCCCTGCATCGCTGGCTGGATGCCGTAGCCCACCACGCATTCCTGGTCGGGAGTGGCGCGGTGCATCGCGAACAGCGGCCCGGGCTCCACCGCCTCGTACACGTCGAGCAGGGTGATCGACTCCAGCTCGCGCGCCAGCGACCAACCGGCGCCTCCGCCACGTCGGGACTCCACGAATCCGGCCCTGCGCAGCTCACCGAGGAGCCGCCTGATCACCACCGGGTTGGTGTTCGCGCTGGTCGCGATCTGCTCGGACGTGGCGACCGCGTGACCCTGGCGCTGGTAGAGGCCGATCCAGGCCAACGCGTGGGCGGCGATGGTCAACCTGCTGTTGGCGCTCATGGCCCTCTCCCTTCCGAGGTAACGCTCCATGTTACGACCGCCACGTCGTAACAGAAGTTGTTGCGACTGGCCGGTTGTAACTATTAACGTTACGACCTCCTGACGGATCAACACGCGAGGTGGGACGAATGGACAAGCCACTGACGGGCAAGGTCGCCCTGGTCACCGGAGGCTCCCGCGGGCTGGGAGCCGCCACCGTACGGCTGCTGGCCGAGAAGGGCGCCGACGTCGCCTTCACCTATGTCAGCTCGGTGAGCCGGGCACAGGCCGTCGTCGACGAGGTGCGCGCGAAGGGTACGAAGATTGCCGCCTTCCAATCCGACCAGGCCGACCTGAGCGGAGCGCCGGCACTGATCGAGGACGTGGTCGCAGAATTCGGCGGTCTGGACATCCTGGTGAACAACGCGGCGATCTCGCCGGAGCAGGGCCGCACGGTGGACGACCCGGACGTCGACACGGCCGCGCTGGACCGGATGCACGCCACCAACTACCTCGGCGTGATCGCCATCATCCGGGCCGCCTCCCGGGTGCTGCGCGCCGACGGCCGCATCATCACGGTGAGCTCCGGGCTGGGCTCCCGGGTCGGCCTTCCGGGTCTCGCCGACTACTCGGCGACCAAGTCGGGCATCGAGCGGTACACCATGGGCGTCGCGCGGGACCTCGGGCACCGAGGCATCACGGCCAACGTCGTCGAGGCCGGGCTGATGGAGAGCGGCATGGAGCCGCCGGACCCGGAGACCCTCAAGGCTCTCGTCAGCTCGCTGTCCCTGCAGCGCATGGGTCACCCCGACGAGATCGCCGCGGCGATCGGCTTCCTGGCGAGTCCCGCCGCGTCGTACGTCACGGGCGCGGTGCTGGACGCCCACGGCGGCTACAACGCCTGAGCCCGGAGCCGGGTCCGGTCAGTTCCCCGGGCCCGGCACGGACAACGAGCAGCAGCGCGGGCGCGAGTGGCACGCAGCGCGGGCGTGAGTGGCGCGGCCCCTGATCGACTCGACGTCGGCGATATCGGGGCATCCCGAGGACCCGGACACCCCCACATCACCGAAACGGAGTCGATCAACCGCGGGTAGGCCCCGAGTGGCCGGCCGGCCCGGCGAACCAGGCACCAGATCAACTCGACTTCGGCGAAATCGCGGCATCCCCGCCATCCGGACACCCCTCCATCACCGATACCGAGTCGATCACCCGCCCGGACACCCCCACATCACCGATACCGAGTCGATCACCCGCCCGGACGCGGCCCACCCGACTGCGGCCCACCCGACCGCGGCCCACCCGACCGCGGCGCACCGTCCGCGGGGCCGCGGCCTGGATGGCCCACCGACAATCAGGCCATCCAGGCCGGGCGGGCGGGCGGACGGGTTAGTTGTCGCGGGGGCGGGACACGGTCCGGACCAGCCGCTCGGCCACCTCGCGCAGCGGGATGGCCAGCGAGGACGCCGCGGAGCGCAGCACCTCGAGGGCCTCGGCCGGTGGGCACCCACGCTGCGTCATGATCACGCCGACGGCCTGCCCCACCACGCCGTCCTGGAGCAGCGAGGCGTCCCGCTCGCCGGCGAACACCACCTGCCGGCCCCGGTCGCGGACCGCGGCCAACAGCAGGCCGGCGTGCTCGGCGAGCAGCATCGCGGTGAGCTGGTGCTGTGGGGTGAGCAGGTCGGGTGCTCCGGCGTACAGGTTGATCGCGCCGATCACCTGGTCGTCGATGTCCACCGGCGCGGAGATCACCCCGTGTACCCCGAGGTCGCGGGCCCGCGCCGTCCAGGCCGGCCAGCGGGATTCGTCGGTCAGGTCGGCGGCGAGGATCATCTCGCGGCGTCGGATCGCGCTCATCGCCGGCGAATCCGGGCCGTGTCGCAGGTCGTCGAGGCCGGCCAGCCGCTCGTCGGAGGCGGCCACCCCGGCCGGCTCGCCGGCCCGCAGGGCGGTGAACCCGCACCAGCGCACGCCCGCCACCGCGTCCCGGGTGACCCGGACGAGCGCCAGCAGCGCCTGATCAAAGTCGGTCAGCGCGATCAGGCCAGCGGTCAGTTCACGCAGCAGCGCGGCGGTCTCCAGCACGCCGAGGCGCTCCCCCACCGGCTCCCGCAGGTCCCGGTCCATCGGTCGACAGCCCCCGTACGCCTGTGTCATCGTCTGCTCTCTCCCGATTTGACGGACCCGGCCTTCTACCCTCGGCGACCGGGGTCGAAACGGCGTAAATCGGGGCCCCTGCGGCACGCGGACGTGCGACAGGGGCCCCGGAAGCCGTACCCCCGGTGGGTCAGCGAGCGCCGCTGAGCCGCCGCCCGATGGAGGCGATGAGCCGGTCCAGCTCGGAGCCGAACGGGTTGTCGTGCACCAGGTACGTCCAGGTGGCCGTCGGTCGGACGAGGGCGCCGTCCTCGGGCTCCCAGTCCTCGTCGATCTCGGCCTCGTTGAAGGTGGCCAGCGTCCGGGCCTCGATCTCGGGGATCAGGTCGTTGAACGCCGGCACCGCGGCCCGGTGGAACTCGTCCAGCGGGTCGAGCCGGCCCAGCGCGCGCAGGTGGACGCCCTCGCGGACCTCGGACAGCTCGGCGAGGTGCTCGGCCCAGAGCCGGTCGAGGTGGAACAGCGCGATCGACCGGGCCGCCTGGGCGAGCAGCTCCTCGTCCATCTCGCCGGCCCGCTCGGGCTCCTTCTCGAGCAGCATGACAGCGGCGATGTCGCTGGTCAGCAGCCGCTCCCGCCGCTCGGCGAGGGCCTTGCGCTGCTGCTCGATCACCACGCTGTAGCGCCAGGTGTTGCGGTGGATCTCGTGGTTGACGCCCTCGGCGACCCGCTGAGCGTGCTCCACCGCGTAGTCCACCTGCTCGTCGGTGACGAGGCCGTCGGCGTTCATCCGGGGCGATGCCGGCACCGCGTCGGCGGCGTGCCGGACGACGAGGTCGTCCTCCAGGCTGACGAAGAAGACCGAGCCACCCGGGTCGCCCTGCCGGCCGGCCCGGCCACGCAGCTGGTCGTCCACCCGGCGGCTGTCGTGCCGGCCGCTGCCGATGACGTACAGCCCGCCCAGCTCGGCGACCCGCTCCTGGTCGGACTGGTCGCTGCCGCCGAGCCGGATGTCGACGCCCCGGCCGGCCATCTGGGTGGAGACGGTCACCGCGCCGTACGCGCCGGCCTCGGCGATGATCGACGCTTCCTCGTCGTCGTTCTTGGCGTTGAGCACCACGCAGGGCACGCCGGCCGCGTTCAGCCCGGCGGCCAGCCCCTCGGACTCCTTGACGTCGAGGGTGCCGACCAGCACCGGCCGCCCCGCCTCGTGGCAGCGCCGGATCTCGTCGATCAGCGCCTCGTCCTTCTCGGCCCGGGTGGCGTAGATGCGGTCGGGCTCGTCCTCCCGGATGCACGGGGTGTTCGGCGGGATCACCGCGACCTCGAGGCCGAAGAACTCCCGGAGCTGGTCGCCGACCAGCACCGCGGTGGCGGTCATCCCGCAGACCTTCGGGTAGAGCGCGATGTACGCCTGCATGGCGATGGTGCCCAGCACCTCGCCCTCGGCGGTGGCGTCCAGGCCCTCCTTGGCCTCGACGGCCGCCTGCAGACCGTCCGGCCAGCGGCGACGCTGGGCCACCCGGCCGCGCATCTCGTCGATCAGCTCGACCGAGCCGTCGCGGACGATGTAGTCCACGTCGCGGTGCAGCAGGGTCTGCGCGTGCAGCGCCACGTGGACGGCGGAGAGCTGCTCGACGTGCTCCTCGTCGTACAGGTCGATGCCGAGCTTGGCCTCGACGGCGGCCAGGCCGGCGGAGGTGAAGGCCACGCTGCGCCCGTCGTCAGCGACCGTGTAGTGCTTGCCCTTGCGCAGCCCGCGCACCTGCGCGGCGGCGGCGTGCACCGGGTCCTGCTCGCCCGGCACCGCGCCGGCGAGCACCATCGGCACCCGAGCCTCGTCGATCATGATCGAGTCGGCCTCGTCCACGATCGCGGTGGTCAGCGCCGGCTGGACCCGGTCCTCCACGTCGGTGACCAGTTGGTCGCGCAGGTAGTCGAAGCCGGCCTCGCTGACCGAGACGTAGGTGACGTCACAGGAGTAGGCCTCGCGGCGCTCCTGCGGGGTGGACGCCTCGTTGACCCAGCCGACGGTCAGGCCGAGCAGGGTGTAGACCGGCTCCATCCACTGGGCGTCGCGGCGGGCCAGGTAGTCGTTGACGGTGAGCACGTGCACCGGCCCGTTGCCGAGCCGAACGTGCCCGTACGCGGCGATCGTGGCGGTCAGCGTCTTGCCCTCACCGGTGGCCATCTCGGCGACCTTGCCGGAGAGCAGCGCCATCGCGCCGAGCAGCTGCACGTCGTACGGCCGCTGGTCGAGGCCGCGCCGGGCGGCCTCGCGGCCGACCGCGCAGATCGCCTCGTAGTCGGCGGCGGCACCGGCCGCCTCGGTCAACTCGGCGTCGTCCAGCGCGGCGAGCTTCTCCTCGCGCGCCTCGATAGCCGGCAGCAGCTTCTCCAGCGGAGCAAGATCCACGGTCGTGCCCGGGCGCTGGAGGAACCGCCGGAACTTGCTCTTGAACCGTTGCGACACACCCATGAGCGGCAACGGTACGCGATTCGAGCCGACTCCTGCGGCCCGGCCGGCCGACCACCCGTCGGCATGTCGACACCGAACCCCGGCGGGCTCAGCCGACCAGCAGTTGGTGGGCGGCCAGCTCCCGGTAGAGAGGGTCGGTGGCGGTCAGTTCGGCGTGGGTGCCGACGGCCACCACCCGGCCTCCGTCGAGCACGACGATCTGGTCGGCATCGACCACGGTGGCGAGCCGGTGCGCCACGATCAACAGCGTCCGGCGGGCGGCCACCGCGTCGATGGCCCGACGCAGCGCGGCCTCGTTACGGGAGTCCAGGTTGCTGGTCGGCTCGTCGAGCAGCAGCACCGGCGGGCCGGCCAGCAGCGCCCGGGCGATGGCCAGCCGCTGCCGCTCACCCCCGGAGAGCAGCACGCCGCCCTCCCCGACCTGGACGTCCAGGCCCAGCGGTGTGCGGCCGGTCAGATGGCTCAGGTTGACCTCGTCGAGCACGCCGTGCAACCGCTCGTCGCTGGCGTCCGGCGTGGTGATCAACAGGTTCTCCCGCAGGGTGCCGGCCAGCACCGGGGCCTCCTGCTCGACGTAGCCCAGCCGGGCCCGCAGCGCGTCGCGGGGCAGGTCGCGCACGTCGGCGCCGTCCAGCCGGACCGCGCCAGCGGTCACCTCGTAGAAGCGCTCGACCAGGGCGAGCAGCGTCGACTTGCCGGCGCCGGAGGGACCGACCAGCGCGGTACGCGTGCCAGCCGGCACCGCGAAGCTGACCTCGTGCAGCACCGGCGCGCCGCCCGGGTAGCCGAACCCCACCCGGTCGAACTCGATCATCGGGGCGGGCGGGCGCGGAGTCGCCGAGACGGCGGGCGGCGGCCGGTCCGCCGCTCCCTCCGCCGGCACCGTCAGGATCTCCTCGATCCGTTGCAGCGCGCCCAGGCCGGACTGCAACTGGGTGTACGCGCGCAACACCTGACCCAACGGCAGGGCCAGGAAGAACAGGTACATGACGAAGGCGACCAGGTCACCGACCGTGATCGCCCCGGCGGCCACCCGTGCCCCTCCGATGCCGAGCACCAGCAGGAAGGCGCCCTGCACGGTGACCGAGCCGACGGGTCCGACCACCGCCTGCACCCGGGCCACCCGCAGCCCCGCCTCGTACGCCGCCCGCGCGCTCGCGGTGACGGCGTCCGCCTCCCGGGTCTCGGCCCGGCTGGCCCGGATGGTCCGGGCCGCCGAGATGGACCGCTCGACGGCCGAGGTCATCTCGCCGATCCGCTCCTGGGCGGTACGCGCCAGCGCCCGGACCCGCCGGGCGAAGGTGGCCGCGAAGCCCAGCCCCAGCGCCACCCCGAGCAGGGTGACGCCGAACAGCAGCGGGTCGAGCAGCACCATCGCCGTGCCCGCGCCGAGCACCATCACGGCACCGGTGACCGTCTCGAAGAGCCCGGAGGTGACCACCGCCCGCAGCAGGGTGGTGTCCGAGCCCACCCGGGAGAGCAGGTCACCGGTGCGTCGGCTGTCGTACTCGGCGATGGGCAGCCGCAGCAGGTGCCCGGCCAGCCGCCGTCGGGTGCCCAGCACCAGCCCTTCGGCGGTGCGTTGCAGGAGGTAGTCGCGCAGCCCGCCGATCGCCGCGCCGAGCACCACCAGGCCCACGAGCACCGCGACCAGCCCGGACACACCCTGGGCGGTGCCGACCCGGTCGAGCACCGATCGAGTGAGCAGCGGCTGGCCCAGCGAAGCCGCCGCGCCGACCAGCGACAACGCACCGACCACGGTCAGGGTGCCGCGGTGCTCGCGCAGGTAGGGCAGCAGGGCGCTCAGACCGACCGGCCGGCCCTCGGGGGTGCTCATGCCCGGAACGCTAGCCCGCTGTGGCGCGCTGCGGCCCCGGCTCAGCCGGACAGCACCACCTGCAACTCCTGGCGTCGGCGCTCGGCCAGGTCGGTGAGCAGCGTGGGCGCCTCGTCGAAGGGCACCACGGCCGAGACGAGGTGCTTGCGGATCACGTCGCCGTACGCCCCGAGCAGGTCGATGGTCTCGGCGGAGAGCCGTTCCCGGTCCCAGGTGGGTGCGAGCCCACGCGGCACCCGGCCGATCTGCGCGCAGCGCAGCGACAGCCCGTTGTGGTGGAACTCCTCACCGAGCCGGACCGCGTCCGCGCCGCCCTGGTAGAAGGCCAGGTCGATGACCGTGCCCTGCGGCCGCAGCAGCCGCAGGGCGAGCTGCAACCCCCATGCCTGCCCCCGGCACTGGAACACCACGTCGGCGCCCCGGTCACCGGCGGTGTGCGCCCAGCGGGTCTTGAGCACCGCCGCCGGATCGTCCGCGTCCGGGTCCAGCGTCTCCAGGCCGAACGCCTCGGCGACCTGGCGGCGCTGCGGGGTGGGGTCGAGCACGACCACCGACGCGGCGCCGTGCCGCCGGGCGAACAGGGCGGTCAGCAGCGCCACCACACCCGCGCCGACCACCGCCACCCGCCGGCCGCGCACCCCGTCGCCGAGCGAGCGGACGTCGGTGCCGTGCAGGTCGGCGGCGGCGTGCAGCAGGCCGTTGGCGCAGATCGGGCCCATGTGCGCGACGTAGACGCCGAGTAGCGGGTCCAGGTCGTCGGGCAGGGGAACGAACCGCTCGGCGACCGGGTCGGCGAGCCAGCCGGTGCGGTGCCCGTACGTCATCGCGCCGACCGCGCCCACCGCGACCGCCGGGGTGGCGCTCTCCACCACCCGGCCGACCTGCATGTAGCCGAGCCGGTTCACCGGGTACGGGGTGCTCGCCGCGCCCGGTTGGAACAGCCCCAGGTCGGCGTTCCAGGTGACGTTCAGGTAGGGATTCGTGCCCTTCACGTAGCTCAGCTCGGTGCCGGCGGAGACGCCGCTGTAGAGCGTCTCGACCCGGAAGGTCCCGGGGCGCAGCGGCTCTGCGGCCTGCTCCACCAGCTCCACCCGACCGGGGCCGGCGACCACCACGACCTTGTCACGCATTGACGGTCACCCCACTGCTCAGCATCGGCGCGGCGGCCGGCACGAGCCGCACGGTACGGCCGCTGCGGGCCGAGTCGGCCACCGCGAGGGCGAGCCGCTGGGTGCCCAGAGCCTCGGCGTACGGGACGCGCACGTCGTCGCCGACGCCGCGCACCGCGTCGACGAAGGCCCGGTCCACCGCCACCCGGGCGGCCTCCGGGTCGGCCGGGACGTGCCGCTCGCCGTCTGCGTCGCGGATCAGCAGGCCGTCCTCGCGAAGCGACAGGGCCAGCCCGTCGGCGAGGATCTCCAGCCCCGCCCGGTGCTTCCAGCCGAGCACGCAGGCCGCGCTGAGCGTGCCCACCGCGCCGTTGGCGAAGCGCAACGCCGCGGTGGTCACCGAGTCGATGTCGGCGCCGTCCACCGGCGGCGGGGTGCCGTTGCCGTACGCGGTGACCTCGGTGACCTCGCCGACCAGCGCCCGGATCAGGTCCAGCACGTGCGCGGCCTGCTCGACGACCGGCCCGCCGGAGCGGTCCCGCCGCGCCCACCAGGCCACCGGCGGCACCTTGTCGAGCCAGGCGCCACTGACCATCCGCACCGGCCGGTCGGCGAGCAGCTCGCGGACCTGATCGAGCACGCTCAGGTAGCGCCAGTGGTGCCCGACGGCGGTGAGGAGCCCACGCTGGGCGATGAGGTCCGCGATCCGCTCGGCGGTGCTCAGGTCGACCGCGACGGGCTTCTCCACGAACATCGGCACCCCGGCATCGATCACCGCCTCCTCGGCGGGGCCGTGCGCGAACGGCGGCACGCAGACGTACACCGCGTCCGGGCCGGCGGCCAGCAACTCGGCGACGTCGCCGTAGGCGCGGCCGCCGTAACGGGTCGCCAACGCCGTCGCCGCCTCCGGCGCCACGTCGGTCACCCCGATCAATTCAACGTCATCAAAATCGGTCAACACCCGGGCGTGCCGCTGTGCCACTCCGCCGGCGCCCACCAAACCCACCCGGCAGTTTCGCATTTCGGATAACCCCCTCGTGGACGGAATCTGCTCTGATGGGAGCACTCCCCTGGTGTGGGCGCAATCAAACGTTCATCCCCAGGGAACAGGGCCGCGTCACCCTTGTGATCAAGCTGTTGCCCTGGAAGCGGTTAGCGCTGGGTGGAGATTGGGAACTACCAATGCTGGTGATTTCCGCCCACGATTCGGGAGGGGTGCCCGTGCGGGATACGACATCAAATGTGTCGCCGGTGGTGGAGGCGTGGGCCACGTACCGGACGACGTCGGCGGCTGACTGGCCGGCGCAACGGCTACTGCAGGCCAAGGGGGAGAGCCGGGTCAGCGTGGTGCTGCCGGCGCGCAACGAGGAGGCCACGGTCGGCGCGATCGTGTCGACCATCCGGGAGCACCTGATGGATCGGGTGGCCCTGGTCGACGAGCTGATCGTGGTGGATTCCCGGTCGACCGACCGTACGGCGCAGGTGGCTCGGGCCGCCGGCGCGGAGGTGGTCAGCCAGGATGCGATGACCCGTGGGCTGCCGCGGTTGACCGGCAAGGGCGACGCGCTCTGGGCCGGCCTGGCCGCCGCCGAGGGGGATGTGGTGGCGTTCATCGACGCCGACCTGCGGGAGTTCCGCCCGCACTTCGTGAGCGGGCTGCTCGGCCCGCTGCTGACCGACCCGTCAGTCGATTTCGTGAAGGGCTTCTACCACCGGCCGTTGGTGGGGACCGCCGGCGTGGAGCAGGACGGCGGTGGCCGGGTGACCGAGCTGATGGCCCGGCCGTTGCTCAACCTCTTCTGGCCGGAGCTGGCCGGCTTCGTGCAGCCGCTCGCGGGCGAGTACGCGGCCCGGCGTGACGTGCTGGAGAAGGTGCCGTTCGTCTCCGGGTACGGGGTGGAGACGGCGATGCTGATCGACCTGCTGGATTTGGTCGGCCTGGACGCGTTGGCGCAGGTCGACCTCGGTGAACGCAAGCACCGGCACCAGGACACGGCGGCTCTCGGCCGGATGTCCGCGCAGATCATGTTGACCGCCTGGTCCCGGCTGCAACGGAGGGGCTGGGCGACGCCCGGCATGATGCCCGAGGCGCTGCTGACCCAGTTCCGCCGGGGCGGTTCGGACACGCTGCCGCACCTCGACCGCGAGATCGTGGTGAGCGACGTGTCCATCGAGGAACGGCCACCGTTGGCCGAGCTGCGGCACCGGGTGCCCCGCCGACGGGTGACCGCGGCGTGAGCGCGACGAATCTCACCGTGCTGATGAACGCGGGTCCGTGGCTGTCGGTGCCGCCGCCCGGCTACGGCGGCATCGAGAACGTCATCGCCACGCTGGTGCCGGAGCTGCGGCGACTCGGCGTACGGGTGGTGCTCGCCTCGGTGGGCAGCAGCACCCTGCCGGCGGACGAGCGGGTCTCGGTCTTTCCCGATGGGCAGTTCGCCGCGTTGCAGCGGCCGTACAACCAGGTGTGCGGGATCGCGCAGGCGCACCTGGCCGGCGTGGTCCGCGAGCTGCACTCCCGCGACGACATCGACCTGGTGCACGACCACGTGGAGGCGGTCGGGCTGGCCACCCTCGCCGCCATGGGGCCGAGCGGCCCGCCGACCCTGCACACCCTGCACTGGGATCTGGCCAAGCATCCCGCGCTCTACGACAGCCTGGACGGCGGCGACCGGGTGCGGGTCAACGGCGTCTCCGCCTCGCAGCTGGCCCGTGCGCCGCGCGCGCTGCGGGAGCACGCGGTGGGGCATGTGCACCTGTCGACTCCCCTCGCGGTGAACGCCGACCGGCGGCCGCGCCCGGAGAAGGGCGAGCACCTGCTCATCCTCGGTCGGATCAACCCGGGCAAGGGGCAGGACGTGGGTGCCCGGCTCGCGCACCGGGTCGGTTTCCCGCTGGTGCTGGCGGGGCCGGTCGGCCCGTACCATCGGCCGGCCGACCTGGCCGCGGCCGGCGACGAGGCCAGGCAGAACCCGGACGCCCGGTTCTTCCTCGACGAGGTCGCGCCGCACGTCGACGGTGACCTGGTCCGCTGGGTGGGCACCGTGGCCGGCCAGGCCCGCGACGACCTGCTCGCCAGCGCCCGCGCGTCGCTGTTCCCGCTGCGGTGGGAGGAGCCGGGCGGCACGGCGGTGGTCGAGTCGCTCGCCCTGGGCACCCCGGTCGTGGCGACCTCCCGGGGCTGCCTGCCCGAGCTGATCGAGCACGGCCGGACGGGGCTGCTCACCGCCGACGAGGAGGAGCTGGGCGAGCTGGTGCTGGCGGCCGACCTGCTCGACCCCGACGAGTGCCGGCGGGTGGCGGCGCAGCGGTTCACCCCCGCCGTGATGGCTCAGCGCTACGTCGAGCTGTACCAGCGGGTTCGCGAGGTGGCCGGTACGCCGCGGCTGCAACCGGCCTGACCGGTACGCCGGGTTTGCCGGCGGTGACCGTGGGTAGCCGGCAGCGCCCACGCCCGCCGCGCAGCTGAGGAGTCGGTGATGGTCGGACCGATGGCCCACTCCCGAGCCCGGGCCAACCCGGCCGACGGCAGGGCGCCGGTGCGCCGAGCGGCCGGGACCGTGGCCGTGCTGTTCCTGCTGATCGGCGCGCTCGGCTTCGTGCCGGGGATCACCAGCGGCACGGGTGACCTGCGGTTCGCCGGGCACGGCTCGGGAGCGCACCTGTTCGGCGTGTTCCAGGTGTCGGTGCTGCACAACCTGATGCACCTGCTGTTCGGGGTTGCCGGCCTGGCGCTGGCCCGTACGATCACCGGCGCCCGGGCGTTCCTCGTCGGCGGCGGGGCGGTCTACCTGGTGCTGTGGCTCTACGGACTGGCCGTGGATCATGACAGCGGGGCGAACGTGCTGCCGGTCAACGGCGCCGACGGCTGGCTGCACCTCGGCCTCGGCCTCGGCATGATCGCGCTGGGCACGCTGACCGGCCGCGTCCGCCGCTGAGGGCGAGCGGCCCAGGTCAGGGCCACCGCCGGTTTGATCCAGCTCGGCCTCGGGTAGTTGGCAGATCCCGAACGAGCAGCGAATTGAGGGCCCCTGATGTCCAGCCGGATCACCTGCGAGGTGCGCAGCACGGTGCCCGTCACGGTCGTCCGGCTCACCGGTCCACTGGATCTGGGCACCATGCGGTCGGTGCACCAGGCACTGGACGGGGCGCTGGCCACCGAGCCGGAGGCGCTGGTGGTCGACCTCACCGACGTCACCGTCCGTGACCGGCTGGCGCTGTCCGTCTTCGCCGCGACGGCGCGCCGGGCCGAGGAGTGGCCCGCCGTGCCGGTGGTGCTCTGTGGCCCCCCTCCGGGCACCGCGCGCTGGATGGCGGAGTCCCCCGCGTGTCGGGCGGTCCCGGTGTCCCTGGACTGCGCGGAGGCCACCCGGGCGGCGGGCGCTGCCACCGCACCCCGGCTGCGGGCCCGGTTCGAACCGGTGGCCGAGGCCTGCCGGCGGGCTCGGGAGCTGGTCGTCGACGCGTGCGCGCGGTGGAACCTGCCCGAGGCGGCCGGGCCGGCCTCGTTGGTGCTCAGCGAGCTGGTCGGCAACGTGGTCCGGCACGCCGGCACGCCGATGCAGGTGACGGTGACCCTGCGCCGGCCGTACCTGCATCTGGCCGTGGTGGACGGCAGCCGGGCGGCGGCCCGGCCGGCGGCCGCGGATCAGCGCGCCGAGGGCGGGCGCGGGTTGATGCTGGTCCGGGAGCTGGCGCAGCGGTGGGGCAGCGTGCCGGCCGGTGAGGGCAAGGCCGTCTGGGCGATGCTGCCGGCGACCTGATCGTTCGAGGTGGTTGCACCGGGTACCGGCGATCTGACCGAAATTACCGCTCTGGGCTGGTTTCATGGTCAGGGGGCCGGGTAGGCACGCCCGTCCTTTCTGTCTCTCGACGGGGTGAGCAGCCATGCCCAAGCGGGTAACCACGGAACCCGGTCGCGATCGGGGCCCGGCGATTCTGGCACCAGCGCGCTTCGGGGGCTTCCCCGGAGCCCTACGGACGCCGGTCCCCGGCAATTCGCTGATCAAGTTCCTCGCCACGACCGACCACAAGCAGATCGGCCTGCTGTATCTGCTGACGTCGTTCGGGTTCTTCCTGGTGGCGGGGCTGCAGGCGATGCTGATGCGGGCCGAGCTGGCCCGGCCGGGGCTGCAGTTCCTCTCCTCGGAGCAGTACAACCAGCTCTTCACCTCGCACGGCGCGGCGATGCTGCTGCTCTTCGCCACCCCGGCGGCCTTCGGCTTCGCCAACTACATCGTGCCGATCCAGATCGGCGCGCCGGACGTGTCGTTCCCCCGGCTCAACGCGCTGGCCTACTGGCTGTACCTGTTCGGCGGGCTGATGGTGGTCGGCGGGTTCCTCACCCCCGGCGGCTCGGCGGACTTCGGCTGGACGGCGTACAACCCGCTGAGCAGTGTCGAGAACAGCCCCGGCGTCGGCGCGAACATGTGGGTGGTCGGCCTGGTCATCTCCGGGCTGGGCACGATCCTCGGAGCGGTCAACCTGATCACCACGATCCTGACCCTGCGCGCCCCCGGGATGACCCTGTTCCGGATGCCGATCTTCACCTGGAACATGCTGTTCACCAGCGTGCTGGTGATCCTGGTCTTCCCGCTGCTGGCCGCCGCGCTGCTGGCCCTGTCTGCGGACCGGCTGCTCAACGCGCACGTGTACGACGCGGCCACCGGCGGCCCGATGCTCTGGCAGCACCTGTTCTGGTTCTTCGGCCACCCCGAGGTCTACATCATCGCGTTGCCGTTCTTCGGCATCATCACGGAGATCATCCCGGTCTTCTCCCGCAAGCCGCTGTTCGGCTACACCGGGATCGTGCTGGCCACCATCGCCATCACCGTCTTGTCCATGACGGTCTGGGCGCACCACATGTTCGCCACCGGGCAGGTGCTGCTGCCGTTCTTCAGCATCCTGAGCTACCTGATCGCGGTGCCCACCGGTGTGAAGTTCTTCAACTGGATCGGCACCATGTGGAAGGGCCAGCTCACCTTCGAGACGCCGATGCTGTTCGCCATCGGCTTCCTGGTCACCTTCCTGCTCGGCGGCCTGACCGGGGTACTGCTGGCCAGCCCGCCGGTCGACTGGCACACGCACGACAGCTACTTCGTGGTCGCGCACTTCCACTACGTGGTCTTCGGGACGGTGGTGTTCGCCCTCTTCGGCGGCTACTACTTCTGGTGGCCCAAGATGACCGGGCGTCTGCTCGACGAGCGGCTCGGCAAGGCGCACTTCTGGACGATGTTCATCGGCTTCCACGGCACCTTCCTGGTGCACCACTGGCTGGGCGCCGAGGGCATGCCCCGCCGGTACGCCGACTACCTGCCCAGCGACGGTTTCACGACGCTGAACACCGTCTCCAGCATCTTCGCCTTCATCCTCGGCCTGTCCACCCTGTTCTTCATCTACAACGCCTGGAAGTCCTGGCGCTACGGGGCGGTGGTGACGGTGGACGACCCGTGGGGCTTCGGCAACTCGTTGGAGTGGGCGACCAGTTGCCCGCCGCCGCTGCGCAACTTCGACCGGATGCCCCGGATCCGCTCGGAGCGTCCGGCCTTCGACCTGAAGTACGGGCCGCTCGTCGCCGACCTGGGCCGCGACCTGCCGCAGCGCACCACCAAGCCGCCGCAGCACTTCGCCGAGGAGCTTCGGATGGAGCACCACACGCCGGAGTCGCCCTCCGCCGAGGGAGCGCACGGCGCCCGCGACGCGACCGCGTTCCAACCGGCGCCGCAGTCCGGTGCCCGGCCCGTGGACGTGCCGGAGCCCGAGGGCGTCCGCCGGCCGAGCTTCGAGCAGAGCGACCCGCCGCAGGACAGCGACGACGCCCCGAAGCCGCACGAGCGGTGGCGGCACCCGCACAGCGACGACGACAACACCGAAGAGCACTGACCAGGGGTACGCGGAGAAGGGCCGGCACCCGTGGGGTGTCGGCCCTTCGCGTACGTGTGCGGTCAGTCTCGGGCGGGTGCCAGGCCGGCGGCGGTCAGTGACCGGCGTACCGCGGGCTGCACCCGGGTCAGCCGCAGCGGCACACCGGTGCGGGCCGCCGCGTCCCGTCCGGCCATCAGCGCGGCGATCCCTCCGGCGTCGAAGCCGCCCGCGCCGACCAGGTCGACGACCACCTCGCTCGGCTGGCCGGTGACCGCCTCCAGCATCGCCCGGCGCAGCTGGTCGGCGCCGTCCCGGTCGACCTCACCGCCGACCTCGACCACCACCTGGTCGCCGTTCTGCTTCACCGAGATCCGGGTCTTGCCCGGGTCCGGTTCGGCGGCGCCGTTCTGCCACGGCGGCGGCGCGTCGGCGAGCATCGCCTGCCGCAGCCAGGTCAGCGCCCGCGACAGCAGCCGGGACACGTGCATCTGCGAGATGCCGAACCGGGCGGCGATCTCCGCCTGGGTCTGGTTGCCGTAGAAGCGCATCGCCAGGATCCGTCGCTCCCGCCACGGCAGCCGGTGCAGCAGACCGCTCACGGTCACCCGGTCGTCGACCGATTCCAGCGCGTTGTCCGACTCGCCGACCAGATCACCGAACTCGGCGGAGCTCTCCCCGCCCACGGGGGCGTTGAGCGAGGCAGGGCTGTAGCCGGCCGCCGACTCCAGCGCGGCGAGGATCTCCTCCTCCGGCGTCTCCAGGCGGGCCGACAGCTCGGCCACCGACGGTGCCCGGGACAACTCGCTGGTCAGCGAGGCGGTCGCCTGCCCCACCTCGAGGATCAGGTCGCGCAGCCGACGGGGCACGTGCACGCCCCAGGTGCGGTCCCGGAAGTGCCGTTTGATCTCACCGACGATGGTGATCGCCGCGTACGCGGTGAACGAACCCCGTTCCGGGTCGTACCGGTCGACGGCGTTGACCAGGCCCAGTCGGGCCACCTGCTCCAAATCCTCCAGCGGCTCCCCGCGCCCCCGGTATCGGCGGGCCAGTCGACCGGCGAACGGCAGCGCGAAGCGGACCAGATCGTCCCGGGCCTCGCCGTGCCGCTCGGGTGGTAGCCCGGCGATTCGGGCCGCGTACGCCATCGCCGCCGCGTCGAGGTCCTCCAGACCACGATCGGTGGGTGGTGGTGTGGTCGTGCTCGTCTGTCCGAACATCCGCGCCTCCCTCAGGAAGGTCCCCCGCCCGGATCGGGAAACCGGTCGTGCGCGTGGTCATGCCACGCACCGGGCCGGAAAGTGGGTCAGTGACTGGGATGCCAGCGGGCGACACCGCCTCTGCGCAGGGCAATCAGGCCGTCGCAGTCAGCGATGTTCCCGCTCCGTAGGTACTCAATCACGGGACCCCGGGTTCGCGAGGATGTTTCGCCGGGCTCCGCCTCAGGAGACCAACAACCCCTGGTTGCCGCCGCTGTCGCGGAGCACTGCCAGGGCTTCGTCGACCCCCAGAGGGGGCGGAGCGGGCAGGTCGTACGGCTGGGTGCGCAGCACCTCGGTGGCTCGCCGGGTGGGCACCGAGGTCACCGGGTAGCCCCGGGCCGCCGTCCGGTCCAGCGCCCGGCGCCGCCGGCCGAACCCGGCCACCGCCAGCCACTGGGGCAGACCCGCGAGGGCGGGTGAGCGCACGCCGGGTGGTTCGGGCAGCACGTCCACCGAGCTGAACGCCTCGCTGCCGGCCAGCCACCACTCGGCCTCGTCGACCGCGCGCCGGGTGGCGTTCTCACACCAGTACGGCACCAGCCCCGCCCGCACCACCTGCCACGGATCGAGCAACCGGCCGCACTCCACCACCAACCGGTCACCGGTCTTGCCGGCCGCGCGCAGCCAACCCCGGTAGAGGTCGGCCACCGCCGCGCTCAGCGCCGCCGGTCGCGGGACCAGGACCCGGTGCATCGGATGCTCCCGGCTGGCCGCCCAGTGCCGCGTGGTCAGCTCGAAGCCCGAGTCGACGCCGTGCTCGGCGTAGCCCGCGGTGGCGGACACCTCCGGCGGCTGCCAACGGGCGGCGTCCCCGCCGGCGGAGCGCAGCACCTGCCGCAGCGCGTGGCTGTCCGGGTGGAAGTCCACCGGGTCCAGCCCGCTGCCCGGGCAGCCCATCTGGAAGTCGTGCCCCGCGCCGCGCTCCAGCACCGGCCAGGTCCGTACGTCACGCAGCAGCAGCACCGGGGCTCCGGGGAGCAGCCGGTCGGCCAGGAACTGCGCGTACGCCGCCGGTAGCGCCCGCCAGCGGGCCGCGAGGGAGACGGTCGCCCCCGCCAGCGACCCGCGGCTGGCGGGGCAGTGCACCTGGCGCAGGTGCAGGTCGGCGTTCCCGGCGAGCAGCCGCGGTGCGAGCGCCGCGCCGTGCTCCAGGGCCGCGCCGGGGCGGTCCACGGCGCCGTCGGTCCAGTGCACGGTCATCTCGAAGCCGGCGGGCAGCCACGGCACCCCGAGGGCCATCGCGAGGTGCGCCGTCGCGCCGTGCGGGGAGCCGAGCAGGACACCGGGGTAGCGCTGGCGGGGGTACTGCTCGACGAACCAGCGGGCGACCCGGGCGGCGTCCACCTCATCGACCTGAGCGACGGTGAGCGCGACCCGGCCGGCGGCCCGGGTGACCGCGGCGCGGCGGACCGGCTCCGGGGCCCCGGGGAAGCGCGACACCGGCCCGGGGTGCCCGAGGTCGGCGCAGTCCAGCCCGCGCAGCGCCCGGGCGGTGGCGGCGACCAGGACCCGGGCGGCGCTGCCCGCCGCCACGACCCGGTCGCCGGCCAGACCGGCGCCCTCGGCCGCGAGCCCCTTGTGCACCTTGTGCACCGGCCCCACCTTGCCTCGTTCGCTCACCACGCGGCCCGGCTTCCCGTCCCGATGGGGTTCAAACGGGTCATCACCCACGCGGGGTTTCGGCGAGGCCAGGGCGGGCACTTCCGGGCCTATGCGCACCGACGACGCCAGCGAGCCCGCTGCTGCCACGATCACCCCGTACCAGGACGGACCGCTGCTGGTCCGCGGTGACTTCGCCCTGCTGACCCCGGACGGCGAGACGATCGACGCGCGTCGGGGCACGGTGGCGCTGTGCCGGTGCGGCAAGTCGGCGCTCAAGCCGTTCTGCGACGGCACCCACAAGGCGGTCAACTTCCGCGCGGGCACCGCCCGAGAGCACTGATCCTGGGCGCACCGGCGCCCGACTCCCCGCCGATCTTGCACTTTGTGTCGGGCACCCCGCCGATCTTGCACTTTGTGTCGGGCACCCCGCCGATCTTGCACTTTGTGTCGGGACTAGAGCCGCAATAGCGACGTTTCGCCGACAGCAAGTGCAAGATCGACGCGCGGGGAGGGACGCGCCGCGGGGCGGTCAGGCCGTGACGGGTTGGGGCGGTGGCGCCGCGGCGGCGGCCACGGCCAGCGAGACGGTCGGCGGGGTGTCCGCGCGCAGCGAGCTACGGCCGGCGGCCCAACTGTCCAGCAGGTGCGCGGCGAACAGCCGGTCCACCGCGAGCGCGGCCGCCGCGCCGAAGAGCACGTCCCCGGCGAGGTCGGGCTCGACGCGGACCAGGCCGCCACACAGGTCGTGCGCGGCGATCTGCTCGTGTACCGCGTCGGCCTCCACGTGCTCGTCGTAGAAGCGGGTCGCCACCTCGTCGAGGCCGAGCCGGCGCAGCCCGTTACCGTAGCGGCGGTTCGGCGCGGACGAGGTCATCTCGAACGCCGCCAGGTGACCGAGCAGCGCGCCGCGCAGCCGTCGGTGCAGCCCGAACAGCGACATCAGGTTGTTGGTCGCCAGCGTCACCGACGGCACCTTGTCGAGGTGGGCGCCGTAGTCGGTGTCCAGCCCGAGCCGGTCCAGCGTGCGCCGGAACAGCTCGGCGTGCATCCGGTCCAGTTGGCCGTTGCCGTACTCGTCGGTCTGGATCTCCACGAGGGCGGCCTTCGCCGGACCGCCGAGGCGGGGCAGCGCCCAGCTGTGCGGGTCCGCCTCGCGCAGGTGGTAGACCGAGCGGTGGGTGACGAACTCGCGGAACTGGGCGAGGTCGGCACGGCGCTGTAGCGTGGCGGCCAGCGGCGGCCCGTCGTCGGCCGCGACCAGCTCGGCGAGACCGGCCGGCACCCCGGCGGGCGGCACCGACGGGGTGCCGACCAGCCGGCGCAGCGCCGCCTCGAAGGGTCGTTCGGCGCGGGCTCGCAGGGCCAGCAGGCTGGGCTGCCACTCCCACCTCTCGTCCACCCCGCGCCAGCCCCGGTAATGCAGTTCGTAGCAGAGGAACAGCGTGAGCTGCAGATCCTCGTCGGTCAGCGGGTCAGCCGGGTCGAGGTCGGCGCCGAGGTCGGCCGCCAGGTCGTGCGGCGGGCGTCGCAGGGCCACGGACACGGCCGTGGACAGCGGGCCGCGCGCCCGGGGCAGGGACGCGGGACCGTATCGGCGGTCGGTGGGCTGCGGCATGGTTCCTCCAGGGTCGTCGGGCCAACAGATGCCCTCCTGGCGTACGCCTAAACGACGTCCTGGACGGTTACGGCGCGTTCCACCTGCTCTCGGATTCCCCGTGCGGCGTCCCCGGCGGCGTACACGCTCCGCAGGTCGGCGAAGGCCGGCTCCGGCGGCGCGAGCGACACGGCGGGGTCGACCACCGCCTCCACGACGCACGGCCGGTCCGCGGCGAGCGCCTCGTCCCAGGCCGCGCCCACCAGCTCCGGGCGGTCCACCCGGACGCCGTGCAGCCCGAGCAGGCGGGCCCAACCGGCGTACGGCACGTCGATCCGACGACGGCTCGGGTCGGTCGACGGCTGCCGGCCGGCGCCCGTGCCGGACTGGTCGCGGTTGTTGAGCACCAGCACCACCAGCCGCGGATCCCGCCACTCCGGCCAGTGGTGCGAGATGGTGACCAGCTCGGCGAGGCCGTTGCGCTGCATGGCTCCGTCACCGAGCAGCGCGATCACCGGCTGGTCGGGGGCGGCGAGCTTGGCGGCGATCGCGTACGGCAGGGCGCAGCCCATCGAGCCGAGTGTGCCGCAGAGCTGGGCGTTGACCCCCGGTGGCAGGACGAGGTGCCGGGCGTACCAGTAGATGACCGAGCCGACGTCGACCGCGACCGCGCCGTCGCGCGGCAGCCGCGTGGACAGCTCCTGGAGTACGAGTTGCGGGTTGACCGGTTCCGCTGGCGTGGCGGCCCGCTCGGCCGCCTTCTGCCGCCACCGGTCCACCGAGGTCTCCACGGTGCCGCGCCACTCCCGGCTGGGCCGTTGGGGCACCCGGGCCAGCAGCGCGCGGAGCGTCTCGGCGGCGTCGCCGACCAGGGGCACGTCGACCGCGTACCGGGTGCCGATCCGCCGGCCGTCGATGTCGATCTGCACCGTCCGGGTCTGCCCGGGCATCGGGAAGTAGTCGGTCCACGGGTCGTTGGTGCCGACCATCAGCAGCGTGTCGCAGCCGCCCATCAGCTCCGCCGCGGCCGGGGTGCCCACCTCGCCGAGCACCCCGGTGTGGAACGGCAGCCGCTCGTCGAGCACCGGCTTGCCCAGCAGCGAGGTGGCCACCCCCGCGCCGAGTCGGTCGGCCAGCTCGATGATCTCGTCGGCCGCTCCCCGACCGCCCTGGCCGACCAGGATCGCCGTGCGCTGGCCCCCGCCGAGCAACTGCGCGGCGGCATCCAGGTCCACGTCGTACGGCAGCACCCGGGCCAGCGGCTCCCCCGGGGTCGCCGACATCACGCCGGTCACGTTCGTCTGCAGGTCGGGCACGAGGGCCTCCTGCAGGTGCCGGGGCAGCACCACACAGACCGGGCTGCGGGTCGCCGCCGCCGTACGGAACGCCTGGTCCAGCAGCGCCGACACGTGCTCGGGGCTGCGGCCGTACCGGACGAACTGGTTGCACACGTCGCCGAAGAGCCGGCTCAGCCCGATCTCCTGGTGGGCGCCGCCGAGCGGCCCGGAGATGTCCTCCCCGACGATCGCCACCACCGGCTTGCTGTCCAGCTTGGCGTCGTACAGGCCGTTGAGCAGCTGCACCGCGCTGGGCCCCTGGGTGGCCAGGCAGACCCCGATGCCGCCGGTGAACTTGGCGTGCCCGGTGGCCATGAACGAGGCGGTCTCCTCGTGTCGGGCCGGGATGAACGCCGGGTCGCCGCCGGAGCGGTCCAACGCCTCGACCACCGGGGCGATCGCGTCCCCGGGGTAGCCGAAGGCGCGCGGCACCCGCCAGGCCCGCAGTCGCTCCACCACGAGGTCGGCGACGCTCCGGTCAGCCATTGCCGCGCCCCGGGGTGCCGGCGTCGACGTAGCGCAGCACCGCGCCGACTCCGTCGATAAGCTCGGGCGCCTCGTCCGCGCCGAGCACGGTCAGCTCCGCGTCGGTGCCGACCAGGGCCCGGACCAGCGCCGCGTCGGCGCGTACCCGTTGCGGGTCGGCCACCGACATCGCGGTCAGCTGCCCCGCGTCGACGGCGATCTCGGTCGGCTCCGGGCCGATCCACAGCTCACCGTTGGCCGACGGATCGTCCACGATCAGCATGGTGTCCACCTGGTTGCGTTGCAGCGCCAGGACGACCGCGTTCAGCCCGCCGCCCACGTCCTCCTGCACGTTGAACCGGTCGAGCGCGGCGGTGATCCGCTGGTCGGCGACCTCCGCGATGGTCTGCACGGTGAGGTCGTCCAGCAGGGTCTGGTCGGCGCCGCCGGCCCGCGAGCCGGCATCGGTGCGGACCACCTGGTCCTGCCAACGTTCCGGCATCTGGGCGGCGATCATTCCGGTGGCGCGGACGTCACCAGCCACCACCACCACGTCCGCGCCGACCCGGTCGGCCAGTTCCACGGTCGCCGCGGTCACGTCGCCGGCGTTCTGGTGCCACGCCTCCATGGCGGCTCGCTGGTAGCGCGACTGCGACCAGCCGCCGGGGCGCGCACGACGCAGTGGGTACTCGTCGCGGCCGGCGATGTGCGCCCGGCGGGGCACCCCGCCGGCGCTGACGGCCATCGCGTCCGCGCCGGTACGGTCGGCCAGCACCCGGACCCACGCCACCTGTTCGCCGCGCTGCGCCAGCAGCGGCATCACGTGTGGCAACGCGTCGAAGCTCGCCAGGTCCCGCAGCGGCGGCGCGGACAGGTACTCGGAGAGCACCACCCGCCCTCGGGTGGCGAAGACCGCCAGCCCGTAGTCGCCGACCATCGGGGTGTGGCCCCGGATCACCCGGTCCAGCGCGGCGAGGGATGCCTCGTCCGCCCCCTGTTCGGCCAGTTGGCCGTGCAGGGCACGCCAGCGCAGGTCCAGCGCTGGTTTGGCGTCCTCCGTGTCAGCGGAGGCGTCCAGATACACCGAGCACCACGGCCCGGGTCGGTCGTAGAGCGGGCGCAGGAAGGACAGCTGCATGCTCGACCCCTTTCCAGCTCGGCCCCCCGCTTACCCCGGCCTTCCGGGATGTCACCTCGTGAGCGTGAGCCCGTGACCAGGTTTCATTCACGTCGTTCAACCGAGGACGTCGATACGATCAGTGAACACAAGCGGACTCTCGGTGGTGGTTATGGACAGCGGACTCGATACCCGACGGATCACGCACCCGACGGAGCGGATCGTCACAGGGCGCCTGATTCGCCTGCTCGACGGCTACACCCGCGAAGTTCGGATCGGCCAACCGGTGCTGGTCGGGGTGCTCGCCGCGGCGGGGATCGCCCTGCTGCCCGCCCTGCTGCTGCGCACGGTGTTCTCCGCCGGCGGCGGTGGCACCAGGCGGCGCTGGAAGGAGTTGAAGCAGGGCCCGGAATACCTGGTCACCCCGGTGCGGCTGCGCAACACGGCCGGCCAGCTCTGCGAGGTGGAGTTGCACGGCCACCTGCCGCAGAGCGCCCTGCACCCGGCGGACCACGTGCAGCTCACCCTGCGCCCGCAGCGCGACCCGGAGCTGCCGCCCCGGATCGAGCGGATCGTCAATATCACCACCGGGCAGTTGCTCACGCCGCGTACCGCGACGCTCTGGTCGCACCTCGGCCCGCCGCTGCTGTTGCAGGCGATGCTGGGCGCGCTGCTGCTCGCTGGCGTGGTGGCCTGCTCCGCGCTGACCTGACCGGGTTTCCGGGCCGGGCCCGGCGGGCACCGGCACGGGCATGTTCCCCGGATTCACGCTCGAGGAGATCGACGTCGGCCCGGTGCGCCTGCGGGTGCGGCACGGCGGGTCCGGTCCACCGGTGGTGCTGCTGCACGGTCATCCGCGCACGCACGCCACCTGGCATCGGGTGGCACCGCTGCTCGCCGAGCGGCACACGGTCATCTGCCCCGACCTGCGCGGTTACGGCGGCTCGACGAAACCGGTGGAGACCGCCGACCACTCCGCGTACGCCAAGCGGGCGATGGCCCACGACGTGGTCGCGCTACTCGACGCGCTGGGCCACCGGCGGGCCGCAGTGGTCGGCCACGACCGCGGGGCGTACGCGGCGATGCGTACCGCGCTGGACCACCCGGCCCGGGTGAGCCGACTCGGGGTGCTCGACGGGATCCCGATCGGCGCCGCATTGGACACCGCCGACGCCCGGTTCGCGTCCCGCTGGTGGCACTGGTTCTTCCTCGGCCAGACCGACAAGCCGGCGGAACGGGTGATCAACGCGGATCCGGACGCGTGGTACGGCGGCTCCCCCGCCGAGATGGGCGAGGAGGCGTACGCGGACTACTCGCGCGCGATCCACGACCCGGCGACGGTGCACGCCATGTGCGAGGACTACCGGGCCGGCCTGGGCCCGGACCGGGCGGCCGACGACGCGGACCGGGCCGCCGGGCGGCGGATCGGCTGCCCGGTGCTGTTCGTCTGGGCCGAACGCGACGACAGGGTGGAGCTGCACGGCGACCCGGTGGCGATCTGGCGGGAGTGGGCCGACGACGTGCGGGCCACCTCGATCGACTCGGGCCATCACCTGGCCGAGGAGGCCCCGGAGGAGTTGGCCGCCGTCCTGGGCGACTTCCTCGCCGACTGAGCGGTCAGCTCGACCGGCGGCGGGTCAGCCGACGGGGGCGGGCTCGCGGGCCGGTTGCCGGTCGGCGCCGAGCATCCCCCGACGGCGGGCCCAGCGCTCGAAGGCCAGCGTGGCGAACGGCGGCACCGCGCAGGCCAGCGCCACCACCGTGGCCGGCAGACTCCACCGGCGCAGGCGCGCCACGGCGAGCACCAGCACGGCGTACGCGATGAACAGGCCGCCGTGGATCGGGCCGAAGATCTTGACGCCCAGCTCGTTGCCGGGCGGCCCATACTTGACCGCCATGCCGACCAGCAGGGCCAGCCAGGAGCACGCCTCGGCGATCGCCGCCGCGACGAACAGCCCCGTCACTTTCTCGCGCATAACCTCCGCCACCACCTCTCGGGCCGCAATGGTAGCGGGACGGGCCGGCTGGGTAGGAAAAGACCATCGGGTCTTCCCCCGCCCGCCGGGCCGTGCGAGGTTAGGGGGAGCCAGCGGTGACAGGGCGGTGACCATGGGCGAGGAAGTCGACGTACGCACCTTCAGCCGGGAGGATCGAGCCCGCTACCGCGAGAAGGTCCGCCGCTGTCTGGACGTCTTCGCCGAGATGCTGCGCGAGGCGCGGTTCGACATCGACCGGCCGATGACCGGTTTGGAGATCGAGCTCAACCTGGTCGACGAGCACTCGAACCCGGCAATGCGCAACGCCGACGTGCTGGCGGCCATCGCCGACCCGAGCTTCCAGACCGAGCTGGGCCAGTTCAACGTCGAGATCAACGTGGCGCCCCGCCGGCTGACCGGCGTCGGCACCGCGGAATTCGAGGAGACCGTCCGGGCCAGCCTGAACGCCGCCGAGCAGAAGGCGCGCTCGATCGGCGCGCACATGGTGATGATCGGCATCCTGCCGACGCTGCGGCCGGAGCACCTGACCGCGGAGACGCTGTCGGCCAACCCTCGCTACAAGCTGCTCAACGAGCAGATCTTCGCCGCCCGAGGTGAGGATCTGCCGATCTCCATCAGTGGGGTGGAACGGTTGGCGGTGACCGCCGACACGATCACCCCGGAGGCGGCCTGCACCAGCACGCAGTTCCACCTCCAGGTCAGCCCGGCCCAGTTCGCCGACTACTGGAACGCCGCCCAGGCGATCGCCGGCATCCAGGTGGCGCTCGGCGCGAACGCGCCGCTGTTCTTCGGCCGGGAGCTGTGGCGCGAGACCCGCATCCCGCTGTTCCAGCAGGCCACGGACACCCGGTCGGAGGAGATCAAGGCCCAGGGGGTCCGCCCACGCGTGTGGTTCGGCGAGCGCTGGATCACCAGCGTGTTCGACCTGTTCGAAGAGAACGTCCGCTTCTTCCCGGCGCTGCTGCCGGTCTGTGACCCGGAGGACCCGGCGCAGGCGCTGGCCGCCGGCGAGGTGCCCAACCTCGCCGAGCTGCGGCTGCACAACGGCACCGTCTACCGGTGGAACCGCCCGGTGTACGACGTGTCGCGCGGCCGCCCGCACCTGCGGGTGGAAAATCGGGTGCTGCCGGCCGGTCCCACCGTGGTGGACACCATCGCCAACGGCGCCTTCTACTTCGGGCTGGTCCGGGCCCTGGCCGAATCGGACCGGCCACTGTGGTCGCAGATGTCGTTCAGCGCCGCGGAGGAGAATTTCACCAACGCCGCCCGGCACGGCATCGACGCGCAGGTCTTCTGGCCCGGTCTCGGCTACCTGCCGGTCACCGAGCTGGTGCTGCGTCGGCTGCTGCCCATGGCGCACCACGGTCTGGACCGGTGGGGGCTGGCTCCCGCCGAACGCGACCGGCTGCTCGGCATCATCGAACAGCGCTGCCTGACCGGCCGTAACGGCGCGAGCTGGCAGGTGGAGACGCTGCACCGGCTGGAGTCCGCCGACCACCTGGACCGGCCGGCGGCGCTGCGCGAGGTGGTCCGGCACTACGTGACGCTGATGCACAGCAACCGGCCGGTGCACGAGTGGCCGATCCCGTAGTTAACAGTCCCGCCTAACGGGTAGCCGACCTGGGCTCTACCAGCGCCCGGGGAGGTGGGATGACGGCGACCAGCGCCTTCTTCGAGCGACTGACGGCTGCCGGCCACGACCCGCGGTTCAACAAGGTCTGCGGCAGTGTGCGGTTCGACATCCGCGACGGCGACCGGCTGGAGCAGTGGCTGCTGGACATCGACCGCGGCGACCTGCGGGTGTCGCAGAGCGCCGCTCCCGCCGGGACGGTCATCCGCGTGTCCGCGCAGGTCGCCGAGGCGATGGCGCGGGGCGAGGTGAACGGCCTGGCGGCGATCACCCGGGGCGAGATCCTGGTCGACGGCGACCTCAACCTCGCGCTGCGGATCGGGCGGTTGTTCCCGCGCACACCCGACCGGTCCGAGCGGGCCGACCCCGACGGCGGATCTCCGGGATGAGGGACATCCCGGGCACCGTGTCGTGCATCGACGGCAACACCTTCATCGTGTCGGACGCCAGCGGCGACGTGGAGTCGTCGCCCGCCACCCCGGTCGGGCTGTTCGCCGCCGACACCCGGTTCCTGTCCCGCTGGGTGCTCACCGTCAACGGCCAACGGCTGACCGCGCTGTCGGTGGACGACAGCCAGTACTACGAGGTCACGTTCTTCGTGGTGCCGGGCGGGGCGGTCGACTACGTGGCGGAGGACGTGTCGGCGATCCGGCGGCGTCGGATCGGCCCGGACCTGACCGAGTCTCTGACGATCTTCAACTACGGTCAGCGGGACGTCGATCTCGACGTACGGCTCGAGGTGGCCGCCGACTTCGCCGACATCTTCGAGATCAAGTTCGACCTGCACGACAAGGCGGGCAGCCCCTACACCCACGTCGACGCGAACGAGCTGCGTCTGGGCTACCGGCGCGGCACGTACCGTCGTGAGGTCTCCGTGTCGGCGAGCAAGCCGGCCACCTTCGACCCGCACGGGCTCCGGTTCTCGGCGCGCCTGCGGCCCGGGGAGCAGTGGTCCACCCGGTTGCACGTGGTCATGCGCGCGCTACGCCCGGACGGTCTCGACTTCCGGTCCGCCCTGCGGGCGCAACGGCCGGACGAGTCCACGCTGCCGGCCAGCGTCGAGGCATGGGTCGCGGACGCCCCGAAACTGGACACCGAGAGCACCGCGCTACAGCAGGTGTACCACCGCAGCCTCGTGGACCTGGCGGCGCTGCGCTTCGCGCCACTCTCGCTCGGCGGCGCGACCGTGCCGGCGGCCGGGCTGCCCTGGTTCATGACCCTGTTCGGCCGGGACAGCCTGCTGACCTGCCTGCAGACCCTGCCCGTCACGCCGTCACTGACCCCGCCGACGCTGCGGATCCTCGCCTCGCTTCAGGGGGCCCGCAACGACAACGTGCTGGAGGAGGATCCGGGTCGGATCCTGCACGAGCTGCGCTACGGCGAGTCTGCCGCGTTCGAGGAGCAGCCGCACTCCCCGTACTACGGCACGGTCGACGCCTCACCGCTGTTCGTGGTGCTGCTCGACGAGTACGAACGGTGGAGCGGCGACGCGGCGCTGGTGATGGAGTTGGAGCAGGAGGCTCGCGCGGCTCTGGCGTGGATCGACCAGTACGCGGACCTGACCTCCACGGGCTACATCTGGTACGAGAGACGCAACCACGCCACCGGCCTGGACAACCAGTGCTGGAAGGACTCCTGGGACAGCATCTCCTACGCCGACGGGAGACTGCCGGGCTTCCCGCGGGCCACCTGCGAGACACAGGGGTACGCGTACGACGCCAAGATCCGGGGCGCGCGGCTGGCGCGTACCTTCTGGGGCGACCCGGACTACGCCGAGCGGCTGGAACGCGAGGCGGCGGCGTTGTTCAACCGCTTCAACACGGACTTCTGGCTCGAGGACCGTGGCTACTACGCCCTGGCACTCGACGGTGACGGCACGCCGGTCGACAGCCTGGCCTCGAACATCGGGCACCTGCTGTGGAGCGGCATCGTGCCGCCCGAGCGGGCCTCGCGGGTCGTCGAGCACCTGATGGGTCCGGCGCTCTTCTCCGGCTGGGGCGTCCGCACCCTCGCCGAGGGGCAGAGCCGCTACAACCCCCTCGGCTACCACAACGGCACGGTCTGGCCGTTCGACAACTCGTTCATCGCCTGGGGTCTGCGCCGGTACGGGTTCGCCAGCGAGGCGGGCCGCATCGCCGAGGGCATCCTGTGCGCGGCGACCTACTTCCAGGGTCGACTGCCCGAGGCGTTCGGTGGGTTCGACCGCCACACCACCCGGTACCCGGTCCGGTACCCGACCGCCGGCAGCCCGCAGGCCTGGTCCAGCGGGGCGTCCCTGCTGCTGCTGCGAACGATGCTCGGCATCAACCCGCACGAGGACCACCTCGCCGTGGACCCGGCGCTGCCGTCCGCCTTCGCGCGGATCGCGCTGCTGGACATCCCCGGCCGCTGGGGCAAGGTCGACGCGTTCGCCCGCCACCGCCCCGAGCAGCCCTAGCCGAAGCGCCGGCGAGCGGGGCGCGGTTCGATCAGACCGTGAGCAGCACCTTCGTACAGTCGTCCTGCTTCTTCTGGAAGATCTTGTAGCCCTTCGGGGCGTCGGCGAGGCGCATCCGGTGGCTGACGATGAAGCTGGGGTCGATCTCGCCGCGCTGGATCCGCTCCAGCAGCGGCCGGGTGTAGCGCTGGACGTGGCACTGACCGGTCCGCAGGGTCAGCGACCGGTTCATGAACGCGCCCATCGGGAACTTGTCGACGAAGCCGCCGTACGCGCCGATCACCGAGACGACCCCTCCACTACGGCAGGCCAGGATCGCCTGGCGCAGCGCGAACGGCCGTTCCGTCTCCGTCCGCGTCGCCTGCTTGGCGCGGTCGTACGCGTACATGGCGGCGTTGCCGTGATGGCCCTCCAGACCGACCGCGTCGATGCACGCGTCAGGCCCCCGGCCGGCGGTCATCTCGTTGAGCGTGTCCAGCACGTCGGCCTCTTCGTAGTTGATCGTCTCGGCGCCGAGATGCTCCTGCGCGAGCCGCAGCCGGTACGGAAACCGGTCGATGACGATCACGCGCTCCGCCCCCAGCAGCCGCGCGCTGGCCGCGGCGAGCAGCCCGACCGGCCCGGCACCCCAGACCGCGATCACCTGCCCGCGTTTGATGTCGCACATCTCGGCGCCCATGTAGCCGGTCGGGAAGACGTCGGCGAGCAGCACCGCCTGGTCGTCGGGGACCTCGTCGGGCACCTTGAGCGGGCCGACGTCGGCGAACGGCACCCGGGCGTACTCGGCCTGGCCGCCGGCGTAGCCGCCGAGCAGGTGGGAGTAGCCGAAGATGCCGGCCGGCGAGTGCCCCATGGTCTTCTCGGCGATGCCGGCATTCGGGTTCGAGTTCTCGCAGACCGAGTAGAGGCCGCGCTGGCAGGACGAGCAGTGCCCGCAGGAGATGGGGAACGGCACCACCACCCGGTCGCCGACCGCGAGGTTGCGGACCTGCGGGCCCACCTCGACCACCTCGCCCATGAACTCGTGGCCGAGGATGTCGCCCTTGCGCATCCCGGGGATGTAGCCGTGGTAGAGGTGCAGGTCGGAGCCGCAGATCGCGGTGGTGCTGACCCGGACGATCGCGTCCCGGGCGTTCATGATCCTCGGGTCCGGTACGTCGATCACCTTGACGCGGTCGGTGCCCATCCAGGCGGTGGCTCTCATCGTCGGTCCTCCCTGGTCGGGTCGTGGTCAGCGGCGGAACGCGGGCAGGGGCTGCGCTGGGCGCTGCATGACCTGCTGGCGGACGGAGATGCCGTTCGGGCTGCCCTCGGAGCGGACCACCTCGCCGGTCTCCAACACCTGCTTGAACCGGCGTAGGTCGTCACGGACCTGCTGCTCCGGCTCCTCGCCGAAGAGCTTCGCCACGACCCGGCCGAGCGCGCCGGCCGGTGGCGCGTAGCGCAGCTCCACGCGCACCTCGGTGCCCCGGTCGCCCGGGGCGGGCACGAACCGGACCCGCCCGGCGTTGGGCACCCGGGTGCCGGGCAGCGAGCGCCAGGTGATCGACGTGTTCGGCTGGTCATCGATGATCTCGGCGTCCCACTCGACGCGTCGACCCACCGGGCCGTGCGCGACCCAGTGCGAGCGGCGCAGGTCGTCGGCGCGCACCGACTCCAGATGCGCCATGAACCGGGGCAGGTTCTCCACGTCCCGCCAGAACCGGTACGCCTCGGCGGGCGAGCGGTTCACCGTCACCGCGACCTGCATGCGGATGACGCGGGCCCGGGCCCGTCGCGCCTGCCCGATCCGTACGGCGGAGAGCACGTCGACGGCGGTGACACCGGCGATCGCGAGGGTGGTCAGCGCGACCCGGCGTCGTCGTTCACCCCCGCGGTCGGCCAGGGCCCGGCCGAGCAGGGTCAGGTCCATCACGTCGCCGGCCACCCGCGTCCACGCCCAGCCGGCGGGTCGACGGCCGCTGAGCAGGCCGACGGCGTTGGCCACCTCCCGCACGCCGACGCCGAGGAGCACGGCCCGCGCCACCGGGGAGTCGTCCAGCCCGGTCAGCCGCGCGATGGGCCCGGGCGCGGCCAGGGCACCCGCGCCGAGGGCCACACTCAGCAGTCCCAGGGCGCTCGGCAGCGTCGCCGGCACCGGTCCGTCCAGCTCCGGCAGGAGCACGGTGTCGACGCGGGCCATCTGCGGTTCCCCCTCCGGTCGGGCGTGCCCGCCGGCGAGCCGGCGGGGCGGTGGCGGTCCCCCGCCCCCGTGACGCTAGGGGGTATATCCGGCGCGTGCGCCCGGTTCGCTCCAGAACGCCCGATGCGTGCAAGCCCGCTACGGAGGGAACCTCAGGCCCGCTCGTAGCGGGTCCCCGTCCAGCGGTAGGTGCGCTCCACCGAGTTCTCGGTGTACTTCTTGGTCGAGGCGATGGTCAGCCGTTCGTCGGTGATCTTGATGTCGTCGACCACCTCGGCCACCGTGCCGACCCAACTGCCGACCAGACGACCGCTGCGCCCGGTGACGACCAGGAGCTGACCAGAGCCGTCCTCGTCACCGGCACCCGCCATGCAGGACGCCCACACCACCGCTTCGTCGCGGCCGTCGCCGTTGAGGTCCCCGAAGGTCGCGGCGCCGTCGTCGTAGGCCGAGCGGATCGCGATGTGCGGCGCATCGCCGGGCGTGCCTCCGATGCCGTCGACGAACCGGATCCTGCCGGTCAGGCACGTGTCGCCCGTCGACGCGGAGATCGTGATCGTGGTGTTCTCCCAGTCGACGCCGCGCACGCTCAACGGCGCCACGGCGCTGCCGGTCCCGGTCGGTGTGCCCTTCGGCGACGACGACCGCGAGCCTGACGAAGGTGGCGGCGCCGGGGGCGAGGTCGTCGCCGACGGGGTCGGTGACGGGGGCGGGGCGGGAGCGGTCTCCGATGGTGAGGGAGGGCCGATGATCGGTGGGCTCCGGTCCGCGTCGGGCTGAATCGCGTTGATCGCCGCGACGCCACCTGCGGCGACCGCCACCACCGCCGCGAGGGACAGCGCCATCTTCGTGGTGGCGCGACGCCGCGCCCGATGCACGATCACGTCGGGCGAGGGCGCGGTGAACGTCAGGTGACCGCCGTCGGCGTACGACCTCAGCAGAAACGCGGCGGCATCGTCTCGACCGGAATCCGGCTCCGTGGATGTCATGACGTCACCGCCTCTCCGCTCGATGTTTCGCTCAGATGGTCCGCCAGCTTCGCCCGCCCACGGTGCAGCCAGGACAGCACCGTCCCCTGCGCGACGCCCAGGGAGACGGCTATCTCGGCGGTCGGCAGGTCGGCGATGTAGTGCAGCACGATCACCCGGCGCTGCCGTTCGGGCAGCGTGCGCAGGGCAGCGACCAACGCGACATGATTCGGGTCGACCGCTGGCACGGGCGCCACCAGGGGCTGGCGGCGCAGAACGCGGGCCGCGACGGTGAGCCGGCGAAGCCTGCTGGTGGCGAGGTTCCAGGCCACCCGACGGACCCACGCCACCGGATCCTCGTACGCGGCGACGTCCGGCCATCTCTGCCAGGCCCGCAGGAACGCCTCCTGGCTCACGTCCTCGGCCTCGGCCCGGTCACCGAGGTACGCGTGGATCTGCGCGGTGACCCGGCCGTACCAGGTCTGGAAGAACCGGTCGAAGGCGGCGCGGTCATCCGGCTGGTCGCCTCGCACGGCACCTCCTGCGGTCACGGATCACTCACTACAGACACGCGCAGGTCGGGGTGCGTATTGCACAGACTTCCCGCAATCGTCGACGACCGCGCCGCGTGTTCCCAACGAAGGATTCCCACCGACGTCCATGGAGGAACCTGTGATCCGCACCGGCCTCATCGCCGCAGTCACCGCCCTCACGCTCGGCACGCAGACCTGCGCCAGTCCGGTCGGCGACGGTCCCGCCGCAGCACCGACCGTCCCGGTGGCGACGCGTCCGTCGGGACCGCCAGCGCCGGCATCGCCGACCTCGTCTTCGCCGGCCCCGACGGCACCACGCGGTGACGTCTTCTCGGGCACACGGAAGGTCGCCATCTCGATGGAGTCGGGGTGGCCGGCCTACCTCGTCGTCGGGGCCGACGGGAAGGTCATCGGCAACGTTCAGCTGACGGAGCGCAGCGTCTTCGTCCTCGTCCCGTCCGGTGCCCGCCACCGGATCAAGGCGGCCTTCGCCGACGACTCGTGCGTCGGGGTCCAGCGGCACGCCGACGGGCCACCGACCCTCGTGGTCGCCGACTGCGACCCCGCGGCGCAGGGTCAGCTGTTCCGCTTCGTCCGGACCGAGGAGAGGGACAGCCAGGGCCGCCGCAACTACCGGGTCGTGACCGCCGACGGTCCACTGACCTTCGACTCGTTCCACGGGCTGCACGTCGACGACCGCAGCCAGGGCGGGCCGGTCACCGGGTTCGCGGTCAGCGACCAGGGACCTGCCTGATCAAGCGACAGGGCCGGCTGGGCGGGAGCAGCCGGCCCCGGCGCACTAGTGAGCTGCCACCGGTCCACCGGGTCGGCCAGGTCAGAGGGCCCAGCGGAGCACGGTGACCAGCCCGACACCGGCCAGGGCGAGGCCGAGCAGGCCGAGCACCGCCGCCAACAGGCAGGGCACCTCGTCGCGCCAGGAGCCGGGCGCCTGCGGCCGGGGGCCCACCTCGGTCCAGTCGACCGGGGCCGGGCCTTCCTCGTTGGCCTGCTCGACCAGCCGAGCGAATCGCGCGCCCGCCGTCGGTCCGAGCCTGTCGGTGGGGTCGGCGTGCAATTTCAGGACGAGCAGACGCGACCAGACCCGCGGGTAGGACCTTTCGAAGGCGGCGACCTCCTCGGCCGTGACGTCCTCGCTGAGAAACCCCCAGCGCCCGGCCTCGGCCAGGTTGCCCACCTGCCGATAGAGCGCGGCACGCCGGGCCCGCAGGTCACCATCATCGGGGTACGCGGCGGTGAGGCTCGCCAGTCGCTGCATCGCGGGGTGCACGTGCCCGCGGCGCAGGTCGGCCTCCACCTTCGCCAGCACGCGTTCTTTCGCCATGGCGGTCATTCTCAGCGGTCATCGACCTGACCGACAGCTCAATTCGTGGGCGGCCGGGCCCCTCACACCTCGCCGCGGACCATCCGGATCAGTCGGTCGAGGACGCGGCCGCCGCTCACCCGCAGGCCGTCGTGCTCGTACTCGTTGGTGACCCAGGTGCGCAGGCCGCGGACGGATCGCGCCGTGGCCAACGAGCCGTCGGTGTCGACGTACATGTCGTCGTGGTAGACGGCGGCGGCGACCGGCACCTCGTTGCGGGCCAACTGTTGCGGGTCGTACAGGTCCGGCCAGTCCGTGTGCCGCGCCAGCAGCTCGGCGGTCTCGCGGAGCGGTGCCAGCGCCGGATCGTCGACGAACATTCCCGGGTAGATCATCTCGCCGGTCAACAGCACCGGCCTGTTCTCCGCCAACGCCCGGTCGGCATTGAACTGCCCGAACTCGGCACGCACCGCCTCGGCCGCCCACCCGGTGGCCTCGGGTGTCACCGAACGCTGGCCGTAGATCGACTCGTGCAGCACCGTGAAGAGCGGACGGCCCGCGTACGAGAGCTGACGCTCAACCTCGACGAGGAACGAGTCGGAGAGCCGGTCGGTGGACACTCCCGGCAGGAAGGCGTCCTCGAGCAGGTAGTGCAGGGTGTGCGAACCACTGCCGGTGCCCAGCAGCATGCCGATCGCCTGGAACGCCTCGACGCTCAGCAGCCCGCCGCCGGGCAGCCGTACCTCCCGTTCCCGCAGGTGCCGGACGAGTGCGCGGACGGTCCCGACGTCCTCCGGGTAGCGCGCGTAGTGCGCCTCGACCTTGCGCTGTACTCGCGGATAGGCGGCCCGGTAGACCTCCTGCGGGGTGCTGCGCAGAGCGGGGAGCCCGCCGGTCACGAAGGCCTCGCGGATGCCCTGCGGCGCGTACGACAGGTAGGTGAGCGTGCAGAAGCCGCCGTAGCTCTGGCCGAGCAGGCTCCACCGCCCGTCCTCGCCGAGGAGGTTCCGGCGGATCAGCTCGCAGTCGCGGACGATCGAGTCGGCCCGGAAGTGCGTCAGGTACCGGGCCTGCTCGGTCGCGTCGCCGCGTAGCGGCAGCGTGTGCCGGTCGGCGGGCGTGGAGCGGCCGGTGCCTCGCTGATCGAGCAGCAGCACCCGGTAGTCGTCCAGCGCCCGGTCCAGCCAGCCGTCCCGGCCCACCGGACGCGGCGAGCGCCCACCGGGGCCGCCCTGGAGGAAGAGCAGCCAGGGCAGCGCCTCGTGCTCCTTGCCGGCGGCGACGACCTCGCGGGCGTACACCTCGATGTGCTCTCCGGCCGGGTCCGTGTGGTCCAGCGGCACCGGGAAGGTGTGGTCGGTGATGATGGTGCCCGGGTGGCGGTAGGTCGGCACGGAAGCCCTTCTCTTCTACGGCAGAAAATCGAGTAGCTGCCGTGCAGTCTCGTCGGGTGCCTCTTCGGGGATGAAGTGCCCCACCGGAATCGGCCCGCCGCGCACGTCATCGGCCCATTCCCGCCAGATCCCGAGCGGATCGTCGTAGAGCTTCGCGACCTGACCCTCCTGGCTCCAGAGGAACAGGACGGGGCAGGTGATCTTCCGATTGCCTCGCTCCGCCTCGTCCTGCTGGTAGTCCACGGTCGCGGCCGCGCGGAACTCCTCGCAGATCGCGTGGACGGTCGCGGGATCGCCGAACTGCTTGACGTACGCGGCGCGCACCTCGGCCGGGAACGCATCTTTCACGACCGGCCAGGTGCCGAGCATGAAGTCGACGAGTACGGCGGGTGCCGCGCCGATGAACTGCTCGGGCACCGGCTCCGGGGCCGAGAGGAAGGACCAGACCCAGTAGGAGAGGCTGAACGCCTTGTCGGCACGGTCGTACACGTCGCCGACCGGAACGACGTCCATGACGGCGAGGCGCGTGACCACGTCGGGGGCGTCGAGCGCCAGACGGTAGGCGCACCGCGCGCCTCGATCGTGGCCGACGAGTCGGAACTGATCGAAGCCCAGGCTCCGCATGACCTCGATCTGGTCGCGGGCGATCGCCCGCATGCTGTACGGCTCGTGATCCGGGGTGCTCGGCGGTTTGCCGCTGGCGCCCCAGCCCCGCAGATCGGTGACGACCACGGTGTACCTCTCGGCGAGCCGCGGCGCCACGCGGTGCCACATGAGGTGTGTCTCGGGGATGCCGTGCAGGAGGAGGACCGGTGGGCCGCTTCCGCCACGGAGACCGTGGATCGTCGCCCCCGACGTGGGGATGTCGAACGCCTCGAACCCGTCGAACATGGCCTGAGATCCCTCCGCGACGTCTGCTACCGCCGTGATGGTCCCGCAGGTCGTGCACCATTCGCGGCAAAGCCGGATAAATGGCCCCGACCTTCCCGGCCGCGCGCACGGCTAAGAATTCTCGTTGGTGGACGGCAACCATTCTCGTTCGGGGGGGCTGTCACCAGGTATGAGTCACCACACTGGGCTTCGCATGCTCGTATCCGCCGTACTGGTGGCCGGCGCGGCAGCGGGCTGCACCGACGGTCAGCCGGTCGCCTCGGCGCCGTCCTCGGCCACGCCCACCACCGGCTCCCCCGCGGTCACTTCCAGCCCGCCTTCGCCGACACCGACCGCGGTGCCGTCGCCGTCCGCGACGAGGACGCCGGCCGGCGGCGGCTGCCCGGTGACGGCGGCGACCCTGGACCGCGTGCCGGGCCTACCGAACGCTTACCGCATCACCCCGGACACGGTGAGGTGCTGGAGGGGGTGGGCCGCCGGGTGGGACCGCAACCAGAAGGGCGATGGCCTGTACGCCTTCCAGAACACCCCCGATCAGGGTTGGCGCATCAAGGGACAGGGCAGCGCCATCGAGTGCGAGCAGCTCGGCATCATGATCGATTCGAGCGACCCGCCGCCGTTCTGCTACTAGCAGGCGGCTGATCGGCGGTTTGCGGTGATGTTCCGATGACGGGGAGCAGAGCGATGGTGGCCGACGAGGCCGAGTTTTGTGCGTTCGTCCGAGCACGGACGCCCGCGCTGCAACGCAGTGCCTTCCTCCTGACCGGCGACCGGCACCTGGCCGAGGACCTGGTGCAGGAGGCGCTGGCGCGCACCCATCGGGCACTGGGTCGGCTCGCGGACAGCGGGCACTTCGAGGCGTACACCCGGGTCGCGATGTACCACCAGCACGTCCGCCGCTGGCGGCGGACCCGGGTCCGCGAGAGTCTGCCCGGGGAGTTGGCCGACGTGGCCCATCCCGACAGTGACCATGCCGGTCGTAGCGACCTGAAGCTGTCCCTGCTCCGCGCGTTGGACCAGCTCACCCGCCGCCAGCGCGCGGTGCTGGTGCTGCGCTTCTTCGAGGACCGCAGCGAGGCCGAGGCAGCCGATCTGCTGTCCTGCTCCATCGGCACGATCAAAAGCCAGACGAGCAAGGCGCTGGCGCGGCTGCGCCAGATCGCGCCCGAGTTGCTGTCGGGGACGGAGACGAAGGGGGTGGCAAGTTGACCGACGACCTCGATCGGCTGCGCGAGGCCATGACCGATCTGGCGGAGCACGGTGGCAGCCCCGACCTGTACGAGCGGGCGCTGAACACATCCCGTCAACTACGCCGACGCAGCATGCTCACCACGAGTACCGCCGTAGCCACCGGCGTGCTGGTGATCGTCGTCGGGGCGACGGTGACGGGCGGCCGAGTACTCGGCCCGCCGACCCCACCGGCCACCAATCCGCCGAGCCCCACCAGCTCACCGTCACCGGCACCGACCTCGGCGTCGCCGACACCGTCGACAGTCCCGCCGTCGAAGACGTCGACGTCGCCGGCACGGCCGTCCGCGGGTGCAACGGGTACGCGTTCCTCAGTCGGTTGCCCGGTGACGGCGGCGACCCTGAACCGCGTGGCCGGGGCTCCCCAGTGGTTACCAGATCACCCCGAGCACGGTGGACTGCTGGAAGGGTTGGGCCACCGGCTGGGACCGCGACCAGGAGGGTGACGGCATGTACGTCTTTCAATACAATGCGGGTCAGGGCTGGCGCATCAAGGGGCAGGGCAGCGCCATCGAGTGCGGGCAGCTCGGCATCACGATCGATCCAGACGACCCGCCGCCGTTCTGCTACTAGGCGGAGGAAAGGACTGAACGTGGGTAACCGAGTTCTGCCACGGCTCCTCTCCATCGTGCTGGCGGCCATGGTCGCCACCGGGCTGTCCATCCCCGGCGCCGGCCCGGCCGACGCCGCGAAGACCACTCTGCGGGCCGCCGATCCGAGCGTGATCCGCGTCGGCGGCACCTACATCTCCGTCCAGTCGCTCAACGGCGGGGTCGCCGTCCGGCAGGCGTCGTCGACCGACGCGCTGGCCGCCGCACCCGCGCGGCAGGTCTGGACGGACACCCGCAACCTGGGCGAGGTCTGGGCTCCGGAGATCATCACCGACGGTGGCCGCTACTACATCTACTTCTCGGCCGGTCGCGGCCCCGCCCACCGCATGTACGCGATCAGCTCGGCGTCGCCGGCCAGCGGCTACACGGCCGAGCGGCAGCTCGCGCTGCCGGGCGGCAAGTGGGCCATCGACGGCAGCCTGTTCACCTTCAACGGGCAGCGGTGGTTCGTCTGGTCGGGGTGGGCCGGCGACACCAACGTCGAACAGAACATCTACCTGAGCAGGATGAGCGACCCGGTCACCCCGACGGGCAACCGCTACGTCATCTCCCAGCCGCGGGAGAGCTGGGAACGCGTCGTCGGCAACCCGTACATCAACGAGGCTCCCGAGGCGATCCGGGACCCGAACGGGCAGCTCCACATCGTCTACTCCGCGAACGGCAGTTGGAGCAACCAGTACTGTCTCGCCGACCTGAGGCTGCGAGCCGGCGGCGACCCGACGTACGTGTGGGACTGGTACAAGTCGAACGGCTGCCTGTTCGGCTCGAACCGGGCCACCATGATGGCCGGTTGGGACCCCACCCTGTCCGTCGACGGCCCCGGCCACCACAGCTTCGTCCTGCTCAACGGCGACATCGCCACGAGCCCGCCGGCCGGGCCGAGGTTCCCGCTGATGTTCCACGCCGTGTCGAAGGGCACCCCGTACGCCTGGGAGAACCGGTACTGGTACACCGGCACCTTCTGCTGGTGGGGCAACACGACCTACCGCCGCGCCAACGTGCCCGGCCCGACGACCGACACCGGGTTCAGCATCAAGTTCTTCGAGTGACCGGGCGCGGCGGACGTCGCCGGGGTGGGCCCTGGGTGGCGGCCTCAGGCCAGCGGAACGAGGTACGAGTCCACGCGCGCGATGAGCCCGTCGCGGAAGGTGAACAGGTCGTTGAACGCGAAGCGGAAGGGCCCGTGGTCGATGCTGACGCCCCGACCCTCGCCCGTGGTCACGACGACCGGGCCGTCCTCGTGGACACGCTGGACGTCGAGCTCGGGGCTGCCGGTGAACCCCGGATTCTCGATCTCGCCGTCGAACTCGGCCTTGCCCCGGGTGGTCCGGTGGCCGTGGATCACCCACTCGACGTCGTCGGTGAGCGTCGCGAGGATCCGCGGGTGGTCGCTCGTCCGGAAGCCGGCGAAGTATTCCGCGACGAGGTCGCGTTGGGTGGTCTGAATCATGGCGTTCTCCATCCTGGTGTGGCCTGGTCGTGTCGCAGGTGCGCGGCGAGGGCGTCGAGGATCGAGGCGAGCCCGTCGGCCGCCTGGGTCGTCCGGAGTTCGGGGGGAAGCCGACGCTGGTGGACCGTGAGGTGTGTGCCGTCGCCAGCGGGGCGGATGGTGACGGTCGTGCGCAGGCCGGTGACCGGCTCGTCGAACACGAGGTCGTGCGGTGCGGCGATGCGCACGTAGACGAAGCGGAGCCGTCGGCTCAGGCCGCCCGGCGCACGGGTGTCGAGCGCGAACTCTCCACCGGACCGCAGGTCGACGGTCACGGACTCCGGGGGCACGGTGGCGTGCGAACCGCCCCAGAACGCGGCGATGCCGGCCGGTGAGGTGAAGGCGACCCAGACTCGGTCGGGGGCCGCCGGGAGGTGGCGGGCGGCGATCAGCTCGTCGCCGCGCAGCTCTGCGCTGGTCAACGGGCCACTCCGTCGTCGCTGAGGTGTTCCGCGAGGGCGTCGAGTCGGTCGTCCCAGGTGCGGCGCTGGTCGTCGATCCACGTGCCGAGCAGCGCCAGCTGCTCGACCCTCAACCGGCAGGGGCGCCGGGTGCCCTCGCGCCGCTGGTCGACCAGGCCACATCTGCGGAGGACACCGATGTGGTGCGAGATCGCCTGCTGGGTCAGCTCGAACGGCTCAGCGAGCTCACCCACTGTGGCGTCGCCCTGGGCGAGACGGGCCAGCAGGGCGCGACGGACGGGGTCGCCGAGCGCGGCGAAGGCCGAGTCGAGGTCGGGGCCGGGGGCCACGAGCGAGGAAGGCATGACCCAAGCCTAATACAAGTCATCATTTGCACAAGTGGTGGTTTGCATAGGCGGTGCCTGGTCGATGCCCCCGGCAGCCTCGGATGAGGCGGCAGAGCGGTGCGACAGCGCTCCACGAACGACAGACGGCCCCTGCCCTGTTGGGAGGGGCCGTACGGCGCTCGCGTCACCCTCGGGCATCCAGCCCCGGGCGGGTGCGCTCAATCGTGCTGGCGGCGTTCATTCTGGCGAAGGGCGTCTTCGAGTTGGTCCTCAAGGATGATGATCCGGCAGGCCGAGGCCATGTCGGTGCCCTGATCACACATCTCCCGGGCCCGCGCGGCGAGGCGCAGTTGATAGCGGGAGTAGCGGCGGTGCCCGCCACCGGAGCGGTGCGGCTCGATCAGTTTCGCGTCGCCGAGCCGACGCAGGAAGTCCTGCGAGCAGCCGAGGATTTCGGCGGCGCGGCCCATCGTGTAGGCGGGGTAATCCTCATCGTCGAGCATGTCGCCCAATTGGGCCATGGAACCTCCATCACGAGGGCCCCGGTGCTCGGAAGCACCGGGGCCCAAGGGTTGTGGGTCAGGAACACCATCGACCGACAGAACGTCGGCTTGTCGTAACCGCACCAGCCTCCAGTGAAGACTTCGGGTGCGAGGATCGCATAAGCGTGACCGGAGACCACCTCTCGTTCGATGGAAACTGCGGTGTCCGCGCCCAGCCCACGAATGCGACTGGCAGCGGGCGATCCAACGGTGTATTGCCCTCCCTTGCCTCTGAATTCCTCTGTCGTACTCCGTGCTGGCCGCCGGTGTCCGAGCCCCACGCGACTTCATGGCCCCGACACGTACGACGAACCTTTCCTGCCTCGGATGAAGCCCTGAATCCTGCGTCGGCCTCACCCGCTGTCGTGCATTCCACCTGTCCACGGCAAATCTCTGCCGCCGAACCGGGCCGAAGCCGGCACGTTCCCGGCTCAACCCCTTCGCCCTCGGGTGGGGCGGTGACGTCCGCGTCTTTGTTACCTTCGTTCTTGACGTCAGGAACGTTAGCCGACGGCTGAGAGCATGTCTACCGCTTCGCTCATAGATTTCTTCTGAGCACATACGTATACCCGCGCGGGTGACATCACCACGGGCGGCGAGCACGCCCTGCTGGAGACGAAGAGGCTCTCGGCTGTGAGTAGCCGGCATCCACCACGGTGGATGGTGCTGGTAGGAAGAAGGGCAGTTGCCTCACCCTTGGGAGATCATCGTGGCACGTTCCCAGCTGTCCCGTCGTTCACTGCTGACAGCCGGTGGTGCTGCCGCCGCTGTCGCGCTCGGCGCGGCCACGGCCAGCCCGTCCGCCGCGGCCGCCACGCCGGCCGACGATCCGGTCGAGACGCCAGCCGAGGCGCTGCGCCGGCTGCGCGCCGGCAACCGGCGGTTCGTCTCCGGCCACGGCCGGCACCCGCACCAGGGCCTCGCCGACCTGCACCGGCTCGCCGCCGGCCAGCACCCGTTCGCCATCACGGTCGGCTGCGCGGACTCCCGGGTGGCTCCCGAGGTGCTCTTCGACCAGGGGCTGGGTGACCTGTTCGACAACCGGGTGGCCGGCAACATCGTCGACGACCTGCTCCTGGGCAGCATCGAGTTCGCGGTCGAGGAGTTCGGCAGCCTGGCGATCGTCGTCCTCGGCCACGAGCGTTGCGGTGCGATCAGCGCCACCATCAACGCCATCCGGACCGGCGGTACGGCGCCTGGGCACATCCGCACGATCGTGGACAGCCTGCGCCCGATCGTCGAGCCGGTGCTCGGCCAGCCCGGCGACCCAGTGGAAAACGCGGTGCGAGCCAACGTCGCGGCTCAGGTGCAGGCGCTCTCGGCACGCAGCACGATCATCGCCGAGCGGGTGGAGCAGGGCACGCTGCGAGTGGTGGGCGCCCGCTACGACCTGGACAACGGTCAGGTTTCGCTGGTGGCCTGACGTTGGTTCCACTCCCCTGGCCGCCCGGGTGACGCGGGCGGCCAGGGGAGATCGATCAGAAGTTGACGCTGACCCCGACCGCCTTGCACGCGGCGGTGATGTCGGTGCCGGCCTTCTCGAAGGCCGGGTTGTCGGCGGCCTCCGCCGGGTCCGCCGCCGCTGCCGCCTTGGCCGCCTCGGCGTTGAACTGCTGGACGGCCGTGGCCACCTTGCTGTCGCCTCCGGCCGAGGCCGCCGCGCTGAGCTGGTCCTTCAGCCCGATCAGGATCTTCTTGAAGTCCGCCGCCGACGGCTCACCGGCCATGGCGACCTTGAGCAGCTCGGCCTTCATGTCGTCCCCGGCCTTCTTCACCGTCTCGCAGAGCTTCTTGTCGCTCGCGCCGGCCGCCGCAGCGGGCGCGGAGGCGGCTGCCGAGGTCGGGGCGACAGACGTGGAGACAGAGGTGGAGGCAGACGGCGTGGATCCGGCCGTCGTTGCCTTGTCTGCGTCGCCGCAGGCGGCGAGCGCGGTCGTGGCGGCAAGGATCAACAGGGCGGAAGCGAAGCGATTGGGTTTCACGGACGCGCACGCTAGCCGATGTCTGAGCGTTGATCCAATCCCGGATACCTCGCATACCACCCCAAGAACCGCCCTTTCGGGGTGATCCAGGGCACCGAGCGGGTCCACGCAGGTCCAGATTAAAAAAATTAAGGTTTAACTCTTGGAAGTTGAGGTTTCGCCGAGTACAAATTTAGTTATGACAGAGCAGGCGATGGACTGGCAGGAACTCACGAACCTGACCCGGGGCCAGCCGTTCGTCGTCGAGCGGGTGCGCCTGGCGGGCAACGGCATCGCGATCGAGGGCGAGTTCGGGGTCCCCCAACTGGCTCAGCTCAACGTCGAGGATCAGGTCTTCGTCACGGCGTTCGTGCGGTGCCACGGCTCCATCAAGGAGATGGAGCGGATCTTCGGGGTGAGCTACCCGACGATCAAGTCACGACTCAACCGGATCACGCAGATGCTCGACTTCGTCGAGGTCGACCCGGCGCCGTCGCGGGCGGACATCATCGATCGGTTGCGCCGCGGTGAGATCACCGCACAGGAGGCGTTGGCCGAGCTGGACGGTCGGCAGTGATGCCGCAGTTGGTGACCGTCCGGGTCAGACGCCCAGAGCATCGGCCCATCCGGATCTGGGTTCCGGTGCTCCCCGTGGTGCTGGTGCTCCTCCCGGTCGTGGTCCTGGTCGTGCTGGCGGCGATTGTGGCCTGCCTCGTGTTCCGCATCAGAGTGGTCCGGGCGCTCGGCTCTGGATGGCGCGTCATCTCCGCGCTGCCCGGCGCCCGCTTCGACATCGAGCAGGGCCGCACGGCCGTGCTCGTCGCTATCCGATAGGGAGAGGTTCGAATGAACGAACAGCGCAAGGACATCCTCGACATGCTGGCCGAGGGCAAGATCACCGCAGAGGAGGCGGAGCAGCTCATCGCCGCACTCGACCGGGACCAGCCGGCGACGGCGTCGGGCCCCGACGCCCGACCCAAGGGCAAGGTGAAGTACCTGCGGGTGCTGGTGGACGCTGTCGACAACGGCGAGCCGTCGCGGGTCAACGTGCGGGTGCCGCTGCAACTGCTGCGGGCCGGCGTACGGCTGACGGCCCTGATCCCGCCGCAGGCGATGGTCAAGGCCAACGCCTCACTGAGCGATTCGGGCGTGCCGTTCGACCTGACCCAGCTCAAGCCCGAACAGCTCGAGGCGCTCATCGAGCACCTCGACGACGTGACCGTCGACATCGATTCGCCCGATGCCAAGGTGCGTGTCTTCTGCGAGTAGGTGGCCGTCCCGTTGGACGGCCCCTCGAGAGGGTGCTGGAACACCCTCCCGAGGCCGCGCCCGACAGAGCAGAGCACGGTTGACCTGCCAACCTGAATGCTAGCCGCTCATCGGCACACAGCGAGGGGCCACTCGGACGAGTGGCCCCTCCGCTGCACCCCAACGTCACTACTGAGGGCAGTGATCTCATCACTGTCGTTGGTATCTTCGCTGGCATGAGTCGGGGGCGGAAGTCGGGCGGTCGCAGCACGCGACAGCGCGGGACGGCAGAGCAACGAGCCGAGGCCACGGAGGCCTATCGCGCGTCGGTCGGCAGGCTCCAGCACACGGCGTCCCGAAATCTGCGGCAGACGATCGCCAACGCCGCCATCTTCTTCGCGGCGGTCGCCACGTACATGATCGTTGTTGGTGAGGCCAGCCCCGCGCGCCTGCCCTGGTTCACGGCCTCGGTGGTCGGCGGCGCGCTCGGGCTGTGCACCTACGCCGTGCGCGAGCCGCGCCCCCGCCTGCACCTGCTCGTCGCCGCCGTCACCCTCGCGGTCGTCGGCCTGGCCGGCGTCTTCCTCGTCGACTGAGAGTCGTGATGACACTGTTCGTCGAGCCCGACGCGGTGGCCGGCTTCGCGCGGCAGGTCGACCGCGCCGCCGAGGACGCGTGGGCCATCCGCGGCTACTACGACCGCCATGCCGAGGCGGGCACCGGCGGTGAGGCGTTCAGCATCGCCAAGACCGGTCACGACCACGCGGTCGTCGTCATCAACGGAGTCCTCAACCGGCTCGCGTGCCTCCTGGAAGCCTCCGCCCCCGAGCTGCGCACCGCCGCGTCCTACTACCGCACCACCGACCTCTCCGCCGCCGACCGCCTCGACCGCACGCTGCCCGCCGCGCTCGAACGCTGCATCACACCTCTCGAACTGGAGCTGATCACCAATCCCTGCGACCCGGCAAACTTCGTCGACCCACGCGACGTCACCGGCTCCCTCGACCCTCCCGGCGAGTCGGGCACCCCGTCGAACGCGCTGGGTTGGATGGATTACCTGAGTCCATCGGCCTGGCTCAATGGGGTGTTCGACCACGTGTTCGGCTTCGACCCGGTCGGCGAAATCCAGACCCGGATCTTCGGCGACTGGGAGTCCCTCGCCGCCATGGCCCCCGTCGCCACCAACATGGGCCGGGCGCTGCACGACCTGGCCTACAACGTCCAGTCCGGCACCAGCACCCTCCACCCGCAATGGCGGGGCGTCGCGGGCGACGCTGCCTTCCACTACTTCACCACCACGGCCAACGCCATCGCCGACCTCCACGGTCCCCTCGGCAGGATCAGCGACGCCTACCGGGGCATGGCCGACGCGGTCTGGTCCGCCGGGGAGGCCCTCGGCGGGGTCGTCAAGAGCATCCTGGACGCCGCCATCATCGCCGGCATCGCCGCCGCCGCAGGCACCGCCACCAGCGCGACCGGCATCGGCGCCGCAGTCGGCTACGGCCTCGCCGCCGCCGAGGTCGCCAACCTGCTCCGCCTGTGGGGTGAAGCCACCAAACTGTGCCAGCAACTGACCGCCGCCGTCCTCGCCTTCCGCGCGGCCCTCGCCCGCGACCTCAGCGACCTCGACTCCGTCACGCTGCCCGCCCTGCCCGACGGCGGTCGCTACGACCACCCGCTCGTCGGCGCGACGGCGTAACCCTCGGATGGACGAGTTCGACGACCTGGCCGGCGGCGACGAGCAGCGCGCCAACCTGCTCCGCGCCGCACTCGCCGACCTGCGCACCAGCGCCAACCCCGTCGTCCGCGAGATGGCGACCGCAGTGCAGAACGGGGACCTCACCCTGCGAGCGGCCATCGCGAGCGGCACCTACGGGGACGAGTTGGCCACGGCCTTCGACGACTTCTGGACGACGTACCAGGAGATGACGCCGGAGGGCCGCGACAGCCTCGCCGAGCAGGCATCGGCTTGAGCCGCCCTCGGCCAGCAGCCTGCGCCACGCCTTCCACCGGCTGGCTTGCTCGTCAGGTGTCGCTGGGCTGATCCCCCGGCGTCGCCGCATCGCTTGCACCGCCGCGCCTCCGCTGGACCTCGCTGTTGATCTGCGACGCCCTCTCCTGCAGGGGCAACGCTTCGTCCGACCGCCCCAGATCGATGAGCGTGTAGGCCAGGTTTTCCAGCCGCAGTGCGATGCCGGGGTGCTCCGAGGGCAACGCGGCTTCACTGATCTTCAACGCCCGCTGTCGTAGGCGTAACGCCTCCTCCGGCCGCCCCAGACGACTCAGCGTGTACGCCAGATTGTCCAGCCGTAACGCGATGTCGGGATGTCCTGCCGGCAACGCCGCTTCGCTGATCTTCAACGCCCGTTGTCGCAGGGCTAACGCCTCCTCCGGCCGCCCCAGCCCACCGAGCGTGTACGCCAGATTGTCCAGTCGCAGCGCGATGTCGGGATGCCCTGCCGGCAACGCCGCCTCACTGATCTCCAACGCCCGCCGCTGCAGGGGCAACGTCTCCTCGGACCGCCCCAGATCTTCCAAGGTCTGTGCAAGATTGTTCAGCCGGGTCGCGATATCGGGATGCCCAGCCGGCAACGCCGCCTCACTGATCTCCAACGCACGCCGCAGCAGGGGCAACGCCTCCTCCGACCGCCCCAGATCCCCCAACGTGTGCGCCAGATTGTTCAGCCGGAGGGCAATGCCGGGGTGCCCAGCCGGCAACGCAGCCTCACTGATCTCCAACGCACGCCGCTGCAGGGGCAACGCCTCTTCGGGCCGCCCCAACGTCGTGAGCGTGTACGCCAGGTTGCCCAAGCGGTTTGCGATGTCGGGGTGGTCTGCCGGCAGTGACGCCTCACTGGTCTCCAGCGCCCGCCGCTGCAGGGGCAACGCCTCTTCGGACCGCCCCAACGTCGTAAGCGTGTACGCCAGGTTGCCCAGGCGGACCGCGATGTTGGCCTGTTCAGCCGGCAACGCCGCCTCACTGATCTCCAACGCACGCCGCTGCAGCGGCAACGCCTCCTCCGACCGCCCCAGATCCCCGAGCCTGTGTGCCAGATTGTTCAACCGCAGGGCGATGCCGGGATGTCCAGCCGGCAACGCCGTCTCACTGATCCCCAACGCCCGTTGTTCGAACCTCATCGCCGCTTCGTACCTGGCCTGGGAGCCGTAGTAGATGGCAAGTTGGCCGATCAGAGAGACGTACGTCAAATCGATGCTGTCGTCGGGTATCTGTTGGGCCAGCGCCTCAATATGTGGGGCGACGGCTCTCCACTGCGGCCAGGTGTCGACGGCATCCGACGGGTTCCCCCCGGGCCGCGCACGGTTGAGCATCTCCACTGCTCGATGCGTGACCCGCCACCACAGGGTGCCCTGCCGGTCGCCGCTCTCGTCGCTGGTGTCCGGCTCGGTCTGCGCGTGGTTACGGACCACCGTCTGGAGAAGGCGGTGGGTGCTGGCCGTCGTCTCGGCGAGCGTGACGAGATTGAAGGACGCCAGCGCGGACAGGGCCCGGTCGACGTCAGCGGGGTCCTCGGCGAACGTCACCAGCGCCTCGCGGGGCACGTCGTCGGCCGCGTAGCACGACAGGATCCTCAGCAGCTCGATCGCCGTCGGCCGCTCGTTGCGCAACCGGCCCAGCGTCTCCAACCACACCTGCGCGACCGCCCGCTCGGCCTGGTCACCCTCGGCGATCGTGTTCAACACCTCGACGGGCTGGGCCCGGAGACGATCCAGGTAGACGGACATCGACAGGCGCGTCTGCCGCAGATATCCGGCCGCCTGCTGCAACGCCAGCGGCAGATACCCCAGCTCGTCGGCCAACACCGCCGCCGCCAACTGGTCCGACTGCCCTCCGCGCTCCAGCAGCAGTCGTACCGCGGCCGCACGGTCCAGCATGTCCAGGCGCAGACACCCGTCGACCAGCACATCCCAGTTCACGTCGCGCCGAGTGGTGATCAGGACGTGTCCGCTGTCCAACTGCGCCAGCAACGGCTCGACGTCAGAGCGCTGCTCCACGTTGTCCAGCACGAGCAGCCAGCCGGACTGGTTCTGCAGCCAGCCGATCGCCCACGCCGCCGCCTCGGCGGTCGTCGTCGTCATCGCCAGGTCCGGGTTCACCCGTGCCGTGAGGGCCGCCAGACCGCTCTCAATCGTCGCCGGGCTGTCCGCACTCACCCACCACCGCACCGCATACCGGTCCCGCCATCGGTGGGCGTACTGCAATGCCAGTTCGGTCTTCCCCACCCCACCCAGGCCATGCACCGCCTGGCAGATCACCCCGCTGCCGGCCGCCATCACCTCGTCCAACTCGGCGGCTTCCTCGGTACGGCCGACGAACAGCCTGGTTGGTGGCCTCGGGAGGTTGTGCAGCCGCTTTCCGACCTCCGGATCGCTCGCTGGGCGGTGCAGCTCGATTCGACGAGCATCGACAACGGAGTTGTCACCAGTGACCGCGAGGCCACTGATCTCACCCGCGGCGACCGACCGTCCGCCGCTGGCGCTCGCGCTCGCAGGCTCCCCAGCCGCGCCCCCCGGACCGGTCACCGGGTCACCTCCGCGCCGTCCCCGGTCACCACCACCCCACTGATCGTCTGCGCCGCCACCGAACGCACACCCGACGCCGTCACCACCACACCGGCGGAAGCCAGGATCTGCGACAGATCAGTGGCCAACTGCGCGTCGGCGGCCAACGCCTTACCGACCTGCACCCGCAACGCCGCCACGCGGTCCTCGTCGGCCGGGTCCTCGGCCAGGTCCGTCACGGCCGCCTCCACCGCCGGCGCCGACTCCGGCCGCCTGAGCAACCGACGCAACAACCGGCCGCCCAACCCGACCGTCGCGTCCGCCGCCACATCCTGCAGGCGGGTGACGACCTCGGTGCCGTACGCCTTCGCGGCCACCGCCACATAAGGCACGACAGTTGCCGCGAGAGCAGTAACCTCAGCGTCCACCTGCGCCACCTCCGACCAGAGCGACCACGAACCCCGATCAGTACCACAGACCTGCACACTGCGACGAAGGAGTGACGGCAGTGCGACACGCGGCCGTCATCGGTCAGGAACGGTCCTTTCGGAGCTGCTCGAACCGCTTCCGTAACCGGTCGCGAGCAGCTGTCGCCCGTACCCGGACCACCTGCCCCGCCACCATCGCCGCTGCCGCCGCACCCACCACCAGCAGACCACCCAGAACAAGGTCAACGCTCGTTTGTGCCACCGTCAGGCAACCGACCCCCAGCACGACGACAGCGAGCGCGGAGGCGAGCAATGGTCCGGCGGCACCCCATCGGCGACCGCGCGACCAGTCCCGCGCCCCGTACCAGATCACGACCGACACCACCGCGGCGACCGCCGTCAGCATCAGCGCGATGAGTAGCACCGCGAGCGAGGCCGCCCGACCAAACACCGCCTGGTCCGTCGCACCGGGCGAACGGAGCCAGGTGTAGAAGACCGGCGCAATGCAGAACACGGCGACGATCCCCCACACCAGACCGACGTCCCGCCCACGGGGGCCCGCTACTCCACCACTCATGAATTGCGAGCGTAACGGCTCGCGTCTCTGCCGTTAGGCCGGAGAGATGTCGTCGTGGGCACGCCCGGCCTCGATCACGGCCCGTACCGCTGCATCGTCTGTCAGCGACGGCCGGTCCAGGTCGGTGACCAGCAGCGGTGCCCGTTCAGCGAGCAGGCCGAGTACACCTTCGGTGGTCCACTGCTGAACGGCCTCGTACTCGTCGCCGGTCAGGCCCACCACCTGCAGGAACTGCATCTGGCCGTGCGGGGTGGGTATCGTACCCAGCTCCGGGTCCTCGACGAAGGCCAGCGCTGTCACCGCGGTCTCGTAGTCCTGCCAGATGGGCCCGTTCGCGTCCATGTGATGGCCCGACTCGAACCAGTTGCCGCTGGAGTACACGTACCGGGCGAGGTTCTGCAGCATATTCGCCGCCCACATCGGCGGATCGGTGTCTTCGATGTCGCGGGTGACCCGGAAGGTGAACTCGAAGCCCCAGCCCGACTCCTCGGGGTTGTCGGACTCCTTGGCATACAGCTCGCTCATGCCGTAGCTGACGATGTGCCAGTGCGACACCGGCGAGTCACGCGGATAGAAGCTGATGCCGTCCAGCGGGTCCGGGCCCCCCAGAGCGAAACGGTGCAGCGTGCCGTAGTGCTTCGGCTCGACATCGGGGTACAGCACGTCGAGACGTGCGTCGATGGCTTCCCAACCAGGGGCGTCGGAGGTCATTGAAAGATCAAAACATGCTGGTACGGGAGCGGCGCCCCTCGCCCCCCGGTGGGCGGCCGGCAACGTGACCGATTCGTCGCCCCACCACGGCACACGGCCGACATCGTCCAGCGCAAGGGCCTCGATGGTGGCGTCGGCGTGGGCTGCCGCGCGGCGGTACAGGCCGACAATTTCCTCGCGGGTCTCATCGGCGGTCGCCCACATGTCGGCATTCGGCTCCGCTGCCTCGCCGGCATAGGGCAACTCCTCCTGATCGGCCGACCGAACACGAGGCCGAAGTAGAGGATCTCCGAAGCCGCCGAGTGCTTCACCAGACCGAGCAGGTTGGTGGCGGTCCGGGTCAGCGGGCGCCGTACGTCGTACTCGCTGAGCCCGTCGAGCTTCCACAGCAGCGCCTCGCGGCCGTCTCTCAGGTAGCTGTGCAGGTCTGCCTTCATCGTGCCACTGTGGCAGCCGACGGGGTGTCGGCGCTGCCCCGACGAGCTCGCCCAGGCGGCGATCCGCGTGCGGCTTACTCCAGCGTCCAAGTGATGGCGGGAGGGTGGACCCGAGCGCACAGCGGCCCGCCGCTGGCATCGGTCAAGCCGACTCGGCCGACCAGGAGCCCGCTGCCCTCGTGTGCGGCACGGAGCAAGTCGGTCGGGATGTCCGTGAACATCAACTTCGCCCGTCTGAACATCGCGAAGCCGTCTTCGGTCACCGCGCCCCAGCTCAGACACAGGAACCGTGCTCCCGGCCGCCCATGCACCCACGGGCCGCCGACATCCAGCATCCCGTCGACGTCGCGGCTGGACACCTCGAAGCTCCAGGTCGCCTCCGCCGCGTCGGCGCGTACCTGATCGACGACCTCGGTCTTGCGCTGGAGTCCGACGTGCACGTTGCCGAGCCGCAGCGCGTCGGCTTCGGCACCGACGCGCCGCCCCGGGAGGTCGCTGCCGTCGATCCGGATCCGCACACCACCGACCCTAGATGCTCCGGCCGCGAGGACCGTACGGGTCAGTGGATGGTGGGTCGGTAGATCAGCTCTTGGATGTGGCCGTCGAGCGTCCGGCTCTCGAGCAACTCCAGGTCGAAGTCGGCGGCACCCTGGAAGACCGGGGCCATTCCGCTCTGACCGGTGACGACCGGGAAGAGCGTGACCTGCACGCGATCGACCAGGCCGGCGGCCATCAGCGCCCGGTTCATCGAGAGGCTGCCGTGCGAGCGCAACGGCACCTCCGACTCCTCCTTGAGTCGGGCGACGACGTCGACGGCGTCACCGCTCACGACGGTCGCGTTCGGCCATTCGAGGGGTGCTTTCAGCGTCGTCGACACCACCGTCGCCGGCGAGTTCCACATTCGGGTGACCCACGGGTCACGCACCTCGGAGTCCTCGGTGCTGCCGGCCAGCATGTCGACGAACTCCCGATAGGTGGTGGCTCCGAAGACCATCCGCTGCTTCTCGTCGTAGAGGGAGAGGCGGCGGTCGAGCAGCTCGGGGCCTTGCTTACCCCAGTAGCCGGCCCAGTCGGCCCCGGCCGCGCCGTAGCCGTCGAGGCTGGAAAAGACGTCGAACGTGTAGGTCACGGTCATGTCGTGCTCCTCAAGCGCGGCGGCCACGGACCAGTATTCCCGCGAGGTGGACCGTACACCGGCAGAGCGTCAGATCGGCGGCACCGCGCGTCGAAAATTGCCCGCCGGTGGCATCATCGACGCATGGACGTTCGTCGTTTGGCGGCCATCGACATGTACGGCGCCCGAGGCACCATTCGTCGGCGGCGCATCATTCTGGCCGAGTTCCTGGTCGGTGTGGTCTTCATGGTGACGTTGGGCGTCTGGCTGTTGGCGTCATCGAGCGGCGTCGGCGGTCGCGCGTTCGGCCTGTGGTTTGTCGGTGTGGGTCTCAACTACGCCCCGCTGTCCGCGTACGCGATCGCGCTGACGCGGGCCGGCGCCCTCGATGCCGAATTGGCTGGCGTCGACACCACCCGAGAGCTGCGCCGCTACACGATCCTTCAGCTGTGGGTCTTCGTCCCGCTGTCGCTCGTCGTCTTTGCCATTCGCGACGCGCTCACCCGGCGCAGGGCGCGGACGACGCCTCTCTGACCACGAGCTGCACCACCGGTCGACGCCCCGCCGGCAGCGCGATGCGTGGCACGCCGGACAGAGGATGCGATCGGCCGGGACACACCACCTAGCTCGACAGGAGGCGGCGCAGCCCGTCCGGCACCTCGACAACCTCGGCCGCACCAGGCTTCTCGATCTTCGCGGGCTTGCCGAAGTCGGAGAACGTGGCCGTGCTCGCGAAGGTCGGCAGCGTGACCGTCAGCGAGGTCAGGTAGCCCTGAGCGTCCACCGCCGCCTCGTACGGCACGGACTGCGAGACACCACCGTGGTGCTCCAACTGCTCAGCCGTCGCTGGCAGGAGGCCCCGGGACACCCCCGCCGGCGCCACGGTGAAGTCGAGCTTGCCGGTGTAGGTGCCCTCACCGGTACGCGTGGCGCCCGTCATGGCCGCGGAGAGGCCCTTGATCCCCGCTGGGTCGAACGTGTCTCCCAGGTGCAGCAGGGACGCCGTGGCGAAATCCGACGTCGGGAACCAGATGAACTTCGTCGGGTCGATGTTCGGCAGGTAGGTACTGCCCAGCGTCCTCCACGCGTCGTCGCCGACCACCCGTACCTTGGACTCGACGGCCTTGCCGTCGGCAGTCGTGGTGACGGTCAGGGTCAGCGCCTTTCCCACCGGATCGGTGTCGCCGGCGACCTCGACGTTGGGCACGCTCAACGTCACGTGCGCCGGCACCCCGGCGGTCTTGGCGGCCGCGGCACGCACCTGGGCGAGCGCGTCGACGGTGGCCGGCTCCGGCGAGGAATTACCGCCCGAGTCGCAGCCCGCTACCAGCACCAGTAAACCGACGAGCATCCATCTGCGAACCATGGCCGAAACTCCCCGTTGATCGACGACCGGCGCAGCCTACCGACCACTCACCTTCGATTAACGGCCCGGTGCCCTCGACGCCGAGTTGGCTGGCGTCGACTCTGGCCGGGCCTCCCTTACTCGGCTCGCCGACCCGGAGCGCGCGAGCCGTACGCCGGGCCGAACACCACCAGCAGCGCCAGGTCCTCGGTCACCTCGACGAACCGGTGCTCCTCGCCAGCCGGCACGAAGATCACCGAACCCGGGCCCACCTCGGCCGCGCCGTCCGGAGTCACGATCCGGGCCCGCCCCGCGGTGACCACGTAGATCTCATCCTCGGTGTGCGGGCTCTGATCGTCGAGACCACCCGCCGGGATGCAGTACGTCCCCACCGACAGTGCCGGCACCCTCAACTGTTCGACCCAGTCGTTGGCGGCCCCGGCGGGTGCCGTCCACCGGCCCGCGCCTTCGATGATCTGCATGGCGGGAGCCTAGATGCTGTGCCCACAGAGTCGCGCCGCCGATGTTAGGTTCGCCGACATGACTGCGCAGATCACGGCCGCGCAGTTCCACGCGGCCGACGGTGTCGAGGACTGGCGCTCCCTCTACCACCTGGTCTCGGCCTACTTTCCGACCGGCTCGCTGACCGAGGGCATCGCGCTCGTCGACGAGATTGGCCGGCTCACCGACGAGGCCCAGCAGCAGCACCTCACCGTCGACCTGCGCGCCACCGGCGTCACCGTGAGCCTGACCCGGCGCGACATCTCGTTGGCCCAGCTCATCTCGGGCGTCGCCAAGGAGCTGGGCATCCCCGCCGACCCGACCGCCGTCCAACTCATCAACGTCACCCTTGACGCACTCGCCGGCGCGGACGTGCTGCCGTTCTGGCGGGCGCTGCTCGGCTATCGGCAGATCGGCGACGACTACCTGGCCGACCCGGCGCGCCGCGGCCCGGGCTTCGGGTTGCAGCCGATGGACGCGGCGCGCCCACAGCGCAACCGCCTGCACCTCGACATAGCTGTCCCCCACGATCAGGCGGAGGCTCGCATCGCCGCCGCCCTGGCCGCCGGCGGCCACCTGGTCTCCGACGCGCACGCACCCAAGTGGTGGGTCCTGGCCGACGCCGAGAGCAATGAGGCGTGCGTCGCCACCTGGCTCGGCCGCGAATAACACACCCCCTCGGGGCGCTCCCGAGCGACGCTTCAGTTCTTGGCCCGGCTGCGACGGACCCGCCGACGGGGGGCGTCGTCGCCGCCGGCAAGCCGGGTGAAGGTGAGCATGTTCGCCAACGCCACGGCGATGATCGCGACGCCGACCTGGATCGCGAGCACGACCCAGTCCCAGCGCAGCACCCACACCTCCACGCCGGCTCCGTCGTCGATATCAAGCGCCCTGGCGACCACGGTGCCCAGCACCGCCGAGCCGACGCCGATGACGAACGTCGCGAAGAGACCGATCCGCTGCCTCCCTGGCAGGATGAGTCGGCCGAGCAGGCCGATGAGGGCACCGATGAGCACCGCGCCGAGATAACCAGTCACCAGCATTTGCCGTCTCTCCCCTCCAGCAGTGTCGGGATACATGCCCGAATCTCACGTTCCCGGAAACCCCACCCGGGCCGTCGGCCGGTCGCGTGTCATGTGGAGGGTTGCGTCGTTCAGGGTGAACGGTGCTGTTCGTGGACGGCCGCGTGACCCTTCATCGGGTGGGGCCGGCTTACGTCCGGTTCGAGTGCGGCTGGGCCTACGAGCACACGGTCGACGCCGGTGAGGACGTTCGCCTGATTCCGGTCCCCGGCGCCGACTGGCCGGCAGCCCTGCCGCACTACGACTACTGGTTGTTCGGCTCCTCACAGCTCGTGGCGATGTAATAGGACGACGCGGGCCGGTTCGTCTTTGGCGAGCTGATCACCGAGCCGGGGAAGGTCGTGCATGCACCGACGCTGCGCCACATTGCTGGCCCTGCCACTGCTGGCACTGCTCGCCGCGTGCGCCACGCCGGCCGCATCGGCCGACCCGCAGCAGCCGTCCACCTCGGCGACGCCGCTGCCGCAGCAGTCGTACTGGCCGGGCCAAGAGGCACTGATGGACGCCGCTACCCAGGTGGAGAACGCCGCCCTCCCCCGCTGGCCCCACACGTACGCCGGGGTGAGCCTCGACGTACCCGGCGATGTGCTGCTGGTGTATCGCGTACCGACCCGCGACTTCGACGCCGAGATCCGGGCGCTGGTGCCGGCCGTAACCGTGCGCTTCGTCGACACCCCGTACTCCGCACGGACCCTCGACCGGTGGATCGAGCGGGTCCGCGCCGACGTGGCCCACTGGCAGAGCCGTGGTGTCGTCGTGCACAGCTCCTTCGTGGAGCTCGGCGAGTGCGTCACCCTGGAGGTGGCCGAGCCACAACGCGACGCGGCGAAGCTGGCAGCCTTCTACCCGGGCATCCCCCTGTGCGTAAGGAAGGGCTGGCCTGCCGTACCACTCAACGCGGGCTGACGGCAGCGCCCTGCGACACCGGCTTCGGGACGCGACGACCTCCCCCGCGAGCAGCAACACTGGGCACCCCCGCGGGTGTTAAATTCGATCATGATGCAGCCCCTACGCCGTACCGCCTACCGGCTCTACGCTCGCCGCCTCCGCACCCAGCTCACCGGCAAGCCGCTCCCCCGGCACGTGGCGATGGTGATGGACGGGAACCGCCGGTGGGCCAAGCAGGCGGGCTTCGATGATCCCCGGGTGGGCCACCGATACGGCGCAGAGCACATCCACGACGTGCTGGGCTGGTGTGCCGAGATGGGCATCCGCCACGTCACCCTGTTCGTCGCCTCCGTGGACAACATGCGTAAACGGGCATCGGACGAGGTAGAGAACCTGATGCAGATGATCGAAGAGGTTGTCGCGGAGCCTCTTCTTCGGCCGGCCAACCCCTGGCAGCTTCACCTGGCCGGCCGCGCGGACGTCCTGCCCGACGCGACACGCCACGCCCTGAAACTCGCGGAGGACGCCACTCGTGAACGCGGCGCGGACTTCCATCTCACGGTCGCCATCGGCTACGACGGCCGCGAAGAGATCGTCAACGCCGTTCGTTCCTTGTTGGAGCAGGAGGCAGCGACAGGCGCCACAATCGACGAGGTCGCACAGCGGCTAACCGCCGACGATCTGGCGGCACACCTCTACACCGGTGGTCAGCCCGACCCCGATCTGGTCATCCGCACGAGCGGGGAACGCCGCATGTCCGGCTTCCTGCTCTGGCAGGCGGCCTACTCCGAGCTGTACTTCTGTGACGTCTACTGGCCGGGCTTCCGGCAGATCGATTTCCTCCGTGCCCTGCGCTCCTACGCGGCCCGTAGTCGACGGTTCGGAGCCTGACGATTCCAGACCGCGCGGTGACCGGTCAGCGGGTGAGGCCGACGAGCGTCGCCAGGCGAGCCACGCCATCCCAAAACCCGTCAACCTCATGATCGGCGAGGCGGGACGGAGTACCGGTCCAGGGCGCGGACGCCGCGCCAGGCTCGACGGAGAAGGTCATGACAGACGGTCCCCGATGATGCCCGTCACGACGAGCAGGGCCGCGGCGGCGAGCAGCGCAAGGCCCATGATCCGACCACGCCGTTTCGACTCGGCGTTGGTGGTCGCGCGGTAGACACCGAGGCCGGTCGCCGCAGCCACCCCGAGCGGGATCGCCACCGACATGAACCGAAGGAACGACCAACCGCTGAAAGTCCCATCGTCCTCGACGATCGCCAACTGGTAGAGGAGGAAACCCAGGCCGACCACGCAAAAGAAGAACAGCACCATCGACACCAGCGCCACGCTTTTGCGAAAGTCATGCCACTCATCCAGCTTCTCCGGCACCGCCGTCACCCGATCCGTCTGCCCGGCCTCACTGACGACCGCACCATGCCACAACGTGACCACTCACCGCGACACCGCCGTCACCCAAACGATCAGCCGTGGAGGCAGCGCAACCTGCCCAATCAGCGGGTGAGGCCGACCAGCGTCGCCAGTCGCGCCACGCCGGCCGGCGCCGGGTGTGCGCGGGCGACGTCGGCGATCACGGTACGCGCCAAAGGCCGGCACCGAACCTCAGCCGGCGCGACACTGTCCGCCTCGACCAGCGCCCGCGCGGCGCCACGCAGGTCACCAACCTGGAGGTACGCCCGCGCGACATCAACGAGGTACGCGCCCCGATACTCGGCCGGCAACCGCCGCCACGCCTCCCGCCGAAGCACCGCCGCGTGGAGCGCGACGGCCACCCCCGCCTCACCCCGATCCACCGCCGCCACCACCCGAGCCAGGTCCACCGCGACAGGCCCAAAACAGGTTCGATGGACGTCGTCGTACCTTTTGATCTGGGCAGCGATCATGGTGGCCCGGTCGGTCAGCTCCTCGGCGTGGCGGGGGTCGCCGCAGCCGGCGGCGGCCAGGGCAGCCTGGAGCAGCAGCGTCCCGCAGACGGCCGACTCCCCCGCCGGCCGCAGCGGCGCGACGCGGTCCACGGCGGCGACCGTCGCGGCGAGCGCCAACCGGTCCCGACCCAACGCGCGCAACGCCTGCCCAATCGACACGGCCGCCGTCGCCGACAACACCGGATCGCCGCCCGCCACGGCCATCGCGCGATCCGCGGCCAGCCAGCCGAGGTCGGCCTCGCCGAGCTTCACCAGCGCCGATGAGGTGATCCGGTACGCCTGCACCAGCAGCTCCGGTGACCGCGCAGCCTGGGCGGCGTCGAGCACACCCGGCAGGACTCGCACCAACTGCTGGTAGTGCGCGTGCTGGTAGGTCAGCCACGCGTGCCCAACCTGCCGACGCAGCTCGCCCGCCTCCTGGGCTGGGGCTTGGTGGGTGTCGTAGCTGGCGAGAGCGGCGCGGATCTCGTCGACCCCGTCCAGCGTGCCGGCCGGCGTACTGCGCTGCTGGCCGAGCAGCACCTCCGGATCGACCCGCAGGACGCGGGCGAGGTCCTGGATCACCGAGTACCGGTCCAGGGCGCGGACTCCGCGTTCGACCTTGTCGACCCAACTCTTCGACCTGCGGACCCGGTCGGCGAGCATCTGCTGCGTCATCGACCGCCGCATCCGCCAGTGCGTCACTCGTTGGCCGATCGGCAGCTCTTCAGCGGTCACGCTTCCACCGCCGATCCGGGACAGCGCGAGTGGTGTCGTCCACCGGGACTCGATCGGCCTCGGCCTGGGCGAGGAGGCGTTGTCTGGCGGCCTCGCGCTCGGCCGCCTCAGCCTGCTCGCCTGTGTTGTCCGGCGCGTTGTCCTTCATCCCACCTCCGTCAACCGGTGCACGGCGGCAGGTCAGCGCCGTCACCCATGGACTTCCTGGGATCAGCGAAGCCGACTGCGCAGTGTCCAGCCAGATGGCGAGCGTTGCGCCCCTTTGCGCTGTTCAGGGCGTGGGTTGCGCGGGGTTGCGCGGGCACCCACAGGACCTCAGCCACCCATAGGCTTGTCACTGTTGGTAGTTGCTCGATGGCTGGAGGCAAACCATGGCGCGGCCGGTCACAAACGCGGCATTCGAAGCGCTGCTCCGTGCCGCCGGTTACGGCAACGCGCACGCCGCCTTTGCCCGTCAGCTCAATCACGCTGGCCGTAACCACGGCGCGTGGCGCTACGACGCAGCTAGCGTCTACTGGTGGCTACGCGGTCGCCGCCCTGGAGAGGATGTCCAGGCAGCCATGGCCGAGACGGTCACCCGCAAACTCGGTCGCACCGTCGCCGTCAGCGAACTGGGGTTTCGCGGTTCTCACGGCATCGGAGCCTGCGACTACCCCACGTCCGTCGGTCGGGCGATCGACGCCGCCGAGCAGCTGTGGACGACGCTGGCCAAGCATCCGAACCCACAGGTCAGTGGAACACTCGACAACGGCAAAGCCCTGCAGGCCGCGCTCGGGTGGCGGTATGACCTGCCCGATGAGACCGTCAGTCGAAGTGGCCGACAGCAGGTCACCTCCGGCGACGTCCAATCGCTGTACGCGCTGGCGGACCACTTCACCGACCTGGACCGACGACACGGGAGCGGGTCTCCGCGCACCCGGGCACTCATGGCCGACTTCCTCGTACGTCAGGTGGCCCCCATGCTGCACGGCACCTACACCGACGCGGTGGGCCGTGACCTCATGCGCGCCGCTGCGACGCTTTCCGGCCAGCTCGCCTTCATGTCGTACGACGCAGGCGACCATGCCGCTGCCCAACATCACGTGACCATCGCCCTTCGGCTCGCCAAGGCCGCCTGTGACCGTCTCTACGGTGCTCATCTACTGGCTAACCTCGCCACCCAGGCTGTGTTCCTGGGGCACGCCCGAGACGCGGCACGACTCGTCGAGGCGGCCATCGACGGGGCAGGCCGCGCGCCCGGTGCTGTCCTCGCCCGGCTGTACAGCACCGCCGCCACCGCCTACGGACAGTCAGGCGAACGTCGCGCCTGCCAAATCGCGCTCGCCAAGGCTGAGCGTGCCCTTGATCGGACTGACAGAGGCACTGCTCCTCGCTGGGTCAACTACTTCAGCCACGCTCATCTCGCCGGTGCCGCGTTGCGGTGCTTAGGCGACCTGCATTTGTACACGCAGGCTCTTCGACAAGCTCCCGACGCGCTTACGCTGAACAGCGCGAACACGCGAACGCGCGCACTCCATACGGCCTTGGTTGCCATGACCCATGCTCGCGCCGGCGACACTGACTCCGCCTGCAACTGGAGTCGGAAGCTCGCGCAGGATGCCGCAGGCATTTGCTCCGCGCGCGTTCAACAGCGCGTCCTCGAACTCACTGCCATGCTCAGCCCGCAGCGTGGACTACCTCAGGTCAATGAGGCCCTTCATGTCCTCGCGACCATGCCGGCAGCAGCCACGTAGGCGCGAGGGCAGATCGGGAAACATCCGCTAGCGTCTGCAGGGTGACCTGGACAGAGCCTGCCATCTGGTACGCCAACCTGGCCTCCTACTACGCCGCTACGGCGGCCTTCATCACAGACCCGGCTGGCAACGTCTTGCTCGTCAAACCCTCGTACCGAGACCACTGGGCCTTTCCCGGGGGGTATGTGGACGAGGGCGAGTACCCGCATGATGCCTGTGCCCGCGAGATCCGCGAGGAGTTGGGGGTCTCCTTAACGGTAGGCGACCTGCTCGTCGTGGACTGGGCACCGCCGGCCGGCCAGCGACCCCGCGCAATAGTCAGTTTCACGTTCGACTGCGGGACCATGACGAGCCTCGACGGGTTGGACTTGTCGGCTCAAGAACTGGAGGAAGTTGCTTTTTTCTCATTGCAGGAGGCCGCGCAGCGTCTCCCCGGCAACGTAGCTCCACGAGTCCGCTCCGCGATACAGGCGAGAAGCCGGCAAATTCCGGTTTACCTTGCCGGCGGCTCGACTACCCCTCTACCCTTCGGCGGTGCACCGGATTTCGGATCAAGGCCGGGAACCTCGTGAGATAGCGTGCCGTGCAGGTCGGCTCGTCCATCACCCGTCTAGCCGGTTACCGGGCAGGACGGCTGACCTGCGCTTTCTACGAGGGACGATCACCGCTGGTCGTCGGTTGTCGGCAACTGGCGGCCCAGTCGGTCCAGGCAAGCAGTCATTGTGCATTGCCTCGCATTCCAGCAGTTGGCCCAGTCGGCTGATCTTCCGATGCCCGGCGAGCAACGCGGATGGTTGGATGTCAATCATGGACCTTGATACTGCGCTGCACGCGTTCGACAGGACTGAGGCAAACATCGTCCGTCTTGAGAAGCTGTGGAAGGAAATGAGCGGTCTTATCCCAGACAGCGTCGCCTTCGAAGGCGGCAGTCCGGAGAATATCCGGTATCGCGATCTAACCCGGTCATTCGAAGAGATCCGCTCAGCCCTTCCCTCTATTGACGGATGGCGGCCTTCGGCTGAGTTGTTCAACGACCTAGATCAAATCGCGCAGATCCGCTTTGATCACCTTGAACTGGACGAACCTCTTTCGCGGCATCAGTTCGATCGTAGCGTTGATGCTCCGGGTGAAGAAATCGCCGATTACCGGCAACGTTACTCTCGCAAACGTCGCCAGGTCGTCCGAGCACGCCTAGAGCAGTTAAGTGCGGAATTCGATCGAATGCTCGCTGCACTTGTAGGTCGAATTCCGAACAATCGAGAACTAGTTGACGAGCCGGAATACGACCAGCTAGAGGAAATATTTGCGGAGATTGACCGGCTACTTGGCACTTCCTCGCCTAGACGAGGCAGGTGGGGCGACCTTCGGCGCCATTTTCACTTTCGCCAAGGACATGATCTTCATGACATTGCCAATTTGGATTGGCCAAGCGTCAGGTCGGACGTAGCAGCAGGAATGTACGACGATTATGAGCCGGTCCCGGTGGATGTCGATGACCTTGGGACATTAACCGATGGACGCCCTTCCGGCCCCGTCACAACCGCCCTCGATTGGGGTGCACTCGACGACGAACAGTTCGAGAGACTTGCCTTCAACATCCTCACCGAGGCCAGTGGTTACGAAAACATCCAGTGGCTAATGAAGACCAGGGCAGCCGATCGCGGCCGGGATTTGCAGGCCACTCGCGTCCGAATTGACCCTCTAAGCGGGACTCGCCGGGACCGCGTAATTGTTCAATGCAAGCATTGGCTCTCGAAATCCGTCACTCTGCACGACATAAGCAATAATGTCGCTCAAATGCGCCTTTGGGAGCCGCCAGTTGTTGACGTGCTTGTAGTGGCGACAAGCGGACATTTTACGGCCGACGCGGTTCAATGGGTGGAAAAGAGGGACGAGGCGCGAGAACGTCCGACCGTGGAACTGTGGAGTCGCGGACACCTTGAATCACTCTTGGCCCAGCGTCCCAATCTCGCGGTGACGTTTGGTCTGCGTTGAGCGGCATCAGTACCCAACACACGATCAGTCACCCGTCAAAGACGGTATCGCATCTCGCGCCGTTCGCCATCGGCATGTCGCCCAATCGATGAAGGCCGCCGCCGACCGGCCATGCCGTCCACGGGCGTTCGTGGCCGACACCGTCTGTTGCCCCTGTCGTGTTGTAGACAGCATCGCCTACGCGAGACGCGGTCCACCGGCTCCGTTCGTTGCCCATCCGATCCGTTCGGCCAAGTGGCAACCATGCCACCCTTCTATACCCTCCTACGCATGAGCCATCAGGGCACTGATCCTGCAATCCAGCCTGCCTACCGATACAATGCCCCGGGAAGACCACTACGGCTCTACAAAGGACAGATTTCGGGGGTGGCTTCCGACCGTCCGTTGCGGGGCGAGATCCGAATGGACACTTCGTCCAATATGAGCATTGCCTGGAGAGTTGATCCTGCCGGTTCAATCGCTTTCGGGAAACGAGCATTAAGCCTGAATCTAAACGGTGCCCTTAAATCCCGGCCTATCGAGGCATTCATGCGTACCTGGGAGGCGGGTTGGATCAATGAGGCGGAGCTCGGATCCACCAGTGTCAAGTTAGCGCAAGCTAAGCTCCACTGGTTCAATCTACCTGCGTTGCGCTCAGCGCGGCTTGTACAATCTAGCGAAAGCGGCACGCCGGACTTTTACCGTTGGGAAATGGAAGTCGCCGGCTGGCGCCTGCGGCTAGATCGGCGATCCGACTATCGGGCAGTATGGGCAGATCTTCATTCGTCCGATAAGTTTCTGATGACCCATGTGATGGAAGTCGCGAAGGCGGACGCAACTGACTTCACTGTCGATGAACTAAAGTCGCTTCGCCTGGCTCTCCATATGGCCTTCTCCTTTGCCTTCGGCTGCCACATCGCGCCGGCTCTCCCGGTTGGGTACGACAGGTTAGGACGAGCTGTATGGAAGCACTGGTTCGTACCTCATTGCGATCCAGCACGCAGCATCAGCCCGGGGTGGTGGGCCGAATTTCAAGGAGCCGATCTCGATTCGTACCTACAACTGGCGATACCAGCGCTGTCGGACTCACTCCTCGGCGAGAGGCTGAGGTATCAGACGATGTTTGCGATTGCCTGCATGATCCCGACAGGTTTCCTGGAGCCACGAATCATGGTGGGATTCGCCGGCCTTGAGCATTTCATTTGGCACAGACTTGTGGTGGACAGGCAAATGAGCAGATCGGCGTTTGATCAGTTGAAGGGACACGAGCGCCTACGTCATGTATTGAATTCCGCCAGCATCCCCGTCAATCTCGAACCAGCCATTACGCCGGCGCTGCACGCGTTTGCGCAGGCGGAGGTGGTGAGACAGGGTCGCATGTTAGATGCCGCGGACATAGCAACTCAGATACGTAACCGTATCGTGCATCCAACTGATCTGCCAAGACTGGTTTACCACATCAACGATTTAATTACTGAAGCGTGGGCACTCACCAGACATTTCCTCACGCTGCTAATTCTCCACGCACTGGGTTACCGAGGCAGCCAAAGGGACCTCCGTCGCCTCACCGGCAGTGCTCACGACGTCGCGCCAGTACCCTGGAGTTAGGCGACACCTGTCGCCACTCGGCACCACCCCGTCCGCTGCCGACCACGCGTGAAACTGGACATCTTTCAGGACCTGCTCGGCTTCGAGCATTCTCAAAGCGCCACAATCGCCGCCGTCTCGGCCGGCAGTTGAATCCTGTCCCGCATAACCGTGACGCCCTCCCCCGACGCCAGCAGCACCCGTCGCACCACCCCCGGCAGCGACACTCCCTGCCCCCGCCCAGCCAGGTTCGCCACAACCAGCGTCTCCCCCCGCCGCATCAGCAGGAACTGGTCCCCATGCTGCACAGAAACCGCATGCAACCGAGGATCGGACAGATCAGGAAGAGACCGCCGCAGAGCGATCAACCGCTGGTAGAACGCCAACATCTCCCGATGCTCGGGCTTGTCCAGCTCCGCCCAGTCCAACCGCGACCGCACGAACGTCTGCGGGTCCTGCGGATCAGGCACGTCCCCGGGTGGCCAGCCGTGCGCCTCGAACTCGCGACGCCGCCCCTGAGCCACCGCAGCAGCCAACTCCGGCTCGGGGTGCGACGTGAAGAACTGCCACGGCGTAGAAGCCGCCCACTCCTCCCCCATGAACAGCATGGGCGTGAACGGCGACGTCAACAGCAGCACGGCCCCCACCCGCAGCAGCGCAGGCGACAGGGAAGAAGAGATTCGGTCACCCGTAGCCCGGTTGCCGATCTGGTCGTGGTTCTGCAGGTAAGCCACCAACCGATGCCCTGGCACGCGCGGGTCAAGAGCACGCCCATGATGACGGTTGCGGAAGCTCGACCACGTGCCGGCGTGGAAGAACCCACCCGTCAGCACGTCCGACAGCGTTTCGAGGGAGCCGAAGTCGCTGTAGTAGCCCTGCCGCTCCCCCGTCAGCAGCGTGTGCAGCGCGTGGTGCGCGTCGTCGTTCCACTGGGCGTGCAGCCCGAACCCGCCCGCCTCCCGAGGAGTGATGAGCCGGGGATCGTTGAGGTCCGACTCGGCGATCAGCGACAACGGCCGACCCAGGTGCGTCGACAAGGACTCGACGGCGACGGCCAGCTCTTCGAGCAGCGGCACGGCCCGCGAGTCGGGCAGGGCGTGGACGGCGTCCAGGCGTAGGCCGTCGACGTGGTAGTCGCGCAGCCACATGAGGACGCTGTCGATGATGTAGCGGCGGACCTCGTCGGAGTGCGGGCCGTCCAGGTTGACCGAGCGGCCCCACGTGTTGCTCTGCTCGGCGAGGTACGGGCCGAACCGCGGCGCGTAGGCCCCGGAGGGCCCGAAATGGTTGTAGACGACGTCGAGGATCACCCCCAGGCCCTTCGCGTGGGCGGCGTCGATGAGGCGTTTCAGGCCGTCCGGGCCGCCGTAGGGTTCGTGTGGGGCATACCAGCAGACCCCGTCGTACCCCCAGTTGTGTTCGCCGTTGAAGGCGTTGACCGGGAGCAGCTCGATCAGGTCGACGCCGAGCGCCACGAGGTGGTCGAGGCGGTCGATGGCCGCGTCGAAGGTGCCCTCCGGGGTGAACGTGCCGATGTGCAGCTCGTAGAGGATCCCGCCGGGCAGTTGCCGGCCGGTCCAGGCGTCGTCGGTCCAGTCGAAGGCGCTCTGGTCGTAGAGGCGGCTGGGCCCGTGCACGCCGGCCGGCTGCCACTGCGAGCGGGGGTCGGGCAGCGGGGTCTCGTCGTCGTCGAGCAGGAAGGCGTAGTCGGGGCCGCCGCCGGGCACGTCGACCCGCCACCAGCCGTCGGCGGCGGCGCGCATCTCGTGGTCGGCGGCGCCGGGCAGGTGCAGTCGCACCCGGGTGGCGTCCGGCGCCCACACCGTGAATTCGGTCATGACGCAGCCTCCGCGGTATCGGTGGGAGGAGCCAGCAGGGCGACCGGATAATCGGCCAGCAGGTCGGCCAGTGCGGTCTCCCCGCCACTGTAGACCCGGCCGGTGAACAGGTCGGTCACCTCGTTAACGGGAAGCGACAGGACTGTGTCGCGCCAGCCACCGGCGCGCGCCAGGGCGAGCGGCAGTCGGGTGGCCACGGCGATCGCGCCGCCCCGGTCGAAGGCCACCACGTGCCGGCCGGCCCGCCCGTGCGCGGGCACCGGCCGGTAGCTGGTGAACAGCTCCGGGTGCGCGCGCCGCAGCCGCAGCGTCCGCGACACGACGAGCAGCTTCGCGGCGCCGCCGGCGTCGACCGGGGGTCGCCAGCCGCCGTCCACACGTGCCAGCATTTCTCGGCGTACGGCGAAGTCGACCGGGCGGCGGTTGTCGGGGTCGACGAGGGAGTTGTCCCACAATTCGGTGCCCTGGTAGGTGTCGGGGACGCCGGGCATGGCGAGCTGGATGAGCTTCTGCCCGAGGGAGTTGCTCCAGCCGGCCGGGGTGATCTCATTGGCGAATTCGGTCAGCTCGGCGTGCAGCTTCGGGTCGTCGTAGAGGGCGTCGACCACGCCGTGCATGGCCCGCTCGAAGACCGGGTCGGGGTCACCCCAACTGGTCGAGGCGCCCGCTTCCCGGGCGGCCTTCTCGACGTACGCGTGCAGTCGCTCGCGCTCGATGGGCCAGGCGCCGACGGCGGTCTGCCAGAGCAGGTGGGCGAACGCCGGGTCGGGCAGCGGCGCGTACTCCATCCAGGTCTGGACCTGCGCGGCCCAGCGGGTCGGCAGTTCGCTGAGCACGGCGAGCCGGGCGCGGACGTCCTCGCTGCGCTTGGTGTCGTGGGTGGACAGGGTGGTCTGGCTGGCCGGCCAGCGCACCTGGCGGGCGGTGGCGAAGCGGTGGAACTCGGCGAGCGGCACGCCGAAGTGGGCGGGGCTGCCGCCGACCTCGTTGAGTGCGATGAAGCGGGTCCAGCGGTAGAAGGCGGTGTCCTCGACGCCCTTGGCCATGACCGCGCCGGTGAGCTGCGGGAAGCGGCGGGCCAGCTCGTCGTCGGGGTCACGCAGTCGGCGGGTGACCGCGTCGAGGGCGATGGCCAGGTCGGGGCGGCGGCGGCCGGCCTCGGAGCGGGCGGCGGCGAGGTGCCGGGCGCCAAGCGGCGGGTAGCCCCGGTAGACGGCGAACGCGGCGGCCAGCTCGGCGAGGGCGGCGCGGGCCTGGTCGGTGGGGACGTCGGGGGCGAGCGCGGCGAGCCGGGTCAGCTCGGCGGCGAGCAGCTTGGTGGCGGCGGCGAGCTTGGTGGCGTGGGTGAGGTCCTCCCACGAGGTGTGGTGCCCGGCGAGGCGGGTGTCCAACGCAGTGAAGTCGCCCTCGGCGTCGGTGTCCACGAAGAGCCCGTTCACGGCGGCGAGAGCGTCGTACCCGGTGGTGCCGTCGACGGGCCAGTCCGGCAGTTCCTCGCCGTACTCCAGGATCTTCTCCACCACGAGCCAGGCCGCTGGCGCGGCGGCCCGCAACCGCTCCAGGTAGCCGGCGGGGTCGCGCAGGCCGTCGGGGTGGTCGACGCGGATGCCGTCGACCTCGCCGGCGGCGGCCCACCGCAGGATCAGCTCGTGGGTGGCCGCGAACACCGCCGGGTCCTCCACCCGCAGCCCGGCCAGGTCCGAGACGGCGAAGAACCGGCGGTACGTCAGCTCGGCGTCGCCGCGCCGCCAGGAGACCAGCTCGTAGCTCTGCCGGTCGTGCACCTCGCGGGCGCTGCCGTCGCCGGTGCCGTCGGCGATCGGGTAGCGGTGCTCGTGGTAGCGCAGCTCCCCGTCGACGACCTTGAGGTCGTCGAGGGCGTCCGGGGTGTCGGCCAGCACCGGCAGCAGCAGCCGGCCCCGGTCCCAGTCGATGTCGAACCAGTCGGCGTACGCCGAGGAGCGCCCCCGACGCAGCACGTCCCACCAGGCGGGGTTGGCCGGCGGCACGGCCACCCCGGCGTGGTTGGGCACGATGTCGACGACGAGGCCGAGCCCGGCGGCGCGCAGCGCGCGCAGGAGTCGCTGTCGGCCCGCCTCGCCGCCCAGCTCCGGGTTGACCGCGCGGTGGTCGACCACGTCGTAGCCGTGCGCCGAGCCGGGCGTGGCAGTGAGCAGCGGGGCGGTGTAGAGGTGACTGACGCCGAGGGCGGCGAGGTAGTCGGTGAGGTCGGCGGTGGCGTCCAGGTCGAAGCCGGGCCGGACCTGCACCCGGTAGGTGGACCGCATGTCAGATCGTCCTCTCCAGCACTACCAGGGAGCGGTCCGGCACCCGGATGGTGCCGCCCGCGCTGATCACCGTGACGTCGTCCGGGTCGGGGTCGGCGGTGCTGATCACCCGTTCCCACTTCTGGCCGTACTCACTGCCGGGCAGGGTGAAATCCAGTGGTGCGTCGTGCGCGTTGAAGCAGAGCAGGAACGAGGCGTCGTGGTGGCGCTGGCCGTACTGGCCGCGTTCGCGGATGCCCTCGCCGTTGACGAAGAGCGCCAGCGAGCGCCCGAAGTCGTTGCCCCAGTCGTCGCTGGTCATCTCCCGCCCGTCGGGGGTGTACCAGGCCAGGTCGGGCAGCGGCCCGTCGGCGTCCCGCCCGCCCACCGGCAGGCCGGTGAAGAACCGCCGCCGTTGGAACACCTGGTGCTTGGCCCGGAACGCGGTCAGCGTCCGGACGAACTCCAGCAGCCGCTCGTCGACGTTGTCCCAGTCGACCCAGGCCAACTCGCTGTCCTGGCAGTAGACGTTGTTGTTGCCGCGTTGGGTGCGGCCCAGCTCGTCGCCGTGGGCGATCATCGGGACGCCCTGGGACAGCATCAGGGTGGCCAGGAAGTTGCGCCGCTGCTTGGCCCGCAGGGCGAGCACCGCCTCGTCGGTGGTGTCGCCCTCCACCCCGCAGTTCCAGGATCGGTTGTGGCTCTCGCCGTCCCGGTTCTCCTCGCCGTTGGCCTCGTTGTGCTTGTCGTTGTACGACACCAGGTCGTTGACCGTGAACCCGTCGTGGGCGGTGACGAAGTTGATGCTGTGGAACGGCCGCCGCCCGTCGTCCTGGTAGAGGTCGGCGGAGCCGGAGATCCGGGACGCGAACTCGGCGAGGGTGGCCGGCTCGCCGCGCCAGAAGTCCCGGACGGTGTCGCGGTACTTGCCGTTCCACTCGGTCCACACCGGCGGGAAGTTGCCCACCTGGTAGCCGCCGGGGCCGACGTCCCACGGCTCGGCGATCAGCTTGACCTGGCTGACCACCGGGTCCTGCTGGACCACCTCGAAGAAGGTGGAGAGCCGGTCGACCTCGTAGAACTCGCGCGCGAGGGTGGCCGCCAGGTCGAAGCGGAAGCCGTCGACGTGCATCTCCTGCACCCAGTAGCGCAGCGAATCCATGATCAGTTGCAGAGAGTGCGGGCTGCGCACGTTGAGGCTGTTGCCGGTGCCGGTGTAGTCGACGAAGTAGCGCCGGTCCTCTTCGCTGAGCCGGTAGTAGCTGGGCGCGTCCACGCCCTTGAAGCTCAGCGTCGGGCCGAGGTGGTTGCCCTCGGCGGTGTGGTTGTAGACCACGTCGAGGATGACCTCGATGCCGGCCGCGTGCAGCGCCTTGACCATGCCGCGGAACTCCTGCACCTGCTGCCCGAGGTGACCCATCGCAGAGTAGCCGTGGTGCGGGGCGAAGAAGCCGATCGTGTTGTAACCCCAGTAGTTGCGCAGCCCCAGATCGACCAGCCGGTTGTCGTGGATGAACTGGTGCACCGGCATCAGCTCGATCGCCGTCACCCCGAGCTTGGTCAGATAGTCGATCATCGGCGGGGAGGCGATGGCCGCGTACGTGCCGCGCAGCTCCTCCGGGATGTCCGGGTGCCGCATGGTCAGCCCGCGCACGTGGGCCTCGTAGATCACCGAGTGGTGGTACGGGGTGCGCGGCGGCTTGTCGTTGCCCCAGTCGAAGTACGGGTTGACCACCACCGACTTCGGCATGAACGGCGCCGAGTCGGTCTCGGACATCCGCTCCGGGTGCTCCAGGTCGTAGTCGTACACCGCCGGGTCCCACTGGACGTCACCGTCGACGGCCTTGGCGTACGGGTCGAGCAGCAGCTTGTGCGGGTTGCAGCGCAGCCCGTTCGCCTGGTCGTACGGGCCGTGCACCCGGTAGCCGTAGCGCTGCCCCGGCTCGATGCCCGGCAGGTACGCGTGCCAGACGTACGCGTCCACCTCGCGCAGCTCCACCCGCCGCTCGGCGCCCGTGTCCCACTCGTCGAAGAGGCACAGCTCGACCTTCTCCGCCACCTCGGAGAAGATGGCGAAGTTGGTGCCCATCCCGTCGTAGGTGGCGCCCAAGGGGTACCGCTCACCCGGCCAGACCTGCATGTCGCTCCTTCAGCCGCCCGTACGTGCGCCGGGAATGTGCCCGCCGCCCAGGCGCGCCAATCCATCCTTTCAGGCCATGGCCGGAATCCACCTGTCTGATGCCGGCTCCACCCCTCAGGTGTTGTCCGTCACCTTGGCCCCTTTCGAGATGCGGTATCGCGCTCAATGCCGTTCCCTTGTACGAGGGCACATGCGTGCGCGTTGCCCACCTCGGCCCTCGGCCACCCCTTTTCACTCCCACTACGCCGCCACCGACGCCGGCGCGTACCACCATGCATGGACGGAGATTGATGTGACCACGCTGCGGGTCGGCGAGCAGCCAGCCATCGCGACGGACCGGGCCCACCGGCCCACCCTGACTTCCCGGCCTCAGCACCCGGCGCAGCCGGGCGGGGGCGTTCCGCCGCAGACCCGTCGCATCCTGATGCTGTCGTGGGAGTACCCGCCGGTGCTCGTCGGTGGCCTCGGCCGACACGTGCACGCTCTCTCCGTCGCCCTCGCCGCCGCCGGCCACGAGGTCACCGTCGTCACCCGCCACGCCGAAGGCGCACCCCTCGAGGAGTACGCCGACGGCGTCCGCATCCTGCGCGCCCCCGAAGACCCCGTCACCTTCCCCCTCGCCACCGGCAGCCTGCTCGCCTGGACCATGGCCTTCAACCACACCCTCACCCGCACCGCCCTACGCGCCACCGAAGCCGGCTCCTACGACGTCATCCACGCCCACGACTGGCTCGTCGCCCACACCGCGATGACGTTGCGCGACCACCTCGACATCCCCCTCGTGACGACGATCCACGCCACCGAGGCGGGCCGGCACCAGGGTTGGCTGCCCGAGGAGATGAACCGCACCATCCACGGCGTCGAACACTGGCTCAGCGGCGAATCCAACCGGGTGATCGTCTGCTCCGGGTACATGCGCGACGAGGTGACCGGGCTGTTCGGCGTACCGGCCGGCCGGGTCGACGTGGTGGCCAACGGCGTGGAGCCGCACCGCTGGCAGGTGCCGGCGAGCGCCGTGCGCGCCGCCCGGGCCCGGTTCGCCGAGAACGGCCCGCTGGTCACCTTCGCCGGCCGACTCGTGTACGAGAAGGGCGTGCAGCACCTGATCGCCGCGCTGCCCCGACTGCGTGAGCGGCACCCCGGGCTGCGCGTGGTGATCGCCGGCGACGGCCCGTACCGCGCGGAGCTGGAGGCCGAGGTGCACCGCCGCGGTCTGGGTCGCATGGTCGACATGCCGGGCTTCCTCGGCGGCAACGACCTGCCGGCGCTGATGGCCGCCTCCGACTGCTTCGCCGTGCCGAGCATCTACGAGCCGTTCGGCATGGTCGCCCTGGAAGGTGCCGCCGCTGGCGCTCCCCTGGCGGTGGCCGCCACCGGTGGCCTCGCGGAGATCGTCGAGCCCGGCGTGACCGGCATGACCTTCGCGCCGCAGGACCCCGACGGGCTGACCGAGGCCGTGGACGCCCTGCTGTCCGACACCAACCGTGCCCGCAAGCTCGCCCGCCGCGCCCGTCGCGTGGTCCACGAGCAGTACGGCTGGTCGGCCATCGCCCAGCGCACCGCCGCCACGTACGCCGCCGCCATCGCGACGGACGCCGCGTTCACGGCCGAGCGGGCCGAGCAGCGCATGTCCCAGGGCCGAGCCCTACCGGCCCTGCCCACCGGCAACCTCCTGGCCGCAGCCGGCCTCCGCTAACCCCGGCGCCGCTTTTCTGGCGGCGGGCACGTCGCACGCCGCTCTTCCTTGATCGACTCGGTTTCCTTGAAATCGGGGTGTCCCAGCGCTCGGGACACCCCGACTTCCTGGAAGCCGAGTCGATCATGCCGTGTCTCGCTGTCTCGCTGCTCGGCGCGGCCTGGCTGGGCCTGTCAGGATGTGCGGATGTCTCGTTCTGTCGACGCCCTGGACACCAGCTTCCCGATAGCCGCCTCGATCGCTCTGGACCTGATCCGACGCCCCGAGGTGACCGAGCAGTGGTCACGCCCGAGCGCGCTGCCGCACCTGTCCGTGGGTGGCCTGGCCTGCCACCTGGGGCGTCAGGCGATACGGGCGGCGGAACTGCTGCCGATGCCCACCGACCTGCCCGCCCTGGAGTCGGCCGACGACCACTACGAGCGAGCCGCCTGGGTCACCGAGGGTTCCCCGGACAAGGCGTCGGTCGCCTCGGGTTTGGACGAAGCCGAAGCGGCACGGGGACCAGCGGAGCTGGACGCCCGCTCCGCTGACGCGCTGACTGAGGTCGGTGACCTGCTCTCGCGCGGCACCGCCCGGGAAGGCGACCTGCTCCCCCGCGGCGCTGCCCGGGACGAAGACCTGCTCTCGCGCGGCGCCACGCGAGACGGCGACCTGCTCTCGCGCGGGACCGCCCGGGACGTCGTGCCGATTCCGTGGCAGGGCTGGGCCCTGCGACGCAGCGACTTCCTACTCACCCGCCAACTGGAGATCGTGGTCCACTGCGACGACCTGGCGGTGAGCGTCGGCGTACCCACGCCGGAGTTCCCCCCGGAGGTCTTCGACCCCGTACGCGACCTGCTGGTCCGGCTTGCCGTACGCCGCCGCGGTCAGTCCGCGCTGATCAGCGCCCTGAGCCGTGGCGAGCGAGCACAAGACATCTCGGCGTTCTGACGCCTCGCCAACGTCGCCGCCCGCCCAAGCCCGCCAACCAGCGTCCCGGGAGTCTGCCTCAGCATCCGTGACGGGCACTTGCCGACCGTGATCAACTCGCCTCACTGAAAGTCGGGGTATCCACACCGCCTGGACACCGCGACTTCCAGGAACCCGAGTCGATCAAGCGCCACCCCGGCCGACGGAAGGGCGAACCGGGGTTACCAGGGCGACTAGAGCGACCGGACCCCACCGGAGCCACGGAGCGACCAAGGCGGCCTGGGCGACCAGGGGGACCGACGACGACAGGGGCCAGGGACAGCGGCAGCCCCCCGACCTCTTGTGGGGGTCGGCGGCCTGCTCTGTCTTGCGGGGGTGGGCGCTCAGCGCTGGGCGAAGGGGACGTAGTCCCGCTCGGCGGCACCGACGTAGACCTGCCGCGGACGGCCGATCTTGGTCTCCGGGTCGCTGATCATCTCGCGCCACTGGGCGATCCAGCCGGGCAGCCGGCCGAGCGCGAACAGCACGGTGAACATCTTCGTCGGGAAGCCCATGGCCTTGTAGATCAGGCCGGTGTAGAAGTCCACGTTCGGGTAGAGCCGACGGGAGACGAAGAAGTCGTCGGCGAGCGCGATCTCCTCCAGCTCCATGGCGATGTCCAGCAGCGGGTCCGGCTTGGCCATGCGGCCCAGCACGTCCTGCGCGGCCTTCTTGACGATCGCCGCCCGCGGGTCGTAGTTCTTGTAGACCCGGTGGCCGAAGCCCATCAGCTTGACGCCGTCCTCCTTGTTCTTGACCTTGCGAACAAAGGAGCGGACGTCGTCCTCGCCGGCGTGGATCTGCTGGAGCATCTCCAGCACCGCCTGGTTGGCGCCGCCGTGCAGCGGGCCGAACAGCGCGTTCACGCCGGCGGAGACCGAGGCGAACAGGTTGGCGTTGCTGGAGCCGACCAGCCGGACGGTCGACGTGGAGCAGTTCTGCTCGTGGTCGGCGTGCAGGACGAAGAGCATGTCCAGCACCTTCGACATGACCGGGTCGACCTCGTACTGCTCCGCCGGCACGCCGAACGTCATGCGCAGCAGGTTGTCCACGTACCCCAGCGAGTTGTCCGGGTAGAGCAGCGGCTGCCCGATGGACTTCTTGTAGGCGTACGAGGCGATGGTCGGGACCTTCGCCATGAGCCGGACCGTCGAGATCTCCACGTGCTCGGAGTCGAACGGGTCCAGGCTGTCCTGGTAGAAGGTGGAGAGGGCGCTGACCGCCGAGGAGAGCACGGCCATCGGGTGGGCGTCCCGGGGGAAGCCGTCGAAGAAGCGCCGCATCTCCTCGTGCAGGAGCGAGTGCCGCCGGATCCACTCGGTGAACTCGGTCAGCTGCTGCTCGGTGGGCAGCTCACCGTAGATGAGCAGGTAGGAGACCTCCAGGAAGGAGGACTTCTCGGCCAGCTGCTCGATCGGGTATCCCCGGTAACGCAGGATCCCCGCGTCGCCGTCGATGTAGGTGATCGCGGACGACGCCGCGGCGGTGTTGACGAAACCGGGATCGTAGGTGGTCATCCCGGTTTCTTTCAGCAGCTTGCTGACCCCGATACCGGCGGGGCCCTCGACCGCGGAGTGCACCGGCATCGACAGCTGCCCACCGGGGTGATCGAGCTTGACTTCCGTCATGTGGTTCCTCGCTTCGCCGGCAGATCTACGTTGAATTGCCTTCGCTTCTACCGTAATTGCGGCGTGGGGGACACCGCCCGCCGTGGTTCCGGGGTGAGGTATGCGTCACCCCCGCAACCCGACCCACCGCGCAGCGGTAGGGCTCACGTCAGCGCGAGGCGCCGCAGCGTACCTGCCGTGACCTGGTAGACGTCGAGCTGGTTCGTCCCGGGGTGGAACAGCCGGTCGTCGGTGAGCAGCGCGGCGAACCGGCGGCCGCCGGGGTCGGGTGGCACCACCGGGACCACCGCCCCGATCCGCCCGTTGATGGCCACCGCCAGCAGCGTGCCGTTCGGGATCGCGTCCGGCACGTCGCCCCAGACAAGTGCGGGGAGGGTGCCGGTGTCCGGGTCCGTGGCCCGGAACGCGGCCAGGTCGGCCACCCGGGCGCTGCCCCCGGTCGGGCCGGCGCGGACCTCGGTGCCGACCAGCGGGTGCGGCGCGGGCAGCGCCGGTGGGCTGGGCACCCCGTCGGGGAAGGTGACCGCTTCGCCGGGGGTGTCGTAGAAGTGCTTCGTGCCATCGGTACGCGGGGACTGCCGGGCGGAGCGGCCGTCGACGCGCCAGGGCAGCCGGATGCCGGCCTCGTCGGCGACGGTCGGCAGCAGGTCGACGTGCTCCCAGTTGCGGTCGTCGACCCGGCCGGTCTGCTGCCCGGGTTCCTTGACGAACATCGGCACCCACGCCACCTCGCCGGGGGCTGCCTTGATCGCGTCCATCCCCCGCCCCTGCGCGCCCGGGCGGAAACTCACTCCGTGGTCGGCGGTGACCACCACCATGGCCTTGTCGTAGAGGCCGCTGGCGCGCAGCGTACGCAGTGTCTCGCCGATCAGCCGGTCGGTGTAGCCGAGCTGCGCGAGGTGGCGCTGCCGGGCCAGGTCGACCCAGCCGGTGCCGTCGTTGGGCAGGTCCTCCGGGGCGTCGTAGCGCGCCCCGGACGGCAGGAACGCCCACGGCGAGTGCGGCATGAGCAGGTGCAGGAAGTGCAGGGCGGGCCGGGGTGTCGGCTTCAACCCGGCCAGGAAGCTGGTGAAGCGGGCCGGCTGGTTGTCGTCCAGGCTGTCCCAGCGGAACTTCGGGTCCGCCGGCACCGGTTCGGCGGCGTCCAGGCCGGCTTCGGCCCGGGTCTGCTCCCGGTACGAGTCCTCCGGGTCGATCCGGGTCGGTGTCGGCCCGGCGATCTGGCCGAGCAGCGTGCCGGTCTCCCGGACCAGCACGTCGAGGCCCTGGTCCGGGCTGACCGGCTGCTCGCAGCGGCTGGGTGGGCACAGCCGGGTGATGCTCTCCTGGGCGTGGACGTCGTACAGGCCGCCGAAGGCGGTGAACAGGTTGTCCGGGTACTGCGAGTAGTGCGGCGCGACCGACCGTTCCGGATAGCGGCCGGTGAGCATCGCCGGCAGGGCGTACGGGGTCCAGCCGCTGACTCCGGTGGCGTTGCGGTACCAGGTCGATCCGCCGGCCAGCTCGGCGAAGTGCGGGAAGCGGGCCGCGTCGATGCGGCCGTCGGTGCCGAGCAGGCTGACCAGCGGCAGCTCGTCGAGGATCAGCATGACCACCGGCGGGTGGACGCCCGAGCCCTGTGCGGTGCCGGCCGCGCCGCCGTCGCCGCGCGGCAGCACCACCGCCGAGGTGGGTGAGACGAGCAGGAAGAGGGCCACGAAGACCACCGGACCGGCGGCGGCCAGTCGCAGCACCCGGCCCGGCGCCCGCCACCGCCGATGAGCGGCCGCGCCGGCCGCACCGACCAACCCGGCGACCACCAGCAGGGGTACGCCCCGAAGTGGCGTCGCCTGTCGGCCCGCCTGCACGGCCAGCGCGGCCAGCAGCAGCCCGACCAGCCCGGTGTGGGTGAGCGCGCGGGCGGTGCGGCCGGCGAGCCGGCTGGTGACGCCGAGCAGCGCCACCGGCACGGTGGGCACCACCGCCACCAAGGCGACCAGCAGCAGGATCTGACCCGGGTCGGCGCGGTGGAAGAGGAAGAAGTCGGGGCTGCGACCGAGCACGTCCAGCAGTGGCTGGGTGACCACCAGCCCGACCAGTGCCACCACCTCCAGCAGCCGGCCCAGCTCGCCGCGCCAGCCCTCGTCCCAGCGCCCGTTTACCCGTTCGCCGCCGCTTGGCGGTCTGGGCGGCAGCGGGCCTTTCGGACCCGGCGGTGGCAGGCGACCCGCACCTGGCGGCTGTGCCGGCGCGGGCGGGGGCGCTGGGTCAGCCACCCACGACCGTCCGGTACAGCGTGCGGGTGCCCGAGGGCAGCTCCAGGCGGTCGGCGATCCGGCCCCGGGCGGCGAGCAGCCGCTCGAAGGCGTCGCGGCGGTAGTCCGGGAAGAGGCCGTCGGGTTTGTTGGCCAGCAGCCGCTGGGCCATCGGGTCCTCCGGGTGGACGAATTCCACGACCACCGCGCCGCCGGGCGCGGTCAGGCCTGCCAGCCAGTCGATGACGTCCGGCAGCGGCACGTTGCGGCCGATCGCCAGGTGGTGCACGACGGCCAGGGCGAGCACCGCGTCGGCCGATGCCCGTTGGGTGAAGCCGGCCCGTTCGACGCCCCGCCAGCCGCCACCGGGTGACGGGTCGGCCAGGTCCAGCACCAGCGGCAGGATGCGGCGCTGACCCTCGGCGCGCAACGTCCGGTACAGCTCGTCGACCACGGCCGGGTCCTGCTCGACGGCGACCACGTGGTCGGCGTGCTCGGCGGCCAGTCGGGAGTACCGGCCGTCGTTGGCGCCCAGGTCGAGCACCCGACGCGGGCGGGCGCCAGCGGTCAGCGCGGCGGTGACGAAGCGCTCCTTCGCCGCCCGGTCCTGGGCGGAGTAGCCGCAGGTGCGCTGGTAGTCCGACCAGTGGCTGACCGAGGGGCGATGCTCCAGCTTGCGGACCAGTCGCTCGATGCCGCGTACGGTGGCCAGGACCAACTCCCGGTTGAAGCCGGCGGCCCGCAACTGGGCCTTGACGTCGGTGGTGCTGGCCGACGCGTTGTGCTGCTGCATGGCGCCGTGCAGGTGCAGATGGGTGAGGACGCCCGCGCGCAGCCGGCGGGCCCCGCCGAAGAGCGGGCGGAGCTGGTCGGCTTCGATGCCGTCGACCCGGGCGCGCAGCCAGGGTTGGAAGTCCACGCCCAGGTGGGCGGTGAGCAGCAGCGGGTAGAGCACGGTCTGGCAGAACTGCCGGTAGCCGGCCCACGGCTCGCCGTCACGGACCGGCTCGAAGGACCCGATGTCGATGAACACCGGGTCGGTGCCGCGCCACTGCAGGTTGTAGGCCGAGCCGTCCTTGGTGGTGAAGCCGTCGGCCAGCGCGGCGCGCAGGATCTCCAGGTGCAGCAGCGCGGCGTCGCGCAGCATGGTGAAGGACCACTCGTACGGGTGCGAGACGAACGGGATGCGTTCGTGGCGCAGCACCGCCGCCCAGGGCGCCCCGGCGGCGGCGGGCACCAGCGCCGGTGGCGCGTCCTCGGTGGCGCAGATCTTGCCGGCGGCGACCAGCGCCGGGAAGAACGCGGTGCCGGTGAGCGCACGCCAGTGCCCGGCGGCCTGCGGGTCCAGCCCGCGCAGCACCTCCTCCCCGACGTGGAAGACCCGGTTCGCCGGGTCGCGGAAGGAGGCGGGCTCGGGGCGTACCTCTGCGGGTGTGGTCGTCATCGCCGGACGGACCAGCTCACGGTTGGTCGGTGGGCTGGCGGCGGAACCGGTCGACCAGACGCCGCCAGTAGAGCTTGGCGGCGACCGCGACGCCGGCCACCCCGCCGACGACCGCCTGCACGATCAGGCTGCCGGATCCCGCGTCCAGATAGGCCAGATGGGTCACTGATCGCTCCTTCCCCTCGCCGGTCTCCACACCGGCGTCCCGGGCACGTAGCGATGAGGCTTTTGACCCAGAAAGCCGGACTTGTCCCACCGTACGCGCCGGCTGCGAAGCGCTGTCAGAAATCACTGTCTTTCCCGGTCGTACGACGGAAAGATCTCCGCCGTGACGATGCATGAGGGTGAGATCCCGGTCGACGAGGCGGTTCTCCGCGCGCTGTTGCGGGCGCAGTGCCCGCAGTGGGCCGACCTGCCCTTGTCGTTGGCGGGAGGGGGCACCGACAACACCATGCACCGGCTCGGTGACGACCTGCTCCTGCGACTGCCGCGCACGGCCGACAAGGTGCGGTCCCTGCGCAAGGAGCAGGAGTGGCTGCCCCGGCTGGCACCGCTGCTCACCCGCGCGATCCCGGAACCCGTGCACGCCGGCACGCCCATTGCCGAGTTTCCACTCCCCTGGTCGGTCTACCGCTGGATCGACGGGCAGGAACCCCACTCGGACACGGTCCAGGACTGGGCCGCCTTCGGGGTCGACCTGGCCGCGTTCGTCCGGGAGCTGCACGCGGTCGACCTGATGGGTGCGACCCGCACGGGCGCGCTCAGTTGGTACCGCGGCGGCCCCCTCCAGCCGGCCGACGAGTGGGTCATCCCGTACCTCGAGGACTGTCGGGCCGCCGGGGACGAGGGGATCGACTTCGACGCCCTGGAGCGGCTGTGGCGCGCGGCGCTCGCCCTGCCGGAGCCCTCCGGGCCGCAGGTCTGGCTGCACGGCGACCTGCGGCCCACCAACGTCCTGGTGCAGGGCGGCAAGCTGCACGCGGTCATCGACTTCGGCGGTCTCTCAGTCGGGTTCCCGGACGCCGAGCACGCCCCGGTCTGGGACCTGCCGGCGCAGGCGCGACAGGCCTACTGGGACGCGCTGAGCCTCGACGACCTGACCTGGGAGCGAGCCCGCGCCTGGGCCGTCATGGTGGGCCTCGCCGGCCTCTCGTACTACCGGCACACGTACCCCGCCTTCGTCGCCCAGTGCCGCGCACGCCTGGAGGCGATCCTCGCGGACGCCGCGACTCGCTGACCTGCGCCGGTACGCTGCGGACGTGGGCTGGGTCGTGGTCGACGTACCGCTGGACTCCTCCGGGGCCGGGCGCGGCGAGGAACGGGCGCCGGCTGCCCTGCGCCGCGCGGGCCTGGTGGATGCCCTGGCCGCTCACGACGGCGGCGTGGTGGACGAGGCGCGGCTGCGCGACCCCGTCCGGGACGCGGCGAGCGGCCTGATCGGCGCCGCTGGCCTGCGCCGGGCCGGAGCCGCCGTCACCGACCGGATCGCGGCCCTGCTCGGCGGTGAGCGGCGGCCGATGGTGCTCGGCGGCGACTGCGCGATCCTGCCCGGCATCTGCCGGTCGTTGCCCCCGACGACGGAGCTGTGGTTCGTCGACGCCCACCCGGATTTCCTCGACGGCGCGACCTCCCCGACCGGTGAGGCCGCCGACATGGATCTGTCGGTGGTCACGGGGCACGGCCCGGCCGCCGCCATCGGGCAGGACGGCGCGCTCCTCGACCCCGGCCGGGTGCACCTGCTCGGGCACCGACCGTCGGCCGACGAGAGCGGTCGGGTCGAGGTGGCCCGGATCGACCCGGCGATCCGGCAACTACCCGCCGCGGAGCTGCTGCGTCGGGGCGCCGGGACGGTCGGGATGACCCTGGCCGCCGGTGGGGACGGACCGGCCTGGCTGCACCTCGACCTGGACGCCGTGGACCCGCGCGACCTGCCGGCGGTGAGCTATCCCGAGCCGGACGGGCTGCGCTGGCCGGACCTCATCGCGCTGGTCACGCCGCTGGCCCGCGCCGACCGGCTGCTCGGCATGAGCGTCACCGACCTGAACGCCGACGAGGACCCCGACGGGCGCCACGCGCGGCGCGTCGTCGAGGTCCTCGCGGAGGTGCTGGGCGCCTGACCGGCCCTGGCTCTACAGGAAGCGCACGCCGGTCAGCTTCTCGCTGAGCTCCCACAGGCGCTCGGCCTCGTGGGCGTCGACCGCGTACGGCAGAACGCCGTCGAGGTCGTTGAAGTCACCGAGGTCCGCGGTGTCGGCAGCGGCGGGCTGCACGATCTCGGCGATGTCGCAGTTCTCGCAGTACACGCCGCCCAGGCCGGCGAGCTGCGGGCTCGTCGCGCACCACACCGGCGTCGCCGCACCCTGCTCGGGTGTCTTGAGCTGCTTGGTCGGGTCGAGGATCGGGCTTCCATCGGGGTTGACCATGCCGGCGGCGGCGAGCTGCTCGGTCGTCAGATACTGCTTCAACCCCGTCGCGACGATGCTGCCCGGGTGGGCGGCGAACGCGCGCACCCCGTACGCCTGTCCTCGCCGGTCCAGCTCCACCGCGAACAGCGACATCGCGGTCTTGGACTGCCCGTAGCCCGACCACGGGTCGTACTCGCGGTGCTCGAAGTTCGGGTCGTCGAACCTGACGGGTGAGTGGCGGTGCCCGAGAGAGGTGAGGCTGACGACGCGTGCGCCCTCGGCGGCCCGCAACGCCGGCCACAGCCGGGCCGCGAGCTGGAAGTGCCCGAGGTAGTTGATCGAAAGCTGCAGTTCGTTGCCGCGCGAGTCCCGGCCGAGCGGTGCGGCCATGATCCCGGCGGACTCCACCAGGATGTGCGCGGCCCGGCCGGAGGCGACGAACTCCTCGGCCACCGTGTCGATCGACGACGGGTCGCTGAGGTCCATCGTCGCGTACTCGGCGGACACGCCGGCCAACACGGTCCGGGCGTTGGCGGTGTCGCGGTCGAGGACCACGACATGGGCGCCCGCCGACCCCAGTGCCAGCGCCGTCTGCAACCCCAACCCGGAGTTGGCGCCCGTCACGATCGCCACCTTGCCGGTCAGGTCGGCCGACGCCAGGACGTCCTTCGTGGTGGAGGTCGCGTCGAAGCCCGAGCCGATGGGACGTTGAGCTGTTGTCATCGTGCGCTCCTCGCAATGGTCGGATGTGGCAGGCCCGGTGTTCACGCTGGCGCGTCAGGCGGTGCCGTCGCCCCAGGGAGACACCCTGGCGCTGACCCTGGCGTCATCCGCTTCCTGGTCCCTCCGGTGGTGCATGCCGAGGCGCAGCAGCACGAAGCGCAGCACGGTGGCGGCCAGGTTGGCGGCCACCAGCACGGTCAGCTCCACTGGCCGGGTCGGTTCGGCGTCGACGACATGCAGCACGGCCAGCGAGCCACTGGTCAGCGCCAACCCGAGCGCGAAGGCGAGCAACCCCTGCGCGTGGTGCCGGCCGGCGTGCCGACGACCCGTGATGCCGAACGTCAGCCGCCGGTTCGCGGCCGTGTTGGCCACCGCGGTCACCAGCAACGCCAGCAGGTTCGCCGGTTGCGCGCCGAGCACGCCCCGGGTGGCCACGAAGAGCAGGAGGTACGCCAGCGTGCTGGCCACCCCGACCGCCGCGAACCGGATCAGCTGCCGGGGCAGCCCGACCGGCACCTGCGCCGGTGGCGCGGTCAGCGGGGCGCGGCCCACCTGCGCGCGCAGCTCGGTCAGGGGCAGAGCGCCGGTCAGCAGCGCCCGGCCCACCCGGGCCATCCCGCGCAGGTCGGCCAGCGCGGTGGCCACGATGTCGACGCGGCTGTCCGGGTCGTCGACCCAGTCCACCGGCACCTCGTGGATGCGCAGCCCGGCGCGCTGGGCGAGCACCAGCAGCTCGGTGTCGAAGAACCAGCCGGTGTCCTGCACCAACGGCAGCAGCCCAGCTGCCACCTCCGCCCGGATCGCTTTGAACCCGCACTGCGCGTCGGAGAACCGCGCCGCCAGCGCGCCGCGCAGCAGCAGATTGTAGGCCCGCGAGATGACCTCTCGCTTCGCCCCGCGCACCACCCGGGAGGTGCGGGCCAGTCGGGTGCCGATCGCCAGGTCGGAGTGCCCGGAGATGAGCGGCGCTACCAGCGGCAGCAGCGCCGCCAGGTCGGTGGAGAGGTCCACGTCCATGTACGCCAGCACCGGCGCGGACGACGCGGACCAGGCCGCCCGCAGCGCCCGTCCCCGCCCCTTGTCGTCCAGGTGCAGCACGTCGACGCCGGGCAGCTCACGGGCGAGGCCGTCGGCCACCTTCAGGGTGTCGTCCACGCTGGCGTTGTCCGCGATGGTGATCTGGAACGGGTACGGGAAGTGTTCGCTGAGGTGCGCGTGCAACCGCCGTACGCACGGCCCCAGATCGGTCTCCTCGTTGTGGACCGGGATCACGACGTCCAGCACCGCGCCGGGAATGGTGGGGCGTGACTGGGCGGCTGCCCGAGGTCCGCCGAGCGGGCTCACGACGCGACCCGGCCGGTGCTCAGGTCGTAGACGGTGACCCCGTCCACGGTCTGCGCCTCGAAGGTCTCCGCGACCCAGGCGGCGATCTCCTGCGAGGCGGAGCTGCCACCGTTGGCGCGGAAGCCACCGCCACCCACGAAGTAGTGGATCTCCCCGTCGGCGACGTGCCGCTGGAACTGCGCGAGGGTCGGCGACGGGTCGCTGCCGTTGAACCCGCCGATCGGCATCACCGGCTCGCCGGTGGCCAGTTGGTAGCCGGAGGCGTTGTTGGATCCGACCGTCGCCGCCACCCAGGTGTAGGAGGCGCTGTCCCGCTCCAGCAGCTCCCGCAGCGCGGCGCTGGGCTCACGGGCGTCGAGCAGCCCGCCCATCCCGCCGCCGCCCGTACGACCCCGCCCGCCGCCGTCCTGGCCGCCGTCCGGGAAGCCCGGCACGCCGTTCTGCCCGCCGCCGGGGAAGCCGCCGTTCAGGCCACCCGGGAAACCGGGAGCGCCGCTCTGTCCGCCCTCAGGGAAGCCCGGAGCGCCGTTCTGGCCGCCGCCGGGTAAGCCCGGAGCGCCGCCGGGGAAGCCCTGGGCCTGGCCGCCGTTGCGGCCGCCGCCGGGGAACCCCGGAGCGCCACCCGGTCGACCGCCGGGAAAGCCGCCTCGACCGCCCTCCACGAACGGGCCGGCGCTCGGGATGGACCCGGTGTGCGGGGTCGACGCGGTCTGGGCCGCGTACGCCGCCGGACCGGCCAACGCCGCCGCCGCACCCAGGCCCAGCACCACCGGCACCACTTGGCGCGACAGCCGGCCGACCAGCAGGATCAGTGCCGCACCGACCAGGCCGGCGATCAGCACGGTGGGCCGCAGCCACGGGGACCAGTTTGGGCTGCGCCCGAGCAGCACCCACGCCCACCAGACGGTCACCGCCAACGTGCCCGCGAGCGTCACCGTGGCGGCCATCGGACGCCACCGCTGCCAGCGCCTACCAGCCGCCGGAGCATCGCTCGTCGTGGTCGGCTGCGCGGCGGCCGGAGCACCGCCCGACGCCGCCGGACGGCCGACAGCGGCGCCATCCGCCAACGGGCCGTCGCCCGGCACCGGGCGGCGCTGGCGCCAGAGCATTGTCACGCCGATGCCGACGAGCGCGCCGATCGCCGGGGCCAGTGCCACGGTGTAGTAGGCGTGGAAGATCCCGGACATGAAGCTGAAGATCAGGCCGGTGACGAGCAGCCAGCCGCCCCAGAGGAGCAGCCCGGCGCGGGTGCGGTCGGTACGGGTGGCCCGACCGGCGAACAGCAGGCCGGCGACCAGCAGGATCAGCGCGGCCGGCAGCAGCCAGGAGATCTGACCGCCGACCTCGCCGTCGAACATCCGCAGCAGGCCGGTCTGCCCCGAGAACGGGCCACCACCGCCGCCCATCCGTGCGCCGCCACCGCCGACGCTGCCCACCTCGTCGCCGGTGATCCGGCCGAGGCCGTTGTAGCCGAGGGTGAGCTCCAGGATGCTGTTCTCCTGTGATCCGCCGATGTACGGGCGGGCGCTGGCCGGGACCAACTCGACGATCGCCACCCACCAACCTGCGGCGACCACCACCGCCAAGCCGGCCAGCAGCACCTGTCGAACCCGCCGCCACAGCCCGGTCGGCGCGGCCAGCAGGTAGACACCGGCGAAGACCGGCACCACCAGGAACGCCTGGAGCATCTTGGTCAGGAAGCCGAAGCCGACCAGTACGCCGGCCAGCACGATCCACCGGGTGCTGGCCGACTCGATCGCCCGGACGGTCGCGTACGCCCCGCCGACCAGCAGCAGGATGAGCAGCGCGTCGGGGTTGTTGAACCGGAACATCAGCGTCGCCACCGGGGTGACCGCGAGTACCGCGCCGGCGATCAGGCCGGCTGCCGGGCCGTACCAGCGCTTCACGGTGGCGTAGAGCAGGCCGACCGAGGCGACTCCGCAGAGCGCCTGCGGGACCAGCATGGCCCAGCTGTTCAGCCCGAAGACCCGTACCGACAGGGCCATCAGCCACAGCGAGGCCGGGGTCTTGTCCACGGTGATCGAGTTGGCCGCGTCCGACGAGCCGTAGAAGAACGCCTTCCAGCTCACCGAGCCGGCCTGCGCGGCCGCCGAGTAGAACGAGTTGGCCCAGCCGGAGGCGCCCAGGCTCCAGAGGTAGAGCAGGCCGGTGCCGAGCAGCAGGGCCGCCAGCGCGGGCAGCGTCCAGGCCGGGGAGCGGCGCGATGCGGGCGGCGGGTGCTCGTCCTCGGGGCGCGTGGTCTGCGGTGGCAGCGCCGCGTCGGGCTCGGCTGGTGCGGGCGGCAGTGCCTCTGTGGTGTCCATGTGGTCAGCCTCTTCGGCTGGCCTGGCCCGTCGCCGTGCGCCGACTATGCGTCAGCTGTGGGATCGGGCAGCCGTACGGTGAAAGCGGTCCGCCCCGGCTGGCTGTCCACCGTGACCGTGCCGTGGTGAGCCTCCACCACCGCCGCCACGATCGCCAGGCCGAGGCCGGTGCTGCCGTGCGCGCGGGACCGGGAGCTGTCGCCGCGGGCGAACCGTTCGAACAGCTCCGGTTGCAGCTCCGCCGGCACGCCGGGGCCATTGTCGGCGACGGTGAGCACGGCAGCGGTCGCCTCGACGGTCAGCATGGTGGTGACGGCCGTGCCGGGCGGAGTGTGCACGCGGGCGTTGGCCAGCAGGTTCGCCACCACCTGGTGCAGTCGGGCGGCGTCACCGGGGATCCGGATCTGCACCTCGGGCAGGTCGAGCTGCCAGCGGTGCTCGGGGCCGGCCACGTGCGCGTCGCTGACCGCGTCCACCACCAGGGCGGACAGGTCGACCGGTTCGAGGGCGAGTGGGCGTCCGGAGTCCAGCCGGGCGAGCAGCAGCAGGTCGTCGACGAGGCTGGTCATCCGGGTGCTCTCCGACTCCACCCGACGCAGTGCGTGCGCCACGTCGGCGGGGACCTCGTCGCGGCCGCGCCGGGCCACCTCGGCGTACCCGCGGATGGCGGCCAGCGGCGTCCGCAGTTCGTGGCTGGCGTCGGCGACGAACTGGCGTACCCGCGTCTCGCTGGCCTGCCGGGCGGCGAGCGCGTCGGCGACGTGGCCGAGCATCCGGTTGAGCGCCGCGCCGACCTGGCCGACCTCGGTACGCGGATCGGTGTCGGCGGCCGGGACGCGGACGGCGAGCGCCACCTCGCCCCGGTCCAGCGGCAGCTCGGTGACCCGGGTCGCGGTGGCGGCCACCCGGTTCAGCGGGCGCAGCGTGGCCCGGACGATCAGCGCGCCGGCAGCGCCGGCGATGAGCAGTCCGACGGCGGCCACCCCGGCCTGCGCGGCGACCAACGCCCAGACGGTCTCCTGCACACCGGCAAGCGGCAGTGCGACGACCCGTACCGTGCCGTCCCGGAACTGCTGGCGGGCGACGGCCCGGTAGTCGCCGCGTGCGCCGAGGTCGACGGTGCGTGGCGTGGCGTCGACCGGCAGGTCGGCCAGCGCGGCGACCTCGGCGGCCGGGACGGCCTCCTCGTCGGGGAAGCGGTCCTTGCTGGACGGGCTGCGGGTCAGGGTCGACGCAGCCGTCACGCGACCGTCGGTGATGTCGGCGACCACCGTGCCGGGCGGTGAGCCGGGCGGGATGCCCGGGCGGGCGGCCGGGTAGGCCGGCCGGCCGGGGCGATCACCCCAGGGCGTCGAGGCGGGAGCCAGTTGGGCGTCGAGCCGGTCGATCAGGAAGTGCCGCAGCGCCACCGTGGTGAGCCCGCCGATGGCGATGCTGACCAGCGCCAGCAGCGCGACGAGGGCGAGCACCAGACGGGTACGCAGCGACCGGCCGGCCAGCCAGCGGCGGGCCCTCTGGCCAGGCCGGCGACGCGGTCGGTCGGCGGGGTCACTCGGCGGGCTTGAGGACATACCCGGCGCCGCGCAACGTGTGGATCATCGGCGCCCGGCCGGCGTCGATCTTCTTGCGCAGGTACGAGATGTAGAGCTCCACCACGTTGGCCTGGCCACCGAAGTCGTAGTTCCAGACCCGGTCGAGGATCTGCGCCTTGCTGAGCACCCGACGCGGGTTGCGCATGAGGTAGCGCAGCAGCTCGAACTCGGTCGCGGTGAGCGTGACCAGCTGGCCGTCGCGGCGTACCTCGTGGCTGTCCTCGTCGAGGCTGAGGTCGCCGACGGTCAGCACGGCGTCCTCCCGGGCGGCGATCGCGAAGCCGGACCGGCGCAGCAGCGCGCGCAGCCGGGCGATGACCTCCTCCAGGCTGAACGGCTTGGTGACGTAGTCGTCGCCGCCGACGGTCAGCCCGGCGATGCGCTCCTCGACCGCGTCGCGGGCGGTCAGGAAGAGCACCGGCACGGTCGGGGCGTGCTCGCGTAGCCGGCGTAGCACCTGGAAGCCGTCCAGGTCGGGCAGCATCACGTCGAGGATCACGGCGTCCGGCTGGAACTGTCGCGCGGTGTTCAGCGCCGCCACGCCGTTGCCGGCGCTGCGGACCTGCCAGCCCTCGTAGCGCAGCGCCATCGACAGCAGGTCGGTGAGCGTCGGTTCGTCGTCGACCACCAGCACCCGGACGGGTTCGCCGTCCGGTCGGCGCAGCTCGATCCGGCCCGGCGCGACCTGCCTGTCCATGACCATGTCCCCCATCGTGGCCGCGGCGCCTGTGCCGGGCCTCGGCGGCACCTGTGTGCCAGCTGTGCGGCCGGGTCGCGAGCGCACCGCCGGTCAGCTCCGCCCCGGGGTCACTCGGACATCCCGAGCGGGTCGGTGCGGACGAACCGCATGCTCCAGCCGCCCGCGTCGTCGGGCTGGTCGCGTTCGTAGAGGTGGTCGGGGCCGGCCTGCACCGGCCCGGTCCCGTCCGGGTGCCGCATGATCCAGCGCGGGGGCGGGGCGCCGTCGGGCCCGGCCGGCAGCGGCCGAACCAGGCCGTTGGCGGGCCCGCCGACGAAGCGTACGGTGACCTCGCTCATCGCGGCGTCTCCCAGGGTGACCGTGCCGGCACGTCCGGTGACACCGGCCCTGGCTCGCAAGTTACCGCACCGACCACCGCCCCCGCAGCGGCGTGCCCGGCCCCGGTTTGCCCTGTTCCGAGCCCGGGTACCGCGATCGGAACCACCTGCGGTGGTCGGACGAGGACGAGGAGCGGTCGATGCGTGCGCTGGACGGGCGGTACCAGCTCGAACAGCGCGTCGGCGTGGGCGGGATGTCCGAGGTGTGGCGAGCCCACGACCGGGTGCTGGACCGGCCGGTCGCGGTGAAGCTGATCTCGCCGGGCCCGGAGGGCCACCACGGCACGGTGGAGCGGATCCGCGCCGAGGCCCGCTCGGCGGCCTGCCTGGTGCACCCGAACGTGGCGAGCGTGCACGACTTCGGCACGTCCGCGACGCTGCCCGGTCACCTGGCGCCCTACATCGTCATGGAGCTGGTCGAGGGTGAGACGCTCGCCGCGCACCTGCGGGCCGGGCCGCTGGACTGGCGGATCGCGGTCCGGGTGTGCGCGGAGGTGTGTGCGGCGCTGGCCGCCGCGCACGCGCACGGCATCGTGCACCGCGACGTCAAGCCGGCCAACGTCATGCTCACCCCCGTCGGGGTGAAGGTGCTCGACTTCGGCATCGCCACCTCGACCGGCACGACGGATCCGCTGCCCGACGGGTTGTTGATGGGCACGCCGGCGTACCTGGCGCCGGAGCAGCTGGAGGGGGCGCCGGCCACCCCGGCGGCGGATCTGTACGCCCTCGGTGTGCTGCTCTACTACTGCCTCAGCGGGCGGCTGCCGTACCGGGCGGCCACCGCCAGCGAACTGCTGGGTGTCCGACGTCGCCGACCACCGGACCCACTGCCCGAGATCGACGGGCTCCCGCCGGAGGTCGCCGAGCTGTGCCGCTCCTGCCTGGCCGAGGACCCGGCGCAACGCCCCACCAGCCTGGTCGCCGCGCTCCTGCTGGCCGAGGCCGTGGACGCCCGGGTCTACGTGCCGATGGGGGTGCCGACGCCCCGCGAACCGGCCGCGACGTCGCCGTGGACCGCGCAGGCCGCCGCGGAGGCGACCGAAGCGGTGCCGGTGGCCGACCGGCCGGAGGGGTTCGACGGGCGCTGACCGTACGTCCGGTGGCGTTTCGCTGGGCGACGGCCGGGTAGCCCCCGGTGAGCGACAGGAGGAACGCGATGCCGGATCCGAGTTCCTGGCTGCATGAGGCCACCGCGACCGCCGAGGGCGGCCACGTACGCACCGACGATGGCGGGCTCTCCACCGCCCTGGCGTCCCCGCTGGCGGCGCACTGCACCGGGCTACGGCCGGAGCAGTTGCTGGCGGCGGCGTTCGCGTCCTGCCTGCACCACGCGGCGGTGGAAGCGGCTGGGGAGATCACCAATGAGGCGCACACGGTCCAGGTGCGGGCGGAGGCGAAGTTGGGGCGCGACGACGAGGGCCTGTACCGGGCCGACGTGCACGCCTCGATCTCGTCCGCCGGTCTGAGCCGAGAGCAACTGGCCGACCTGGTCGAGTACGCGGACCGACTGTGGCCGTTCTCCAGCGGAGACAACAGCCGACACCGGCTGACCGTCACCCCGGCGGAGAACGGCCGACACTGAACCGTCGGCCACCGCTCCACCGTTCGGCGGATCCCGCATAGACCGAATGGTGGAGTCTCGATGGGTGGCTGGAGACGGGCGTGGAGGCCGATGCCGCGCCCGTCTCCGCCGGGCATATCGGGAATAACCGTCTGGCCCGATGGGCGAGGTTGAGCCCGGGCGCTGACCCTTCGTCCCTTACGGGCTCGAAGATCCGGGCAAATTGTGGCGCATGCCACGGACCGGGCCTATCGCACGAGACGGCTTCACCTCTAGCCTCGGCGGGTGCCTGCCGACGACGCCTCCAACCAGAAGCTGACCGACGCGCGCCCCGCCACCCGTACGGGCGACACCGCATCAACCGAACGGCCCATTGGTCGTCACCGGGCTTTCGAGACGCCCCGCCGCGCCCTGCGCGGCTCGACCCCACTCCGGGTGGCCCTGGCCACCGGCCTCACCTGCTGCCTCGGCCTCGTCGCGGTCGCCAGCGCCGCGGAGGGCGAGCAGACGGACCGCACCGAGGAGCCGCTGGCTCAGGCAGTGGCCGACCGCGCCGCGAGGGCCGACGAGCCCGCTTCCCGGTCGCTGGAGCGGGACGTCTACCCGCGGCGGGTCATCCCCACGCCGACGGCGAAGCCGACCCCCAAGGTCGTGCGCAAGGCGCCCAAGAAGCCGACCAAGCCCCGCCGCCCCCGGCCGGTCGCCGGTCTCGACCAGCTCCAGATGGACAACGCGAAGATCATCGTTGACGTCGGCCGGGAGCTGAAGATGCCGCGCCGCGCCCTCGTGGTGGCGCTGGCCACCGCCATGCAGGAGAGCAACCTCTACAACCTGGCCAGCGACGTGCTGCCGGAGTCGCTGGACTACCCGCACCAGGGCAGCGGCTACGACCACGACTCGCTCGGGCTGTTCCAGCAGCGACCGAGCAGCGGTTGGGGCACCGTGGCCGAGCTGATGCGCCCGTCGTACGCCGCCCGGGCCTTCTACGAGGCGCTCAACGAGATCATCGGCTGGCAGGACATGAGTGTCACCGCCGCCGCCCAGGCCGTGCAGATCTCCGCCTACCCCGACGCGTACGCCCAGCACGAGGACCGGGCCGCCACCGTAGCGGCGGCGCTCACCGCCTGAGCGCCCTCACCGGCCACGCCGGGCGTCAGTGGCTCCGCACGCCGTCCCAGGCGTGTCAGTGGCTCCGCGCGCCGTCCCAGCCGGAGGGCGGCCCGGCCTCGGCATCCCGACCGCCCGCCGCCACCCGGGTCGCCGGTACACCCGTGCCGGCCGCCGCGGTCGGGGTGTCGGCGGGCACCGGTTCCACGGTCACGTCGGCGAGGAGTTCGTCCACCCAGGCCTCGCGCCGCCGCCGGGCGTACAGCGCCGCCTCGAAGTCGCGACGCGCCTGCACGGCGTCCGCGTACGCCCGCTCGCGCACCTGCCGGGCCTCCTCGCGAGCCTCGTCCAGCGTGACCCGGGCCTGGGCCAGGATGTCGGCCGCGTCCCGCCGCGCCGCGTCGCCCGCGTACCGGGTCACCGCGACGTCGCCCAGGTCCAGCCGCTCCAGCAGCCCGCTGAGCCAGGTCGCCTCCTGCCGGATCTCGTCCCACTCTCGACCCGCCGCGGCGGCACCCTCCGCCCGCGCCGCGAGCCGGGACAGTCGGATGCCCAGCTCATCCAGGCAGGAATCAACCTGCCGCTGGTCGTAACCGGACCCCACGACGGAGAACCTCATAGGTGTCGCCCCCCAGGCAGCTGATGTTTCTGTCCCCACCTGGGATCCTCGACCGCGCGGCGACCGGCCGAGGAGATTCCGAAAAAATGTTCAGTATCCGCGCGGATGGCCGGCCAGTGACGCATCGAGCGAGCCCCTGATCCGAATCGCCCAAGATCCGCACAACTTCACGGAAACTGCTGCCTCCGAAGCGTCGGAGGCAGCAACATCAGGGAAGTTGTGCGGATCTTGGCGCGCGGCAGCGCGCCGCGCGGTATCGAGGTCAGGGACGCTTGGGCAGCACGACCACCCGGCCGAAGAACTCGTCGATGCGACGCACGACGTCGTTGAAGTCGTCCAGGTCGATCGGCTTGGTGACGTACGCATTCGCCTGCAGGCTGTAGCTGCCGACGATGTCGGTGTCCGCGTTGGAGGTGGTCAGCACCACGATCGGGATCGTCCGCAGGTCCTCGTCCTGCTTGACCTCGCCGAGCACCTGCCGCCCGTCCTTCCGGGGCATGTTCAGATCCAGCAGGATGACGTCCGGCCGGCGGGCGTCGGGGTGCCGGCCCTCGGCGCGGAGGAACTCCATCGCCTCCTCGCCGTCGCTGACCACGTCGATGACCTTGTCGACGTCGGAGTCCGCCAACGCTTCCTCGATCATCAGCACGTCGCCCGGGTCATCGTCGACGACCAGGATGCGTACCGGATGCGGGCTGTCTACGCCCATCACTACCTGCTTCGGGGTCGGCGGGACGGGACCTGACGGGTCACCAACGTTGGCGGGAAAATCTAGCCCATCAGGGGGCACTGTGGGACGCCGGGTCGACGGTGTCCGCTTCGTAGCGCAGCACGTCGGCCAGGCCCGTGACCCGCAGCACCCGCTCGACCCGACCGTTGGCGCCGGTGACGCGCAACCAGCCTCCCTCAGCGGTGGCCCGGTTGTCACCCCGGACGAACACGGCCATCCCGGTCGAGTCGCAGAACGTGAGATCGGTGAGGTCGAGCAGCACCCGGAGCTCGCCGGCGTCGGCGAGCCGGTCGATCGCGGCGGTCAGATCGGGGGCGGTGCTCAGGTCCAGTTCACCGGCGAGCCGCAGGCAGGCACCACCGCCGTTGCGGCCGGCGTACCTGACGCTGAACGTCACCCTGCCCCCTCACCCAGCCAGACGTTTGCAGTGCGGCAAGTATAAGCAGGGGCGCGCCGACCGCTGTAGGGCGCGGTGCGGGCCTGACAGTCCCGCGGACGGCGGTGGCCCCCGACCCTGGGACCTGGGGTCGGGGGCCGGAGGAATGTCTAGGTTGTGGTCATCGACTGCAGTCGCGGCCCGCTCTCACGCAGCTCGACCGTCGGCGTCTGGTCGACGTCGTCGGGCGCGCCCGAATCGGGCGTGTGGTACAGATAGCGGACGAACTCCCCGCCGGCCTCGTTGTCGTCGCCTCCGGGCCACTGGCCGACGCAGTCCATGCCGATGACTTCGCGGCCCGTTCCGTCCGCCTCCTCCAGCAGCGCCCAGAGGCTCACCGGGTAGCAGCGGGTGGCCTCGGGTGTGAGCTGCCAGCGGGCGTACCAGCCCGGACGGGCGGGGACGATCTCGACGATCTGCTTCATGACGACCTTCCTTCCGCGTACCTCGGAAGAACTCTGGTCCTGACCCATCGTGCGGCCCACCCGGGTGAGCGGCACTCACCCGCGTTGGATGAAGCCTCCCGAAGCCCCACCGAGCCGCTCGAGCAGCGTCCGTTTCGGCTCCCGGGGCGGCGGGAAGGCGACGGGACGCAGCCACGGATCCCCAGCGGAAGGGGTGTCACCATGCGCAAGCAGATGGAGGGCGACAACCAGCGGCGCCGGGCGCTGGCCCGGCAGGCCCGCGAGCAGGGCCGTCAGCCCAGCGAGTTCGGCGCCAGCCTGAGCGCCTCCAAGCAGCTCACCAGCCTCGACCAGGGCAAGCGGACCGGCCCGGCGGCGGCCGGCCGGCACAAACCGGACACCACGCGCGGTGGGCCAGCCCCGCCGCCGGTCGGCACCGCCGACAATCCCCGTCCGCAACCGTCCTCGTCGAGCGGCGCGGACGGCGTGCGCACGATGGGCTACCACGATCTGGTCGACGAGGTCCGACGCCGGTCCGGGGTCGACTTCCCGACGGCCAAGGTGGGCGCCGAAGCCACCGTCCTGGTCCTGGCCTTCGCCCTGGAGGCCGCCGAGCGGCAACGACTGCTCGCGGCGGTGCCGGCGTCCTTGCACGACGTGGTGCCCGTCGACGGCATCGAACGGCACCAGGACCTGCCCGGCTTCCTCGCGGAGGTGAGCCGGATCAGTGGCCGCACCCCGGAGCAGGCCCGCTACCAGGCGGAGGCGACGCTCGCCGCGCTCGCCGACCACGACGGCGACCTGGTCGAGTCGCTGCACGTCCCCGACGGCCTGCGGGACCTGCTGAACCCGACCGCCGCCGGTGGCGGCCTCGTCGGCGCCTCCACCACCACGCCCACCCTGGACGAAGGGCAGCTGGCGGCGGCCCTGGACGACCTGCCGTACTGGGCGGGCGACAGCGAGGGCCTGTACCGCGTGGTGGCGCTGCCGCCGGACAACCTGGATCGGGTGCTCGACCGGCTCGACCGGTTGCGCGCGGAGAACGGGCGCGGCCCGAGCATCGGACGGCCGGGCGACACGGCTGCCGTGCTGACGCTACGCACCAACCAGGCCGATGGGGTGACCGCGCTCGACGTGGACCTCGCCCACACCATCGACGACGCGATCGACGAGATGGGGGCCGGGATGGCCGGCGGCTGACCCGTCGACGTGCTGGCCGGGGGCCGGCGGATGCGGGGGCCACACCCCGCTCCGCCGGCCCGTCGGCGTCGACTAGCGTGCCGACCATGAAGCGCGCCGCCGACCGGCTGGAGCTGGTCGCCGACCCGGTCCGCCGGACCGGGCGCACGCTGCTCTCCGCCGGCGTCGAGCAGTCGTACGTGGATGTCGAGGATCCCCGACACCTGCATTTCGAGTACGTCCGGCGGATCGCCGCGGCGGTGGATCTGGTGGCCCCGGCGGGCGTACCGCTGAGCGTCCTGCACCTGGGCGGCGGCGCGTTGACGCTGCCTCGCTGGCTGGCCGCCACCCGCCCCGGCTCCCGGCAGCGGGTCGTCGAGCGGGATTCGGCGGTGGTCGAATTGGTCGCGCGGGAGTTACCGCCGCTACCGCCCGAGGTACGGGTCGAGGTCGACGACGCCCGGGCCGCGCTCACCGCCACCCCGGCCGCCCAGTACGACGTGGTGGTCGCCGACATCTACCGCGCGGCCCAGATGCCCCGGCACGTACGCACCGCCGAGTTCGCCGCCGAGGTGGCCCGCACCCTGCGCCCGGACGGGCTGTACCTGGTCAACGTCACCGACCTGCCACCACTGGTCGGCACGCGGGTGCAGGTGGCCACGCTGCGGGCGGTCTTCGGTGACGTCTGCGTCCTCGGCGACCGACGGATGCTGCGCGGCCGGCGCTACGGCAACCTCGTGCTCGCGGCGACGCCCCGAACGGGTGGGCTGCCGGTGGCCCGGCTCGCGGTGGCCGCCCTGCGGGACCCGGTGCCCGGGGGTCTGCTGCACGCGGCCGCGCTCGACGGGTTCATGGCCGGTGCGCAGCCCGACACCGACGCCGACCCGCACTGATTCCCCCGGTCCAGGCCGGCCTTCACGGCATTGGCCGGGTTTCCGGGGGTTTGCGCGGGGAAGGCGCGGAAGATGCGCAACACCGATGATCGGGCGACGGCGCGCCGGACCCTGATCGTGATCGGTCTGGCGCTGGCAACCGTGCTCGCGCTGGCCTTCGTCTACGCGACCCGCCGGGTGCTGGTCTGGACCGTGGTGGCCGCCTTCTTCGCGGTCGCGCTCAAGCCCCTTGTCGACCGGTTGCAACGCCGGTTCGTGCGGCGGCGCTCGCTCGCCACGCTGCTGGTCTTCCTCGCCACGTTCCTGGTGCTGGCCGTCCTGGCCGCGGTCATCCTGGTGCCGCTGATCGAGGAGCTCACCCGGTTCGCCGACCGTGCGCCCACGCTGCTGCGCGACGCCCGCGCCGGCAAGGGCCCCGTGGGGCAGTTGCTGGAGCGCACCGGTGCCCGGCGGTACGTCACCGAGCACTCCGAGCAGCTACGGGACTTCGGCACCCGGCTGCGGCAACCCGCCGTCGGCGTGCTGCGCGGCGTCGTCGAGACGGTGGCCGGGCTGGTCACGGTCATCGTGCTGGCGTACCTCATGGTGTTGGAGGCGCCGCGGATCATTTCCGGTCTGCTCCGGGCGGCCGGGGACGGGCAGGGTGAGCGTTTGGGCCGCGTGGGGCGGGAGGTGTCCCGCGCCGTCACCGGCTACCTCACCGGCAACCTGCTGATCAGCGTGCTCTGCGGAGTGTTGACCTTCGTGGTGCTCGTCGTCACCGGGGTGCCGTTCGCCGCGGTGATCGCCCTGCTGGTGGCGATCGCCGACCTGATCCCGCTGGTCGGCGCGACCCTCGGCGCGGTGATCGCCGCCGGCGCCGGGTTCCTGCACTCCCCCACCGCCGGTGTGGTGGTGCTGGTCTTCTTCGTGGTCTACCAGCAGGTGGAGAACCACCTGCTCCAGCCGGTCATCCTGGCCCGCGCGGTCCGACTCAACCCGTTGACCGTGCTGGTCAGCGTGTTGCTCGCGGCGGAGCTGGCCGGCCTGTTGGGAGCGCTGCTGGCCATCCCCGCCGCCGGCATCGTGCAGGCCCTCGTGCGCGAGTACGGCCCGAGCCGGCTCCGCGCCACCCCGCCGCCGCCGGCCCGCCCGGCCCCCTCAGCGGGACCGGACGGCAACCTCGGGTGACGTGCTCTCCAGCGGCACGGCGTTCGCCGGCACCAGGCCGAGCTGGACCGCAGGGCGGGTCAGCACCGCGTCCAGCGCCCAGTCCGCGCCGACCCGGGTCCGGTTACCCGGCATCGCCATCAGGTGGTACGCCCGGGTGACCGCCTTCGCCGGCAGCCCGGCCAGGTTGACGTGCAACGGGTTCGCCGCCGCGTCCTTGCCACCCAGGTCGACCACCCAGCCCAGGTCGTGGTGCTTGTACGGCCGGCGCTTGCCGCGCCCGTACGAGGCGGCGATGTTGTGCGCCGCGAGCTTGCCCTGCCGCTGGGCGTGTTGGGCGGTCATCGCGCAGACCGCGCCCGGTTGGGTCAGGTCGGGCACCGCGGCGGCGTCGCCGCAGGCGTACACCTCGGGGTAGCCCGGGACGGTGAGGAACTCGTCGACCACCAGCCGTCCCCGGTCGGTGCGCAGACCCAGCTCGTTGACGAACGGGTCGGGTCGCACCCCCACGCACCAGACGAGGGTGCAGGTGGGCACGTACTCGCCGTCGGTGAGTTTCACCCCGTCGCAGGTCGCCTCGGCGACCGAGGTGCCCATCCGGACGTCCACCCCGCGCTGGTCGAGCACCTTGTGCGAGGTGTCCGACATTCTCTTGTCCAGCTCGGGCAGCACCCGGGGCGCGACGTCGAGCAGCAGCCACCGGGGGCGGACGGTGAGCCGGGGCCGTTGGGCGTGCAGCGCGTCGGTGAACAGCTGCCCGTGCGCCGCGACCTCGGTGCCCGTGTAGCCGGCGCCGACCACCACGAACGTGGACCGGGCGCGCTGCTCGGCGGGGTCCTCGGCCTGCTCGGCCAGCTCGATCTGGCGCACGATGTGGTCGTGCAGGTAGACGGCCTCGGGCAGGCCACGGAAGCCGTGCGCGTACTCGGTCACTCCGGGGATGGGCAGCAGCTTGTTGACGCTGCCCACGGCGAGCACCAGCCGGTCGTACGCCAACCGGTTGTGGTCGCCCTCGCGCTGGGTGAAGCCGACCCAACGGTTCTGCAGGTCGACGTGGTCCGCCTCACCGATCACCACCCGTACGCCCTTGAGCGTCCCGGTCAGCGGCACCGCGATCCGCTTGGGCTCGATCACGCCAGCCGCCACCTCCGGCAGCAGCGGCAGGTACAGGAAGTAGTCGGTAGAGTTCAGCACCACGATCTCGGCCTTGTCCCCGGCCATCCGGCTCAACGCCTTCGCCGCGTGGTAACCAGCGAACCCGGCCCCCACGATCACCACACGAGGTTTCGTCATTGCGGGCCGTTTCCCACCCAAGCCGAGGACAAACGTCAAAAATCGCCGATGTCGGGGTATCGGGGCCGGCGGGACACCGCGATATCGCCGACCTCGAGTCGATCAGGCGGTGTCCGGTGGTCGCTGCCAGCGCACCGTGACCGAGAGCTGACCCTGCACCCCGGTGCGGGCGATCACCGCGCCGGCCTCGGCGGTCAACTGCACCCCGAAGGTGATCTCGATTTCGTCCGGTCGGTGCGCCATCGACTGGAACTGGCGCAGGGCGGCCGACGCGGCGTCGCGGACCTCCCCGAGCGCCCGGTCGAACGTCGCCCGCGCCTCCCGGACCACCTTGCCGGCCGGGCTCGCCGACGTGACGCCGGGCTTGCCGTCGACCTCGACCACCACCGAGCCGCCGCCGTCCAGCTCGAATCTCCGTAGTTCGGTCATCGCTCACGTCCCCTGTCGCGTGGTCGGGTCGCAGCCGAGATCCATCCACTCGGCCTTGGACACCGAGGCCTGCACGGCGTCGAGCTCGGCCAGCAGCCTGTCCAGCCGGTCGGGGGCCTCCAGGTAGACCAGGACCGCCCGCTCGAAGGCCGTGGCCATCGCCGCCGGCAGCAGGTCCGACGCGTCCCGGCAGAGAATGCCGGTGCTCAGCCGCGCCGCGACGGCCCGCACGACGGTGCCCTGGTAGACCTCCGGTGTCCCCCGTCGACTGAAGAACACCTCCTCGTTGACCTCACGCCAGACCCGCTGCGCCCGCTCCGAGGCCAGATAGGCCATCAACTTCCGGGCCGGCTCGCTGGCCCGGAACATGGCCGCGACGTCGTCGGAGACCTCCCGAAGCGACGAGGTGTCCACCGACCCGACCGGCGGGGTGGAGAAGAAGGCGAACGACGAGGTGTCGGGCGTCGACGGGGCGGCATCCCCCTGGCGCTCGGCCAACTCGGCCAGGTGGGCACGGTAGTTGCGGACCGCGAACGAGCCCTGGTGGTCCAGGTGACAGGGGCGGGCGGTGGGCGGGTCCGTCTCCTGCACGGGCGGGAACAGGTTCCTTCCCGCCTCGTCCCACGTCGTGTAGAGGCTCGCCGTGCGTCTGGGCTGGTCCGTCAGCAGGGCACCCCAGGTCACCCAAGCGTTCCTGACCTGCGGGGAAATCCAGGGAAGCTGGCCGCGGGTCCACTTCTCGTAGCTGGCCTGGCCGGCCTGGTGCAGCAGGATGTCCTCGATCCAGTCGGTGCCCGGCCACCCGGAGACCGGCGGGGAGCTCATCCCCAGGCACCACGGCGCCTGCCCGCCGCCGCCGAGGCCCTGCGCCAGACCGACCAGGTCGGCCCAGGTCCGGGGAGGGGTCTGGTCGAGCTTGCCGGACCGGGCCGGGTTGAACCAGAACACACTCTTCAGGCTGGTGGCGATGGCGACCGCGTAGACGCGTTCGTCGTCGACCCGGTTGCCGTCCGGCTCGGCCTTGCGCGCGAGCCGGATCAGCTGCGGCGCGGCGTCCGGGTCGGCCGCGGCGATGTCGTTGAGCGGCTGCAACTCGCCCGCGTTCACGTACCGTTGCAGATCGTTGAGGCGGGGCAGGACAGCGACGTCGGGCGGCCGGCCCCGCTCGATCCCCGCCTGGAGCACCTGGCTGACGTCCCGGTGCCCCTGGTAGCGGGCCCGGATGCCGGATTCGGCCTCGAAATCCCGCAGAACCGCCTCGAAGTCCGCCTGCTCCTCGTCGACCCAGGAGCCGAGGACCGTCAGCTCCGTTGCCGGCGCCGCGGAGCAGCCGCTCAGCACGGTGCCCGCCAGCAGCACGGTGACCAGCGCAAACGCTGGCCGTGAAGCCCGTTGACGGTGCCTCATCGCGACCGACCTCCATATTCCGCCAGGCGGGGCTGGAAGCCCGCGAGCACCAGCACCGCGATGCCGAGCGCGAGCAGGGGCAGGGCGAACTCGACCGAGCGGCTGTCGGCCGCGCCGGCGGCATCGGCCCTGATGGCGGCGTCGGCCGCGATGGCGGCCTGCTTCGGCTCGAGCGTCGGCGTCGGCATCGGCATCGGGGACGGAGCGCGGGTGCGGAGCGCGGTGACCGTGTCGGCGCAGACGCCTTCGCACTGTCGCTCCACCTCGTCGGCGAGACCGTGGGCGGCTTGGTAGCTCACATCGTCGAGCTGCTCTCGGCGGCTGTGGTCGACGGTGACGACGTCCTCCCGGACCCGGTCCAAACCGGTCGCCGACGTCAGGCTCAGCGAGGTGAGGACCGCCATGCCCACCGTGGCGACGGTCGCCAACAGCAGGGGGAGATTCATCGCCCGGCGGAAACGGTGGGTCAGGTACGCCTGCACCCGCACCAACAGCACACCGAGGACGAGCAACGGCAGCAGCCAGACGGCCACGGTCAGCATGGACGTCCAGCCGTTGTCACCCTGCTCGTCGAGGACGCGCAGCTGTTTGCCACGCAGGTCGTCGAGCTTGCCCAGGATGTCGCCCAGCAGGTCCGCCGCGTCCCGCAGCGCGGCGACCCCGAGCGCCCGCAGGCTCGCGTCCCGGTAACGCGCGTCGGCCTGACCGATCAGACCGGTGTACGTGACCAGCAGCGCCTCGATCGTCTGGATGTCCCGGGTGCCGTCTTCGCCGGCCGCGTTGTTCTCCGCCAGGAGGGTGAGGTACTGACCGGCTCCGGCGATCTGACGCTGGTACTCGACCCCCGGCCCACCGAGGACCTGCACGCCGCCGGCGAGATTCCGCACCGCGGCGGCGTGCGCGCTGCGCAGGGCGTCCTGCGCGTCGTAGGAGGCGAGGATCGCCGGCACCGACCTCTGCGCAGCCGAGTCGGCCGTCCTGGCGACACCGAGGAAGACCGCCAGCGAGGCGATCAGGGCGACGGCGGTGGCGGCGAGCAACCACCCACGCAGGCGTACCAGGGTGCGCCGGGTGGTGCTGACCCGCTGCGCGGCCACGCTGGTCGCCGTCACGCCGGCACCCCCGCCGGTGGGTCGGCGACGTCGAACGGGGTGCCGCAGTTCTCGCAGATGATCGCGCCGGGCGGTGAGGTCTCGCCACAGCTGCCGCAGAGCTGGTCCGCGACCGCCGGGCGGCGCTGCACCGGGGCGGGGGCATCGACCTGAAACGGGTTGCGGCTCGAGCCGATGTGGCTGACGTTGATGTCGAGCCGGCTCAGGTTCGGTCGGAGCCGGACGAGGCCGTCGGGCTCGATGTCCACCAGGTGCCGGAGTTGTTCCAGGGCGGGCTCGTCCCGTGTCTCGGTTGCCAGCATGACCGCGTGGGCCCACTGGGCGTGCGCCTCGATCCGGTCGCCCCGGTCGTACGCGTCGCAACCCGCGTTGATGGCCTGCCGCACGTCCTCCTGCCCGGTCACCTGCGACACGTTCGGGTCCAGCCGAGATGACTTGATCAGGTCGTCGGTCCAGGTCACGAGGACGGTGGCGGTTGCGGCCCGCGACTCCCCGTCGACCACCAGATCGACCCGAGCGGCCAACCGGTCCTCGTCCAGGATGCTGTCGGGCGCCTCGACGTCCAGACACAGGTGGAACTCCCTGCGCTCCACACCCCACGAGCCGGTCGCGAACTCCAGGGTCCGGTCGTCGATCCGGTCGGCGTACCCGGTGAGGTCCTGGATCGTGGGGCTGGACTGTTTGAAGAAGGTCACCTTCGCGTACGGCAGGGGACGCACCCGCAGCCGCACGTCCGGCAGCAGCTTGGCCATCGCGGCGTGGATGGTCTCCCGGAAGGTCGCTTCCAGCTCGGCCGGCCGTCGCACCGCCTCGGCCGTCCCGCGCAGCGCGGCGGCGATCTGGAGCAGGTCGCGGGGACGCCACCCGTCGCCGACGCCCCGGGGATCACAGACGAACCGGCCGGCACACGTCGACAGCACGCGGTCCAACTCCTCCTGCGTCTCGTGCTCGTTGATGCCGTCGGTGAGCAGCAGCACGTGACTGATCGCCGACGACGGCGGCGGGAGCAGGTCCCGGGCCGCCGCCAGCCAGCTGCCCATCGCCGTCCCTCCGCTGGCGCTGAGCCGGGCGACCTCGGCCCTGGCCTCGGCCCGGGTGGCCGCCGAGGCCGTGGCGAGGGCGGGCTCTTGCGGGTAGACCACCCTGGCCCGCTCGGTCCCCTCGATGACGGCGAACCGGACACCGTCCGGCAGCACGTCGATGGCCGCGGCGGTGGCCCGCTGCGCCGCCGCCATCTTGGTCGGTGGATCCGCCATCGACCCCGAACAGTCGATCACCAGCACCTCGGCCAGCCGGGCCGGATCCGAGCGGGCCGGCGCGGCGTCCCCGGCCGGCGTCTCCCGGCCGCTCACCGAGAGGATGGCGTGCATCTCCCGGCCGCCCTCGGGCAGGTACTTGTTCTGGTTGACTTCCAGGCTGAACTGCATGCCGGTGTCCACCGATTCACGCTCCGTTCCGGCTCGGGTCGGTCACCATCGGGTGCGGGGCCGGACGGCGTTGGCCCGGTCGATGAGCACGTCGTGGGCGGCGCGACGGGCGGCATCGCCCGCGTCGTCCGCGCGTGCCGCCTGCTGACCCAAGGCCCGGTACGACCGCTCCAGCAGCCGGCGGACGGCGCGCTCGGTCGGCGGCTCGCCGAGCACCGGACCCTCGGCCAGGGCGGCGGCCTCGCCGGAGCGCACCAGGTCGAGCGCCATCTCCCGGATGGCCGTGGTCAGCCGGTCGCGCGACTCGGGATCGAGGGCCAGTGCGGTCAGGCGCTGGACGGCCTGGTTCAGCTCGCCGTCGGTGGGTGGACCGCCCGGCAACCGGGACGAGAGCACCCGCACCGCGGCGACCCGCGCGGCGTCGTGGTGCCGCGAGAGCGCCGGCACCTCGTCGAGCACGGCGACCGCTCCGGCCCGGTCGGTCGCCGCCAAGCGGAGCCGGGCCAACCCGAAGGCCGCGCTGGCCTGGAACGGGTCCCGCAGCCACACCGCCGCATAGAAGCGGGCCGCCGCCGCGGCGTCACCGCCGCGTTCGGCGCAGTAGCCGAGCGCGAGCTTCGGGGCGATCTCCCCCGGGATGTCGCCGTAGACCGCGTCGAACTGCCGCCGGGCCTCGTCGACCCGGTCGTTGGCGAGCGCCAGCAGGCCGTGGTGCCAGGCTATCCGCCAGTCGGCGTCGGCGCGGGCGCCGAGCATCGTCGCCGCGGCGGTCAGCGCCTGGTTGGCCGAGTCGCGGTCGGCCAGCGCGAGGTGCGCCCGGCAGCGACTGAGCTCGATCTCCACCGAAGTCTGTTCCACCATGGCCAGTTCGCTGAGCAGTCCGTTGGCGTCCGACGTGTCGACCGTGCCGAGGGCGCTGACGGCCGGGTCGTCCGGGTCCGGTCGGGGCACCGGCAGGCCGAGGGCCACGACCGTGGCGGCGGGGCGGCCATCGTCCAGCACCGCGCGGTCGGACACGGCGGTCCAGGTCCGCAGCGGCAGGACCACCCCGAGGCCCGCGTCCAGCAGCCGGGCGGACGGTTGGAAGAGCGAGATCGGCTCGGGCTGACGCCGGTCCGGTTGGCCGGCCAGGATTTCCCGGAGAACCCCGAGGAGTTGCTCGGACATCTCGGTCGCGGAGGCGAACCGCGATTCCCACTCTGGATGGACGGCCCGGGCGACGAGCCGGCGGAACGACTCGACGCCGAGAGCGCCCGGTGCCGCGCCGGGCGTGGCCGGACCGGGTGTACGAGACCTGAACAGCTCCTCCAGCGTGCGGCCCAGCGCGAACAGGTCGGAGCGTTCGGTCGCCCCCCGGGTCTGCAGCTCGGTCGCGCCCACCAGGAAGTTGGGGGAACCGACCAGCCCGTCGGACCCGCCGTCGGCCTTGCGGACCCCGCCCAGGTCGATCACCTTGATCCGGTCGGCGGTACGCATGACGTTGTCGGGCTTCATGTCGGTGTAGAGCAGCCCGCGCCGGTGCAGGTAGTCGAGCGCGGCGAGGATCTCGTGACCGTAGGCGAGGATGTGGTCGACCGGCAGCGAGACGTCCGGCTGGCGAGGGTCCTTCGCGGCGCCCAGCAACCGGCGCAGCGACATGCCGTCGAGGTAGTCCATCACGAGGTAGCCGGTCGGGCCGGCCACCGGGTCGTCGTGGGTGGCGAAGTCGATGCTCCGCACGATGTTCGGGTGGTCCAGGGCGTTGAGGAACTGTCGTTCCTTCACCGCGGCCGCGAGGGCGGCCTCGTCGTCTGCGTGCAGGACGCCCTTGAGCGCCACCTCGATGTGGTCATTGTGGGTGTCCCGGGCGAGGTAGACCCAGCCCTGGCCACCACGGGCCACGCAGCGGACCACCTCGTACCGGTCGGCGACGAGGTCGCCGGCCTGGAGACCGGGCAGGAAACTGAACGGCGTCCTGGTCGGGCAGTACGGGCAGAACCCGGTGTCGCGCCCGGGTCGACCATTCCGGCTCCGACCGACCGGGTGACCCTTGACGCAGAAGCGCTGCTCCTCGGGCACCCGCAGCGGTTGGGAGGCCACACCCTCGGGCGAGAAGGTCAGCACCGGCAGGGGGACGAGGCTGGCCACCGTCCAGCTGCCCCGTGCGGTCGACCGGGAGGTGACCGGCGCCGGCTCGGCAGAGTCGACCGGGAGCGGCGCCAGCCCGCAGACATCGCAGAAGCCGGTCTCGTCGATGGTGCCGGTGCAGCCCGACCGGTTGCACGGTGTCAACGCCCACTCCCTTCGTGCTGGTCGTCGACCTGCTGGGGCACGGCCTCGGCGTAGACCCGGACCGCCTCCCCCGCGGCGGCCAGGTCGCACGGCGCGGCCATGAGCAGGTCGTGCGCCCGTCGGTGCAACGTGCCGAGCGCCGGGTCCTCGGAGGAGCCGTGGCGCACCGCCATGGCCAGGTAGGCGTCCAACCGGCCGCGCAACTCGGCCCAGAGATCCTCCCGTGCCACAACCTCCTGCCGGACCGCCTCGGCCTTGCGCAGCGCCCGGTCGGTGACCCGCTCTGTCGCGGCGAGCAGGGCGGCCAGCGCGTCCCGGTCAGTGGAGGCGGCGGCGGCCCGCAGCTTGGTGAGCTGGATCCGCAGCTCCGTCGCCAGTGGGCGCACCGGCGGCACGGTCGCGGCGAGCGCCGCCGCCCTCCGGTGTGCCCGGCGGGCGGCCTCCTCGGTGCTCTGGAGAGTCGCGATGCGACTCGCCAGCAGGGCGAGACGGAGCGGGACCGACTCACCGCGGAAGGTCAGCAGCATGCGCAGATCCCGTGCGGGTGCCTGGGCGACCAGGGGCAGCACCACCTCGGAGAGCAGCGTCTCGGAGTCGGCCGCCTCGTCGATGTTGCTGAGGATGAGCGAGCGCGGTGTCGTCTCGGCGCCCCCGCCGTTGCCCGGTGCCGAGGTCGCGCCATCGGCGCCACCGGCCCAGTCGGCGATCCGCTGGGACACCGCCCCGGTGCTCTTGCCCGCCGCGTCCACGGCCAGGTCGATGCTGCCCATCGGTGGCACGGCGAAGCCCACCGGGCCGGCCTGCGGTCGGAGCTCCCGGCTGGAGAGCACGGCGGCCTGACGGACCGCCGCGGCCGAGCCGGACCCCTGGTCGACGGTGACGATGATCAACACGTTGCCGTGCGCCTTGCGGCTGAAGAACTCCGCGATCCGGGTGGCCATCGCGCCGTCGACCGGGGTGTCGGTGAGGGACCGGAAGCTGTCGTCGACCGAGGGCTCGCCGGGCACCCGGTCGCCGAGCTGGGGAAGGTAGCGCAGGATCGTCTCGACCGGAATCATCCAGGACAGACCGCTGGCCGGGTCGGTGCCGGCGGCCACGTCGCGGTTGTGGTCGCTGGCCCGGTAGGTGCTGACCACCATCCCGACGACGGCCTTGGTCGCCGCGTCGACCACTGCCGCACCGCTGAAGCCGGGGCTGATCTGTGGGCCGGTGGTGGCCGAATCCATCTGCACCCGTTCCCGTCCCGCGCCGGACGGGCCGGCGAGCTGGGCTCGGACGTACACGCCCTGCTCCAGGGTCTCCGGAAAGCCGTACGCGACGACGTGGCGGCCCCAGGTCCGCTGGCGACGCAGGGGGGCGAACGGCCCGTGCGCCAACGGGGCCGCCAGCTCGAGCAGCGCGACGTCGCCGGCAACCTCGTCGGTGGGCGGGGCCCAGCAGCCGGGCACGACCCGGGCCGACACCGTCGGGCCGCCCGGTTGCCCGATGAGATCGACGTCGACCGACCACGCCGGCTCGGTCTGCGAGAGATCGGTCTCGCTGGCGGCGCCGACGACGTGGGCGCACGTCAGGACGTGGCGGTTATCCACCGCCATCCCGGCGCCCAGGACCTCGCCGTGATGGCCCCGGAGACGGACGCGCCACGGCTCGTCGCCATGGTTGACCATCACTTTGCTGAGGGTAATCGAACCGGAACACATCTGTTGACCCCTGCCGATGCAAATGCCCCGGTTGCTGATCTCTAGTACTGAAGATCCGGTCGGATGGTCGACCCTTCGACAGTGGCTTCCGTGAATGCGAATCGGCTCCACGACAGCGGAGCGGAACTGTGCGGTAACCGACAGCGCACGGGCCGTCACCCCGGCACGCTCGACCCGCCCCCGATCCCCACCACCGTGGAGGTAATCCATGCGACTCCGTGCACTAGCCGGCGCCGTGCTCGCCGCCGTCCTGACGGCCAGCATGCTGGCCCTGCCCACCCCCGCCGCGGCGGCAACCGCCGACCGCTGGGGTTTCGCCTACGTCGACAACCCCGCCGCCTCGGTCTGGACCGTGCTGGACACCACCCGCCAGTGGGGAAGCTGGAAGACCGCGTTCCCGGCCGCCTGGGCCGACGGCATCAAGCTCGCACCCGGCCGGTTCCAGGTGCGGTTCCCGCAGATCGGCGCCAGCTCACGGGGCGTGCCGCACGTGACCCCGGTGAACCGGACCGGGCACTACTGCGAGGTGGTCCGCTGGTTCCAGTCCGGCGTCAACGAGATCGTCGACGTGCAGTGCCACAAGCCCGGCGGTACGCGCGACGACACCCCGTTCACCGTGCTCTGGACGACCAGCTCCGGCGTGCTGCCGGCCGGCACCTCGCACGCGTACGTGCAGTGGGGTGGCGGCGTCGTGGTGCAGTCCTACAACTCGACGGGCCCGGTGAACACGGTCACGCCGGTCGGCGTCGGGCAGTACCTGGTGCGGTTCCCCGCGGTGGGCCTGGCCGGGGTGCTCGCCGGTGACGTGCAGGTCACCGCGGTGCAGCCGAACGCCGGCCCACGCCGCTGCAAGATCTACACCTGGAGCGCGGTCGGTTCCGACGTGCAGGCGTACGTCTTCTGCTACGACCAGGCCGGCGCGGCGATCAACACCGACTTCGTCGCCTCGTACCACCGTCGCCGGCCGGTGATCGGATCGCTCGCCCCGCCGTCGTACTTCGGCTATCAGGGCACCGCGGTCGGCGGACCGACCAACGACAACTCGATCACCGGCGTCGGCACGAACACCGTGGCACCGCTGGTGCCCGCCGGCCGCTACCTGGCGACCTTCCCGCAGATCGGGATCAAGGAGACGCACGCCCAGGTGGTGGCACAGGGCCCCGGCAACAACTACTGCCACCTCACCCAGCCCTGGACCTACACCACCAACGTGGACGTCGACGTGATCTGCTTCGACAACACCGGGGTGGTCACCCCGCACCGTTTCCTGGCCACCTTCACCTCACGGCTGTAACGCCGCGCGGCACCGGCGGCCCTACGTCGCCGCCGGTGCCGTGATCGCCCAGCGCTCGTGGTCCCGCCAGGCTCCGTCGATGTACAGGTAGTCCGGGGAGAAGCCCTCCAGCCGGAAGCCGAGCTTGCGGGCCACCCGGCGGGACGGCTCGTTGCCCGGCTGGATGTTCGCCTCCAGCCGGTGCAACCCAACCGTGTTGAAGGCGTGGTCGATGACCAGGGCGACACCCGCCGAGGCGTGCCCGGTGCCGCTGTACGGCTGGAAGGCCGCGTACCCCAGGTAGCCCCCGCGCAGCGCGCCCAGCACGATCCCGCTGATGTTCACGTAGCCCGCGATCTCACCGCTGGCCCGGTCGCAGATCACGTAGCCGGCATTGTCCCGGCGGCGGATCTTGCGCAGGTAACGGTCGTACTCCTCCGGGGTCTCCGGCGCGACCAGCCACGGGTGATGCAGTTCCCGACTGCGTCGCGTCGCGGCGAGGAACTCGTCGACGTCGGTCGCACGGGGTCGGCGGATGGCGGCGGGTCCGCCGGTACGCAGATATCTCACGGCGGACAACTCTGACTGACCCACCCATGGTGTGTCCAACCGGCCGTGCCCCGCCGAGATCGCCATGAATGCGAGGATCACTCGGTGGATGGCGAGGTGGCAGCGGCGTTGGGGTGTGTTCGGGATGCATTCGCCCGATACCCGCGCCGGGCCGTGCTGGACGGCTGTCCACACTGCAAGGGCCCGGTGGTGGTCGACGAGCACGACCGGTTCTCACTGACCATCAGCCTCGGCAACACGGTCGGCAGCCGCGACGACGTGAAGAGCCTGCTGCCCGTACTGCTGGAGAGTCTGGTCGCGTCCGACGACCTCTACCCGGCCATCGTCCTGAGCAAGCTTCCGCGCGAGCAGTGGCGCACCTGGCCGCGAGTCGAGCAGGATGCCGTCGACGGGTATCTCGACGCGGTGTGGCGCTCGTTGCTGGCAGACCACCCGACGCGCCTCGGGGCGTTCGTCGACACGGCGACCTTCCTCGACGCCGCCGGCGCGACCGGGGAGAGCATCGACCGGTTCCTTGACCTGTGGGACGGCACGCTCACCCCGGCGGCAGACCGCCACCTGGCCGAGGCGGTAGGCCGACTCGACTTCGCGACCCGGAAGCCGAGTGTTCTCGGCGACTGGCTGCGCCGCGACACGGTCCGCGACCGGCTGCACCGCGCGTTCGAGCGCGACCACGAGTCGGCCTGGGCCGACGATCTCGCGCGGGCCTACGATCTCCTGCGCCCCTGACTCGGTCCAGGCACGGCAATTCGATCATCTATCGGGTCGGGTGCTTTCTCGGGCCAGCACCTCGTGTGGCGCGGTGACCACGGCGACCGCCGTGTCGGGCTGGTCGATCCGGGCGGCGACCCGGGCCACGGCCTCCCGGGCGAGGAAGCCGGTGTCAACGGAGACGGTGCTCAGCGTGGGCCGGGAGTAGCGCCCCTCCTCGATGTCGCCGATGCCGATCACCGCGACGTCGGCGGGGACGCGCAGGCCGGCATCGAAGGCGGCGCGCATCGCGCCGATCGCCAGCGGGTCGGAGTAGCAGAAGATGGCGTCCGGGCGACCCGGCTGGGCCAGCAGGGCGCGGGCCGCGCGGTAGCCGTCGGCGCGGCGGTGCCGCACCGCGGGCAGCAGGTGACCAGCCACGGGCGCCAGCCCGGCCCCGCGCAGCGCCCGGTGGTAGCCGGCCGTGCACGGCTGCGGAGCCGCGACGGACTCCTTCGGGTACGCGCCGATCGCCGCGATCCGTCGTCGACCGGCGCGCAGCAGGTGAGCGGTCGCGTCCTCGGCGGCCCGGACGACGTCGACGCCGACCTGGTCGCACTGCCCGACCCGGGCCTCACCCCCGACCAGCACGACGGGCCGGTTGGAGGCAACGAGCGCCTCGACCAGCGCGACCGGCACGACGGGCCCGCTGACCAGCACGCCGTCCACGGGTGCCGTGCGGGCATCCCCCGCGGCCGAGTCGTCGGGCCGGGCCTGTTCGATGACGACCCGGTATCCCTGGCGACCCGCCGCCCGGACGACCTCGCGGGCGAGGTTGTCGGCGAACGGCAGGTCGGTGTCGGGTAGGACGAGGGCGAGCGCGCCGGTGCGCCCGGTCCGCAGGGTCCGGGCGAACACGTTCGGTCGGTAGCCCACCTGTGCGATGGCCGCCTCGACCCGGGTGCGCACGTCGGGGCTTACATGGGGATAGCCGTTGACCACGTTGGAAACGGTCTTCACCGAGACCCCGGCGAGCCGCGCCACGTCCTTGAGCGTGGAAGCCACGATACGCCCGCCCTCCCCCGACGAAAGTCACACCACCAAAAGCAATTCGCCGGTGTAGTTACGACCCTCGCAGGCGATTTCACACCTGTCAAGGCGATACGGTGGTGTGCGATGAGAGGGGGTGGCCGGTGGACGACGACATCGCGGTACCGGCCGCCGTGCGGCTGCTCCGGGACTTCGTCAACACGTTCGAGCCGCAGATCGACGACGAGACACTGATCGACCCCGATCAGCTCCGGGACTGGTTCGTCGACCGTGACCTGATGGTGGCGGACGCGCGCCTCGGGCCGACTGACCTCGACACGGCGGTGACGGTCCGGGAGGGCCTACGCGCGGTGCTGCTCGGCCACGCCGGTCACCACGCCGACCCGTCAGCCCTCGACCGGCTCAACGAGGCCCTGGCGGGAGCGCCCGTCACGCTGCGCTTCACCGACGGCAACCACGGCTTCGTCGCCGCCGGCAGCAGCCCGCTCGACCACGCGCTGGCCGGGCTGGTCGACGCGATCCGGCGGTGCGGCGAGGACGGCACGTGGCAACGGCTCAAGGTCTGTGCCCGCGACACCTGCCGCTGGGCGTACTACGACGCCTCCCGCAACCAGGCCCGCCGCTGGTGCTCGATGGCCGGCTGCGGCAACTACATCAAGATGAGGCGGGCGTACGCCGCCCGTACCGGCCGCGCCCGCGCAGCGGCCGCCGGCGGAACCACGGCGCCAGCCACCGGGTGAGGGCGACTCCGCGGAGGGTCGCGGAGGGACCGGTCAGAGTGGTACCGGGCGCGGCTGCTCCATCGGCATCGGCACCTGGAGGAAGGTGATGCCGCGCAGGTCCAGCCAGGCCCGGTCCGGTCCGCGGACCAGCCGCAGCATCACCTCCTCGCAGGACGGGCAGCGCGCGACCAGGCCCGGGGCGTGTGCGAAGACGTGCAGGCTGGCCATCGAGCCGGTCATCCCGCAGTTCTCGCAGCGGCCCATCGCGGTGCTCAGGTCGACGGCGAACACCTCACGCAGCGGGCCGTCGAGCATGTTGCCGTCCAGATAGGACATCTCGGTCATCGGGTCTCCTCGACGTTGCGCGGAACGGATCAGGGCGGTGTCAACCGGTGGGGCCGAAGCGCTCGGTCTTGACCTGCCGCGACGGGTGGCCCAGCCCCACCAGCAGGTCGGCCACGCTCTCCACGAACCCGGTCGGCCCGCAGACGTAGGTGAGCGGTTCCAGGTCCGGCGGCCAGCCGTGGGTGTTCACGTCGGCCAGCCCGACCCGGTGCGGCTCGCCGCGCCAGCCCTCGGGCGCCTCGCGGGTGTACACGTACGCCACGTCCAGCCCGAAGTCATCGCGGACCCGGCGGCGCAGCTCGTCGGCGTAGATCACGTCGCCGGGAGTACGCACCGAGTAGAGCAGCCGGAACGGCACCCGACTGCCGACCGCCCGGCGGGCACGGATCATCGCCATCAACGGCACGATGCCGGACCCGCCGGCGAGCAGCTGCACCGGAGCGGTCTGCTCCGGCCGCCAGATGAACCAGCCGCCGAGCGGTCCGCGCACCTCCACCGGGTCGCCGTCACCAAAGACATCGATGAGGTACGGCGACACCTCACCGTCGGCCACCCGCTGCACGGTCACCTCGATGCGCGGGCCGCCCGGGCCGTCCACCACCGGCCCGGCCACCGAGTACGACCGGGCCGCCTGGTAGCCGTCCGGCGCGGTCAGCCGCACGTCGACGTGCTGCCCGGGCAGGTGCCCCGGCCAGTCCGGCACCTCCAACACCAGCGTCTGCGCGCTCGGCGTCTCCACCCGCCGCTCCACCAGCCGGCCGACCTGCCACCGAATGGGCGTACGCGCCGGGGTGCCCGTCGCGACCGCGCGCTCAGTCACCCTGGTACCGCTGTTCGCGCCACGGGTCGCCGTAGTCGTGATAGCCGGCGGTCTCCCAGAACCCCGGCTCGTCCATCGTCTTGAGCTTGATGCCACGCACCCACTTGGCGGACTTCCAGAGGTAGAGGTGCGGCACCAGCAGCCGGGCGGGGCCGCCGTGCTCGGGGGGCAGCGGCGCGCCGTCGTAGGTGTGCACCACCCAGGCCCGGCCGCCGCGCAGGTCGTCCAACGGGACGTTGGTCGAGTATCCCCCGTAGGAGTGCGCCAACGCGAAGTGCGCGCCGGTGTCCACGTCGGCCAGCAGGGTGTCGATCGAGACGCCCTGCCAGGTGGTGCCGAACTTGGACCAGCGGGTGACGCAGTGCAGGTCGACGGTCGGCGTCTCCTGCGGCAGCGCCATCAGCTCCTGCCACGACCACCGGTGCTCGGCGCCGTTCTCGGCGCTGATGACGAACTCCCAGGTGTCCAGGGACACCCGGGGCGTCGGGCCGGCCGAGAGCACCGGGAAATCCTCGGTCAAGTACTGCCCGGGCGGCAGGGTCTGCTCCTGCGAGCGGGGGCGACCCTGGAAGCCCGGAGACACGATTCCCATTGCACAGTCGTACCACCCGCGCCGGCCGGGGCGGGAGCTTTCCCGATGGTCACTGCCGCTCCGCGACCACCTCGCGCTCGGCGGGCAGGTCGCCGCGGGTGGCGCGCAGGCTGGTCAGGGTGACCACCACCAACACCCCGATGATCACGCCGAGCGAGGCCAGGGTGGGGATCTGCGGCACGCTGGCCCAGATGCCGTGCGCCCAGTGCAGGCCCAGCTTGAGGCCGATGAACGCCAGGATGATGGCGAGACCGTAGCTGAGGTGCACGAGCCGGCTCAGCGCCGCGTGCAGGACGAAGTAGAGCGCGCGCAGGCCGAGCAGGGCGAACGCGTTGGTGGCGAAGACCAGGTACGGGTCCTCGGTGATGCCGTAGACCGCCGGCACCGAGTCGACGGCGAAGACCACGTCCGTGGCCAGCACCGCGACCACCACCAGGGCGAACGGGGTGAGTGCCCGCCGTGCGCCCTGCCGGACGGTCATCCGGGTGCTGTGGTACTCGTCGACCACCGGCATGATCCTGCGCAGCAGCTTCACCGAGCGCATCTTGTTGATGTCGACCTCCTGCTGGTGCCCGGACAGGGCATCGCGGAGCAGCTTCACCGCCGTGGCGATGAGGATGATCGCGAAGAGCAGGAAGGCGAAGTCGAGGGTCTGCAACGCCGCCGCGCCGAGGGCGATGAAGACCGCCCGCAGCACGAGCGCGCCGGCGATGCCGTACAGCAGCACCCGTTGGGCGAGTACGGCCGGCACCGCGAACGCGGCCAGGAGCAGCATGAACACGAAGAGGTTGTCGACCGAGAGCGACTTCTCCACCAGGTAGCCGGTGAGGTACTGCACGCCCTGTTCGGAGCCGTAGCGGGCCCACAGCCAGGCACCGAAGGCGAGCGGCAGGGCGATGTAGAACACTGACCAGCCGATCGCCTCCCGCATGGACACCTCGTGCGGGCGGCGGGTCACCAGGAAGTCGAGCACCAGCAGCAGGAGGACCCCGACGATGGTCACCACCCACAGGGTGGGTGTGCCCAGCGATGACAGCTCGCTGCCAGCGGACAGGTATGACAAGCCGGACATGTGGCCTCCTCGAACACCGTGCATGTTCGAGGTCTCCTTCACCCACCTTGGTGGGCAACCACCCGAGGCACGCCGGGCGCGCCGTACTGACCGGAATGGTTCGTGGGAAGTACTCCCCTCGTACCGTCCAGGTTAGGCCAGGCTGATTCGACACGCCAAGCCGGACGTCGATGGTTGCCCTGACCAACCGCTGTGTGTGACCTGCGATGATGCCCGATCAGGCGTGGCGCAACGGCACACCCGGGGCCATCGCCTGCTCCACCAGACCCCGGTAGTCGCGCGGCAACTGGGTTGCCACGTCGTCGAACTCGCCGCCGGTGATCGCCTCCCGCAGCGTGCAGAAGACCGCCCGGACAGCCTCGCGGGCGGCAGGCTCCTGCACGTCCGCGCGCAGAGCGACCCGGGCCACGAACTCGGCCGCCCCGAACCGGTCCGCCTGCTCGGTGCTCGGGCTCGGCTTGAGCACCAGTTGGAGCGGCTTGGGCAGTTGGGCGGCCAGGTCCAGCACCTCGCCGCCGGTCAGCCGCTCGGCGAACGTCTCCAACACGGCCCGGGTCAGCTCGACCGCCCGCTCGGACGGGACTCGGCTGCGCTGGGAAACCTGGTCGATGAAGGTGTCGTAGTTCATCGCGTACCCCCTCGGGCTCGCTCCGGGGCCTGCGGGTACCCACGGCGACCGAGCGGAAACAACGTCGATTCGTCCGCCGACCCGGGCGTGACCGGGCGGCGGGCGGGTAACCGCCGCCGGTCGTGACCACATCGATGCCCCGAGGAGCCCCAGCCATGGCGAGCTACTCCGACGTCCTGCAATACCTGTCGAGCCTCGACTATCCGGCCGAGAAGGCCGACGTGGTCCGCGAGGCCGAACGGGAGGGCGCCCCGCCGGACGTGCTGAAGGCGTTGCGCGCGCTGCCGCCGGTGGACTACGCCAACGGCAACGAGGTGGCCCGGTCGGCCGGCATCGAAGCCGCTCCCGAGGTCGGCCCGGCGCAGCGGGCCGCGCAGGCCCGGGACAAGCAGCACAACCGCGTCTCGCAGCACCTACGCGGCCTCTGACCCGCCGGTGCCGGACGCCGGTCGGCGCCCACGGCGGCCCGACGCACCCACCACCGCCGTGGTGCAGATCGCCATCGTGGGGGTGGTCGGCGTCGTCGCCGGTGGTCTCTTCGGCCTCCTGCTGTCGGCGCGGCTAGCCCCGCTGGCCGGCTGGGACGCCGCCGCGCTGACCTGGCTCGTCGTGATCTGGCACAAGCTGTGGCGGCTGGACGCCGCGAACACCGAACGGGTCGCCTCGTACGAGGACCCGAGCCGGGCGATCCGCGACGTGCTGCTGCTGATCGCGTGCCTGGCCAGCCTGCTCGCGGTCGGACTGGTGGTGGGCAGCGCGCACGCCGCACCGCCTGGGCTGCGCCGCGACGCGTACGGCGGGCTGGGCGTGGTCAGTGTGCTGCTGTCCTGGCTGGTGGTGCACACCGTCTTCACCGCCCGGTACGCCCGGATCTACTACACGGGCCCGAACGGCGGGGTGAACTTCAATCAGCCCCAGCCGCCCTGCTATTCCGACTTCGCGTACCTGGCGTTCACCATTGGGACCACGTTCCAGGTCTCCGACACCAACCTGACCAGCAACGAGATGCGGCGTACGGCGCTCCGACACTCGCTGGTGTCGTACCTTTTCGGCGCGTTCATCATCGCCGTCACGGTGAACCTGCTGGCCGGCCTCGCCGGGATGGGCCGCTGAGCCCGCTGCGGGCGGGCTCGCCGGGACAGGCGGGCGCCCCTGGCCACGAACCGCGACCGGGGCGCCACGCAGACCTGTCCTGGCGGGAAATCGCGCCCGAACCGGGCTGCGACCACCAAGCGGTGGATGTCCGCTCGAACCGAGCGGCCAACACTGCCGGGTCCAACCATACGTGAGAACATCCTCCGTACGGATGATTTTTGCCGGACTGTGGGCCAGGGCACGTCACGGTCTGCCGGTCAGCTCCGCGTACCGGTGCTCAAGGTCGATCCGGGCCAGCGCGCCCACCAGCCAGGCCAGTTGCTCCGACTCACCGGTGGCCAGCCCCGCCAGGTCGGCAGCGGACCGGCCCAGGCCGAGCCGCCGGGCCGCCGCCAGCGCATGCCGGTCAGCCACCGGGGCCACCTCCCGCCACAGCGCCTGCGCCTCACGCAGGAACAGGTCGACCACCGGGCCGTCCACCCCGGGCAGCGCGGCGAGCAGCGCACGCTCCCGGCCCGGGTCGTGCCGGGCCACCGCGCGCAGCCGCCGCAGGTCGCCCCGGTACCGCTCGACGACCGTGCGGGCCAGGTCGCCCAGCACGGCAGCCAACTCGTCCACCCCGCCGCGTTGACCGCTGTCGCGCAGCACCCGTACCCGGTCCTCGTGCAACGAGTTGGCCAGCCGGGCGGCGCTGTCCCAGCCCTCGTCGCGCAGGGCCCGCGCACCGTCCAACGCACGCCGGAAGTCGCCCCGGCGGGCCAGCAACACCGCGAGGTAGAGCACCTGGAACAGACTCGCCGGGTTGTTGGTGACCCGGAAGCCGTACTGCTCGGCGAAGCCGCGTCCGCTGCCGGCGAGCCGGCGGGCCACACGCTTCCGATCCTCCACCGGGGTGATCAGACTGGTCGGCATGCCGGCGACTACCCGCGCGGCAAGCGGTCACACGCCGGGCTCGGGGGTGCGCCCAGCCGCCAGCCGACGCGGCCAACCACTCAGCCGGTGCGGTCGCGGCGTGCGCTCAGTCGTGCAGGCCGCCCGTACGGTCGCGGGCCTTCAGCCGGGTGGTGGGCAGAGCGGGCGCCGGCAGCGGCGGCGCCGCATCGTCGGCGACCACGCCGAAGCGCCGGCCGGCCATCCAGTCCTCCCGGGCCTCGACGACCTCGTCGTGCGAGCGACCGACGAAGTTCCACCACATGACCAGCGGCTCCTCGAACGGCGCCCCGCCCAGCAGCAGCAACCGCGCCCCGGCCCCGCCGCGCACCGTCACCTCGCGACGGCCCGAGCCCAGGTAGAGCAGGGCCCCGGGTTCGAACCCGACCCCGCCCGCCTCGGCGGACCCGGACATCGCCAACATGGCGTACTCGAAATCGGGCCGCAGCGACAGCGTGGTCGGCGCCGAACCGCTCAGCTCAAGCTGCACGCCGACCAGGGGGGTGTGCACCACCGCCGGCGACCGCTCCCCGGCGCACTCGCCGACCAGAAGGGTCGCGTCCAGGTCGCCGTCGCGCCAGCGCGGCAGGTCCGCATGGTGCGCGAAGTCCGCGGCACCGGCCCGCGCCGGGTCCGGCAGCGCGACCCAGAGCTGCACCCCGTGCATCACCGCCGGATGGACGGCCGGCGACCGCTCGGAGTGGGCGATGCCCCGCCCGGAGGTCATCACGTTCAGCTGCCCAGGCCGGATCGGCTGGACATTGCCGAGGCTGTCCCGATGCACGATCTCGCCCTCGAGCAGCCAGGTCACCGTCTGCAGCCCGGTGTGCGGGTGCGGCGGCACCTCCATACCGGGCCGCTGCGCCACGTCGTCCGGCCCGAAGTGGTCGGCGAAGCACCAGGCACCCACCATCCGCCGGGGGCGCTGCGGCAGCAGCCGCCGGACCGTCGTGTACCGCCCCAACGGCACGTCGTGGCCGGGCAGCAGCACACTACCGGGATCGACGTCGGCCACACCGGGTGGTCGCGTCTGTGCCAGCATCGATTCGGTACGTTCCACCGCCCGACTGTACGCGCGCACCCGCCCGCTCCTCCGGCGCTTCCTGTGCGTGGTGGTGTCATGCCACACCCTGGTCGATCACGTGAGTGGTGCGCTGACCTCCGGTACGTGTGCGGCGGCGATGGGCGTGCGCACCTTCCAGCCCAGGGTGCGGTACAGGTCGCGGCCTTCGTCGGTGGCGACGAGGACGCCGGTGTGCATGCCGAGTCGGACCGCGTGGTGGCTGAGAGTGTGCATGACCGCGCTGCCGAGACCGCGACGGCGATGCGCGGGGGCGGTCTCGACCTGGTCGATGACCCCGACCTGGTCTGCCGGCGCGAGCCTGCCCGAAGCGGCGATCTCGCCGGCGGTGTCGAGGACCGAGGCAATGATGACGTCGCCGAGGACCGCGATCTGGGTGGTGTACGACGCCGGAGGCGTCGCGGTGCTGGCGGTGAAGGGGACGGTCATGAGGTGACCGGTGTCGGCCATCGACCAAGTGGCGGGCAGTGCCTTGCGCAGGTCCGCCGGGTCAGCCGCGGCTTTGATCCAGGTCCCCGGTGCGGCCTGCCGGCGGCCCAGTTCGGCCAACGACGCGTCGTCGTCGTGCGCCGCCAGGACGTAGCGGACGCGATGGCCCGCAACCCCGACCTGCAGGCGCCATCCACCAGGCACGACAGTCGGGCTCGGCACGGCTCGTGAGACAGCCCATCCGTGCACCCAGGCGGCGAGCAGACCGGACAGCCCTCTTCCGGCCGGTTCGGTCGTGACGGCCGGGTTTTCGCCTTGCGTGATCAATTGCTCGTCTCTCCTTGGGATGCCGGCCAGCCGGCGGGTCGCCCCACCACCCCACTCCAGGATCTCGCCGGACATTGCTGACTTGATGCAAGAAACATGCTATTGCAAAAGATTGGCAGGAGCGACCCTAGCGGCGTGCGGACGACTGTTCCAAATCCTTTGGAAGTGGAACACCCCGATCGCGATCACGGCCAGGACCGCATCCCGAAAACCTCACTGCACCGCTATCCCTCCGCCGCCGGATCCGCAGCGGACCGACCCGGCCACGCCAACGCGGACGCCGACTACCGGCGAGGATTCAGGCCATGACCGCTGAAGGTCACAGTGCGGGCTGATTGGTGTGCGGGCGTGGAGTTGCCGCTGGCCGGCATCCGGTTTTCGGGGGTGGCGGCCAGCGGTTCGAGTCTTGCGGCGGTGGAGATGCCGCTGGCCGGCGCCCGGTGTTCGGGGTGTCGGCCAGCGGTTGGGTGGTGCGGCGGTGTGGGGCCGCTGGCCGGCGCCCGGTGTCCGGGGTGTCGGCCAGCGGTCGGGTGGTGCGGCGGTGAGGCGCCGATGGCCGGGCGCCCGGTGTTTCGGGTGCCCGGCCAGCGGTCGAGGTTGTTCGGTGGTGCTGGGGTCAGCTGTTCCAGTGCTGGGCGACGAGGTCGGCGGCCTGCTGCTCCCACTGGGCGTAGGCGTCCGGGTAGGCCGACACCTGCACGGTCTGGGCGGCTTCGGTCAGGGGCATGTCCTGCCAGCCGTCAACCTGGCGCAGACCCTTCAGGAACGCGGTGGTGGCGTAGGCGGGGTCGGTGATCTGCTGCGGGGTGCCCCAACCACTGGTGGGGCGCTGCTGGAACAGGCCCAGCGAGTCGTGGTCGTTGGCGTCACCCAGGTGACCCAGGTTGTGCAGC
>NZ_JBAKHW010000018.1:0-150340 GCF_036906815.1 Micromonospora sp. CPCC 205539 | reverse complement strand
GCGCCGCAAGCTCGCCGACGGCGACGGCATGTCCGTCATCGTCACCATCATCGACGAACTCGCCATGTTCTCCACGGTGCTCGGCACCAAGGCACAGCAGGAGGAGTTCTCCACCCTCCTGCGAGGGCTCGTCTCCCTCGGCCGCGCCTGCGGCATGCCGGTCGTCGCCGCGACGCAGCGCCCGTCCTGGGACATCATCCCCGCCTCGTTGCGGGACCTGTTCGGCTACCGGGCCGCGTTCCGGTGCACCTCGCTGAACAGCTCGAACATCATCCTCGGTCAGGGCTGGGCCGAGCAGGGCTACACCGCCTCCGACATCTCGCCCACCAACCAGGGCGCGGCGTACCTCCTGGCCGAAGGCGGCGTTCCCCGCCGTATCAAGGCGGCCTACCTCACCGATACCGACATCTACAACATCGCCGACTACGCCGCCTGGACCCGCCGACCCACCAACGGCACCAGCACCGGCACTCCGGCGGTCAACCCGACTGAGTGGGAGATGGCGGCATGACCACCCGCGAACGCGCCTACGCCCGCGCGAACAACCAGCGGGCCGCCCAATACACCGAACTGTGGATCATCGGCCGTCCCGAAGACATCGCCGCCATGGTCCAGGTCGCCTCGGCCAGCGGCCGACTCGTCTACGTCTCCGCGCCAACCCTGATGGGCGGCGACGACACCCGCCAGCGCCGCTACCTGCGGCTGCGCACCAACTAGTCGGCCGACAGGACCGGATCTGCCTCGCAAGCTCGCCGGTCCTGCCGACCTTCCACCAACAACCCATTCGAAAGGACGTGGCTGCCATGAAGGCTACCCACAACCCACCCACCACAGCACCGGTCACCCCTGCTGACCTGCTGCGGATGGCCGCCCTCTACCTGCGCCGACACGGCTGGACCCAGGGCGACTACTACACGATCGTCTTCGACGCCCTCACCCCCCGGGCCTGCGTCTCCGGCGCTATCGCCATGGCCGCCTACGGCACTGCCACCGACTTCCCGTTCGGTGTCGACCGGCCCGAGCGGTCCGACTTCCGTGCCGCCTTGGGCGTCCTGCGGGACTTCCTCGACCTGGGGTGCACCTCCCGCCTGTTCGGGTGGAACGACAAGCCCGGCCGCACCGCCGCCGAGGTCATCACGACGCTCACCGCCGCTGCCGACCGGTGGGACTCCCTCCACAACGAGGGAGGCGGGAACTGATGAGCACCGTCAAGAAGCCCTTGACGCCGAAGGTGCCTCGGCAGAAGCGCCGCACCGTCGTCGAGAACGACGAGTTCGCCGCGTTCGGCCGTCGGATCATCCGCGCTCATGGCCGTCGCGTCGCCACCGGCGATGTGGAAGCCCTGCGCGACCTGGTCGCCCTCTCGTCGGTCATTGACGACGCGATTGGTGAGGCCGTGATCGGCCTTCGGGCGTTCGGCTACTCCTGGTCGGAGATTGGCTCCCGTCTCGGGATCTCCAAGCAAGCCGCCCAACAGCGCTGGGGCGGTGAGAAGCCGTGACCGATCTGCGCAGCGTCGACCTGGACAACCTGGCCGAGCGGACCGGTATCCGGGTCGAGTTCTACGACCCGCTGGGCACCCGCTACGGGTTCCCCACCTTCCCCTACCACTGCGCCCCCACCGGGCTGGCCACCGTGCGGCAACTCCGCGCCGCCGGCCTCCGCCCCGGAGGACACGACCCGGTCGCGCAGATCTATTGGCGGCACCGCAAAAACCGGCGGGTCGCCTACCTCTACCGCCTCGACCTGGCCAAGGCCAAGCGCACCGCCACACCCGCCCAGCGGGAGGCCATCGCCAAAGCGCTGCTCGCCCGCCGGACCTGCCGCATCTGCCAGCAGGTCAAGCCCTACTACATCCCCCGCCGCTACGGCGAATGCCTCGACTGCCACGAAGGGAACCCATCGTGAGCTTCAACCTTGCTGACTCCTGCCTGTGGTGCATCGAGCAGAACACCCCTGCCGGCATCCTCGACATCCTTGGACCGGTCTTCAAGCCCTGCCCGGCCTGCCTGCCCGTCTGCCGCATCTGCGAGGGCGACGGCCTGTTCCCCGCCGACTTCACCTGCATCCCCTGCTTCCTCGACAGACTGGCCGCCCTCGGCATACGGCCGCTGTTCTGCGTCGGCTGCTCAGGCGTGACCGACCTTGAAGAACTCGGGACCGTTCCGGAGGTGACTCCTCATGGCCACCACTGACCCGACTGCCGTCACCGAGCAGTTCGCCACCGAATACGCCCGCAACGCCGTCCCGACGATGCTCAAGGCGATCAGCTCCATCAAGCGCTACAACCGCTTCGTCTTGCTCGGCGCGTTGCTGACCAGCTACCTGCACCAGGCCCACTACTTGTGGACCCAGAACGCCGGCTACTTCGCCTACCTCGTTCCGCTGATCTTCGACGCCGCGATGGTGTCCATGCTGACCGTCGTCCGCACCAGCGGCATCGCCAAAGACGCCAAACGCGGAGCCATGGTCGTGTTCGCCGCCGCCGCCATGCTGTCGGCCACCATCAACTTCGCCTCCCCCGGCAGCCTCGGCCTACGCCTGGTCTTCGCCCTGGTCGTCGTCCTCGTCATCGGCGTCGAACTCGTCGCCGGACGCATCCGCCCCGACTTCGCCGCCATCCAAGCCGAAGCCGCCGCCCTCCTCGCCGCCGTCAACCAACTCACCGAAACCGCACCGGCCACCGAGCCCACCACCACCCCGGCCGTCGACACCCCGCCGGAGCCTGCTCCGGTCGTTGACATCCCGCCGGTACCTGCGCCGGCCGCCATCACGGCACCCGCCTTCGCCCCGATCCCGGTCGCCCGGCCCGAGGTTCCGGCGCACCTGATGCCCACCGCCCGATTCGTCATCGGACGCCACGAACAGAGCACCGGCAGACCCATCACCACCGACGAACTCGCCGACCTGCTCTCCGTCACCCCGGACATCGCCCGGGAACTGCTGCACACCATCACCGGCCACACCCCGGCCGTCAACGGCACCCCCATCGGTGGTGCCCGATGACCATCCACGTCGTCGACATCGACTACACCTTCCACACCTGCCCGGCCTTCGCCGAGCCGCACATCTACGACACCCGACGCGCTGTCATCGACGTCATCCCCGGCGGGCCCTGCCGGACCCCGGTCACCATCCGCTGCGGCGACACGACTGCCGTCGTCGCCTGTCACCGGCACGAACCGGCCGACCGCCAGTGCGGCGCCTGCCGCATCATCGTCACCCAACACACCATCACCACCCGGCACCTCGCCGAGGCTGCCTGATGGTTTCGACGCTGGACCTCACACCCCGCGCTTCGGCCCGGGGTGTGGGCTCGAACGCCGACACCATCCCGTTCGTCGGCTACACCGCCGCCGGCTCCGCGTTCACCCGCGCCCAGCAACCCGACTACTTCGGCTGGCTGGAGCACGTCCGCGCCGCCGCCGGCTGCACCCGCCCCATCCGCCTCGCCGGGCAGCTCCTCAGCGTCGAGCCCGCCACCGGGCGACTCCTCGACGCCCGCCACACCGACCACATGCCCGACGCCGCGATCTACAAGGCGTGCGGCAACCGCCGCGCGGCTGTCTGCCCCGCCTGCGCCCAGACCTATCAACGCGACGCCTACCAACTCCTACGCGCCGGCCTCGTCGGCGGCAAAGGCGTCCCCGAGACGGTCGCCGCGCACCCGGCGGTGTTCGCCACGTTCACCGCTCCGACCTTCGGCACCGTGCACGCCCGAGTGGTCAAACGGCACACCTGCGCCAACCGCAAGCGCTGCGACTGCCGGGCCGAACCGTGCCACGCCCGCCGCACCACCGACCCCACCGCCGGAATCTGCGCCCACGGCCGCCCCGCCGTCTGCTGGGCCAGACACGAGACCGGCGACACGGTGATCGGACGGCCGCTGTGTCTGGACTGCTACGACCACGATCACCAGGTCGTCTGGAACCTGTTCTCCGGCAAGCTGTGGCACCGCACCAAGCAAGCCGCGGAACGCCACCTCGCCCACCTCGCCCGCCGACGCGGCGTCCCCTCCGTCGAGCTGGTCACCCCCTCCGGAAAGGTCCGCAAGGTCGCCCCGGTCCGGCTCTCACCCGGCAAAGTCGCGGAGCTTCAGGCTCGCGCAGCGGTCCATTTCCACGCCATCGCCCGACTCGACGGCGTCAACCCCGCCGACCCAGACGCGATCGTCTCCCCGCCGTCCTGCTTCACCGTCGACGACCTGGTCGACGCGCTGCGCCACGCCGCCGCGCAGATCGCCTACACCACCCCACCGCACCCCGACCGGGCCGGCGGCTGGTCGATCACCTGGGGCGCACAACTCGACCTGGAACCCATCGCCACCAGCGGCACGGGAGAGGTCACCGACAGCCTCGTCGCCGGTTACCTTGCCAAGTACGCCACCAAGAGCACCGAGGTAACTGGGCACCGCTCCGTCAGGCTCACCGCCGACACCATCGGCGACTACGCCGATCCCGACGGCGACCACACCGCCCGCCTCATCGACGCCTGCTGGCGCATCGGCCGACCCACCAGCACACCCGTCCCGCTCTCGCAGCGGCCCCGGGACCACCGGCCTACACCCGGCTTCGTCGACCGCTGGACCTGCTCTGACTGCGGCACCCACACCCGCTACGCCGCCTGCCCCACCTGCGTCGCCGACCGTCAAGCCAGCCTTGACGCTGAACCGACGAAACCAACGGGCAACCCTTACGCCCGGCTACGCCGCTGGGCACACATGCTCGGCTACGGCGGCCACTTCCTCACCAAAGCTCGCCGCTACTCCGTCACCTTCCAACTCCTACGCGAGACCCGCGTCGCCTTCCGCCGGCACGAGCACGAGCACCAGGCCGACGAGCAACCCGCCGCCCTGCGGGCCGTCGACCACCTCGACGACACCACCCCGCTCATCGTCGGCACCCTCACCTTCGCCGGCGTCGGCTGGCACACCACCGGAGACGCACTCCTCGCCAACACCGCCGCCGCTCTCGCCCGCGAACGACACGCGACCGGCCGCGAAGAACTCGCTTACGAACTCGGCACCACCCCCGCCGGCAACGCGCCGGTCGCCGCCTGACCCCTCGACCCCGGGAGAAGAGATGACCACCACGCAACAGCCCAAGCTCTGGACCGTCGATGACGTGTCGGCGTACCTCGGTGTCCCGGTGCAGACCCTTTACACCTGGCGCAAGCGCCGCACAGGTCCCCCCGCCGGCCGCGTTGGTCGGCATCTGCGTTACGACCCGGACGCCGTTCGGGCCTGGTTCGAGCAGCAAGCCGTAGCCTGAGGGGAGGAACGTCGTGGCGCACGTCGAGGATCGCTGGTACAAGGCTGTTGTTGGTCCGGAGGGCAAGTCGGAACGGGTCAAGACCCCTCTTCATGGGAAGGGGCTTCGTTACCGGGTCCGGTACATTGCGCCGGATGGCCGGGAGCGGTCGAAGTCGTTCCCGGACAGGGAGAAACGGGCTGCTGAGGCATTTCTCGTCTCGATGGAGTCGGACAAGCTGCGGGGTACCTACATTGACCCGGCCGCCGGGAAGCTGACGTTTCGTCAGTACGCCGAGCAGTGGTTAGCCGCGCAGACCTTCGACGAGTCGACCCGGGAGGCGACGGAGCGGCGGCTACGCCGGCATATCCTCCCGTTCCTCGGTAGCCGGTCCCTCGCCGCGATTCTGCCGACTCATCTGCGCGAGCTGGACCGCTCGCTACAGCAGCTCGGCCTGGCGGCCACCTACCGCGTCGTCGCCTACAGCAATGTCGCCACGATCCTCAACGCGGCTGTCGACGACGGCCGGATCGCTCGGAACCCATGCCACGCGAAGACTGTCCGGCCGCCAAAGGTGCCGCCCCGCAAGGTGGTGCCCTGGTCTCGGGAACAGGTGCTCGGCATCCGTGCCGGCCTGCCGGCGCGCTACCGGGTCGCCGTCGACCTGGGCGCGGGCTGCGGACTTCGTCAGGGCGAAGTTCTAGCCCTGGCCGTGGAAGACATCGACTTTCTTCGGGGCACCCTGCATGTCGTCCGTCAGTTGAAGATTGTGGGTAGCCGGCTCGTCTACGCGCTGCCCAAGGGTCGCAAGACGCGAGACATTCCGTTGCCCGCGTCGGTGGGGGCAGCCCTTACCGGTCACCTGGAGGCGTTCCCTCCGGTGGCGGTGACGCTGCCGTGGGAGGTTCCCGGCGGTGCTCCGGTCACCGTCAACCTGGTCGTTCATGGGCGCACAAACGTCGCCTTGGACCGGCATACGTTCAACCGGGACTACTGGCACCCCGCGCTGACGGCTGCCGCGATCCAGTCCTCACGGGCCACCGGAATGCATGCGCTGCGGCACTTCTACGCCTCGGTCCTGCTCGACGCTGGGGAGAGCGTCAAGGCGCTGTCGGAGTACCTGGGCCACGCGGACCCGGGCTTCACCCTGCGCACGTACACGCACCTGATGCCGGCCAGCGAGGACCGCACGCGGCGCGCTGTCGACAAGGTGCTCGGGTCACCCTCGGACGGCCTGGCGACGGCCTAGCGGCGATCATGGCTACGTTCTGGCTGGTAGCGGGCGGCATCTCTCCAGTTCAACAACTACCGGTAGCTGACGCCGTACCAGTTTGCGGTCTCCCCGGGCTTCGGCGTCAACCGCACGTTGGTGCCGCCCGGGTGGTCGAACATGCGCACCCCGTCGCCGAGCAGCACGGGAGCGAAGAACATGAGGATCTCGTCGAGCAGCCCGGCCTGAATGCATTGCTTGGCGACGTTCGCGCCGAGGATATTCACGTACCTGTCGCCGGCGGCCTCCTTGGCCTGCGCGACGCCGGTCTCGAGGTCACCGACGAACGTGACGCCCGCGGTGGGCTCGGCCGGCGGGCGGTGGGTGAGGACGAACACCGGCCCGTGGTACTGGCCGCCGAAGGCGCCCTCGCTGTCGGTGCCGCGGTTCGGGTCGTCGCCACCGAAGGTGCGGTTGCCGACCAGGATCGCGCCGACGTTGTCCAGCAGGCGCTCCGCCGTCGGGTTGTCACCCATGAGGTGCTCGGTCAGCCAGGACATGTCGCCGCCGGGGCCGGCGATGTAGCCGTCGAGCGACGCCGTCGCGGAGTACAGCAGTTTGGCCATGACGGTCAGTCTGCTGGACCACCGGTGGTGGGAGGCAAGACCCTGGTTCCTTGATGTCGGGTTATCCGCCGGCCGGAGATGGCCCGACATCAAGGAAGCCGTGGCAACAGGAAGAGCCGCGGCAACAGAAATGGTCAGACGGCGACGGGCTCGTCGGTGCGTACCGTCGAGGCTTCCGCGCGGGCGATGGGCCCGGCGGGCAGCGCCGCGACCGCGGCCCCGACGGCGACCGCCGCTCCGGCGAACACGAACGCCCACGGCACGCCGCCGGCGTGGTCCACGATCAGACCGGCGACCGAGCCGCCGGCGGCGCTCGCCGCCACCGCCACCGTGACCACCCAGGTGTACGCCTCGTTCAGCATGCCGGTCGGGGCGATCCGGCCGACGAGGGTGTTCTCCAGGGTCAGCGCGGGCGCGATGGTGGCCCCACCGACGACCAGCGCGACGCCCAGCGCCAGCGGTGTGGGCATCACCGCGAACACCACGAAGGTGCCGGCCAGCGCGGCAAGCAGCAGGGCGAACTGCCGGGTCATGTTCGGTGCGGGTTTGCGGACGCCGAACCAGAAACCACCAATGGCGCTGCCGATCCCCCAGACCGCGAGCAGGAGGCCGGCCAGGCTCTCCGAGTCACCGGTGGTGTGGCCGCTCGCGTACGCCGGAACGATCACCCCGGCGGCACCGAACGCGATGCCCAGGCCGGCCACGCAGATCAGCAGCGCCGGGAAGCCGGCGACCCGCAGCGGGCCGAGCCCTCGGGCGTGGTGCTCGCGCGCGTGCGGGCGCCAGCTCCGCATCACCTGGCCGAGTGCCACGGCGGTGGTACCGACCAGGGTGACCACGGCGGCGCCGATGAGCGCGGCGGCGGCGTCGGCGACCAGGACGAACGCGGCGACGAGCAGCGGGCCGAGCACGAAGACAATCTCGAACAGCGAGGTCTCGGCGGCCAGCGCGGTGTTGCGCAGGGGGTACCGCCCGGTGCCGGGGCCGGTCAGGTCGTTCCACGCGCCACGGATGGCGGCGGTGAGCGGCGGGTAGGTGGCTCCGGCGACGGCGGCGGCGAGGTAGATGGCCGCCAGGGCGTCGTCGCCCGACCGGCTGGCCAGCAGCAGCCCGGTGAGCGCCAACGGGTGGGCCACGGCGGTGACCAGCAGCACCGGGCTCGGCCCGACCCGGTCGGCGATCCGGCCGGCCACCGGGCTGAGCGCGGCACCGGCGACGGCGTAGATCCCGCCCGCCACCGCGGCCAGCGCGTACCGGCCGGTCACCTGCTCGACGACCAGGAGCAGCGCCAGCGGTGTCATGCCGATCCCGAGTCGGCCGATGACGCCGGTGACCAGCAGCATCGGTGCGCCGGGGATCCGCCAGACACCCAGGTACTGGCGCAGTGCCGCCACCGTGAACCTCCCGAGGATGTAATGAGTGTGAGCCGTTTAGACCCTAACGCCGACGGTCGGAGGACAGTACCGGTTATCGGTCGCGGACAGCACTCCGCCCGTACCCGGTGCGACCGGGTACGGGCGGAGTACGGAACTCAGCGGGTCAGCGCTGGAACTGGACCGGCCCCGAGTTGGCGGCCATCCGCTCCAGCCGGGCGACCCGGTCCGCCATCTTCGGGTGGGTCGAGAAGAGCGCGGCCACGGCACCACCGGAGAACGGGTTGGCGATCATCAGGTGCGCGCTGCTGGTGAGCGTGCCCTGAGCCGGCAGCGGGCGCTGACGGGCCACCGCGTCGATCTTGCGGAGCGCGCTGGCCAGGGCCAGCGGGTCGCGGCTCAGCTCGGCGCCGGAGGCGTCCGCCTGGAACTCCCGGCTGCGGCTGATCGCCAGCTGGATGATCGTCGCGGCGATCGGACCCAGGATCAGGGTCAGCAGCAGTACGGCCGGGTTCGGGCCGTCCTCGTCGTCGCTCCCACCGCCCAGCGGGATGAACCAGGCGAGGTTCGCCAGCAGGGTGATGATGCCGGCCAGGCCGGCCGCCACGCTCGAGATGAGGATGTCCCGGTTGTAGACGTGTGACAGCTCGTGCCCGATCACGCCGCGCAGCTCACGGTAGTCGAGGACCTCGGTGATGCCCTGGGTCACGCAGACCGCCGCGTGCTGCGGGTTGCGCCCGGTGGCGAACGCGTTGGGCTGCGAGGTCGGGCTGACGTAGAGGCGCGGCATCGGCTGCTGGGCCTCGGTCGCCAGCTCACGCACCATCCGGTACAGCTCGGGGAACTGCGCCTCGGTGACCGGTTGCGCCCGCATCGAGCGCAGTGCGAGCTTGTCGGAGAAGAAGTAGGAAACACCGTTCATGACCAGCGACACGAGGACGGCGATGACCAGGCCGCCACTGCCACCGAACCCGTAGCCCACCGCGAGGATCAGGGCGGTGAGCAGGCCGAGTAGCGCGGCGGTCTTCAGACGGTTGTGGTGCACGATCTCTCCTTCGGTGCACGGATCGCCGGGATCCGCTGACCGGTTCAACAACCCGGTACCCGCCAACCATCCGTCTCAACGCTGAGAGTTGACTGAGACCCGATCCGCGCGTCAGCGGCCGGCCAGGTCGAGCACCAGTTGCGGAGCGACACCGAGCACCACAGCGGCCACCGTCGCCACCGCCAGCACCACCGCCACCACACCCCTCAGGGGTACGGCCACCGCGCCGCCGGCCGCGGTGGACGTCGCTGGCGGCGCCCACAGGGTCGCGGTCACCCGCAGGTAGTAGGCCAGACCGATCACCGAGTTCACGGCCACCACCAACGCCAGCCAGGTGACGCCGCTGTCCAGCAGTGCCCGGACCACGGTCACCTTCGCGAACAGCCCGGCGAGGCCGGGCGGCAGGCCGGCCAGGCCGATCAGCGCGAGACCGAGCGCGGCACCCTGCCACGGGTGGAGGCGAGCCGCCCCACGCAGGTCGTCCAGCGTGCCGCCGTCCGCGCCCGTCGGGCGCAACGCGGTCACCCCGGCAAACGCGGCCAGCTCCAGCACCACGAAGAAGACGACGTACGCCACCGCGGCGGCGTACGCGGCGGCCTGCCCTTCACCGGTGCGGCCGGTGGCCATGGCGAGCGCCCCCAGCGGGGCGAGGATGTAGCCGGCCTGCGCGACCGAGGACCAGGCGAGCAGCCGGACGGTACGGCGCTGGCGCAGGGCGACCAGGTTGCCGACGGTCATGGTGAGGACCGCGAGCACGGCGAGCACCGGACCGGTCTGGTCGGCCGGCAACGCCCGCTGGACCACGGCGAGCAGCGCGACCACACCGCCGAGCTTCGACGCCGTGGAGAGGTACGCGGCGACGGGCAGCGGCGCCCCGTCGTAGGTGGCCGGTGCCCACGCGTGGAACGGCACCGCCGCCACCTTGAACGCCAACCCGACCACCACCAGCGTCACCGCGGCGGTGGTCAGCGGCAGGTCCCGCAGCTCCGGCTGTGCCGCGAGCAGCGCGCCGAGCCGATCCAGGTGCAACCCACCGGTGACCGCGTACAGCAGTGCCGCGCCGAGCAGGGTCAGCGTGGTGGCCACCACGCTGACCACGAAGAAGGTGACCGCCGCCTCGGCGCTGGCCAGGCTCCCCCGGCGCAGGCCGACCAGCACGTAGAGCGGCAGCGTCAGCGTCTCCAGCGCGACGATCAGCGTGATCAGGTCGCCGGCCGCGCCGAGCACCACACCGCCGGTCATCGAGCAGGCGAGGAGGAAGCAGTATTCCCCCACCGGCGTTGGCCCGGCTCGCAGCGCGGGCGCGGACAGCCCGAGCACAGCCAGGGTGAGCAGGGCAACCACCGCGCCGATCAGGGCCGCGCGACCGCCGAAGATCCAGGAGCAGTCGGCGCCGACGCAGAACGTCCGGCGCTCCCCGCCCGCCCCGACCAGGATGGCGCCGGCGGCGGTGCCGAGCGCGCCGAGCGCCGCCACCGCGACCGTGGCGCGCGGTCGGGCCACCAGCAGGTCGACGACCAGCACGAGTACGGCGGTGCCGGCGGCCAGGTAGGCCGGGAGCAACGCCACGCTGTCCACGCTCTGCACCCCGGTCATGGGAAGACCACCCCCACCAGCGCGTCGACCGGGTCCTCGGCGACGCCGAGAATCAGAGCCGGGGCCAGCCCGATGGCCAGCGCGAGCAGCACCAGCGGCACCCACGCGGTCAACTCCGCGCCGGCCAGGCCGGGGCCGACCTTGCCGACCGCCGTACTCGCCCGGCCATGGGTGACCTGACGCAGCAGCCGCAGGAAGTACGCGGCGGTGAGCGCGCCACCGACCGCGGCCAGCACCCCGAGAGTCGTCCAGAGCGGGCCGCCCACCTCGACCGCCGCGATCACCGCGAACGCCTCCCCCCAGAAGCCGGCCAGACCGGGCAGGCCGAGCGACGCTATCGCCGCGAATGCGAGCAGGCCAGCCAGCCGGGGCGCGGTCTCCCGCAGCCCGGACAGCTCGGCGAGGCTGCCCGTGCCGGTACGGTCCTTCACCGCGCCCGCCAGGAAGAACAGCAGGCCCGTGATCACCCCGTGCGCGACGTTGCCGATCAGCGCGGCCTGGATGCCGGTGGTGGTCAGTGTGGCGACGCCCAGCAGCACGAAGCCCATGTGCCCCACGCTCGAGTAGGCGATCAGCCGCTTCACCTCGGTCTGCGCGAGGCACACCAGTGAGCCGACGAGGATGGCGGCGACGGCCAGTACGCCGAGCACCGGCGCTGCCCAGCGAGCCCCCTCGGGCGCCACCCCCACCGCGACCCTGATCAGGCCGTACGTGCCCATCTTGAGCAGCACCCCGGCCAGGACGACGCTGCCGACCGTGGGCGCCTGGGTGTGTGCGTCGGGCAGCCAGGAGTGCAGCGGCCAGAGCGGGCTCTTCACCGCGAAGGCCAACGCCAGCAGCGTGAACGCCGTGAGCTGGGTGCTCCGGGACAGCCCGCTGCCACCGGTCAGCGCCGCCAGATCGGCGGTGCCGGCGGCGGCGACCACGACGTACACGCCGACCAGCAGCAGCACCGAGCCGAGCAGCGTGTAGAGCGCGAACTTGCGCGCCGCCCGGCGCCGGTCCGCGCCACCCCAGCCGGCGATGATCGCGTACATCGGTAGGAGGACGATCTCGAAGAACAGGAAGAACAGCACCAGATCCAGGGCGAGGAAGGTGCCCAGGATGCCCACCTCGACCACCAGCAGCAACGCGACCAACGTCCGGCCGCTGCCACCGGCCGGCACCCGCCAGAGCGTGTAGCCGCAGCAGAGCAGCGTGAGCAGCGCGGTCAGCACCACCAGCGGCCAGGAGATGCCGTCGACGCCGAGGTGGAAGCGCAGGTCCAGACCGGGCACCCAGGGCAGGTCCACCTGGTGCCAGGGACGCACCGCCGGCGCGCCGGGTGACCAGGCGAACCAGCCCTGGTCACCGAACACCAACGGCACCGTGGCCAGCAGGGTCAGGGCGGCCACGACGGTGCCGACCACCCGGGCCGCCTTGTCCCCGGGCGTCGCCGCCACCGCGACCGCGCCGAGCGCCGGCACCGCGAGGACCGCGACCAGCAGCGCCTGCCCCACATCCATCACATGGCTCCGATCAGTGCGGCGGCCAGCCCGATCAGCAGCGCGCCGGCGAGCACCCCGGCGGCAGCGCGGGGCAACGCCGCCCGATGCAGCGCGGCCAGGCCGGCACCCAGACCGGACGCGGCCCGCCCGCTGCCCTCGACCGCCCCGTCCACGACCACCTCGTCGCCGGTGCGCACGGCCCGGGCCAGCGCCCGGACGGGGCGTACCACCAGGGCGTGCTGGACGTCGTCGAGCCGGAACGCGCGGGCGAAGATCGGCCGCAGCGGACCCAGCGCGGCCGCCGGATCGGCGGCGCTGTCCCGGCGCCAGCCCAACACCACCAGTCCCGCGCCGACCAGCAGGAACGCCAGCGGCAACAGCACCCCCGGCCCGAGGTGGACCAGACCGTCCTCGGCGCCCGCCACCGGCACGGTGGCGAATCGCAGCCGGTCGGAGAACGCCCCGACGAACCCCGCCAGACCGAGCAGGGCGGCCGGTACGGCCAGCAGCAGCACCGGCCAGCGCAGCACGGCCGGCGGGTCGTGCGGCCGGACCAGCGGCAGCCGAGGGGTGCCGAAGAAGGCCCGCAGCAGCAGGCGGCCCGCGTACCAGGCGGTGATGGCCACGCCGACCAGGCCGGTCAGCCAGACCAGCCAGCCCAACCAGGAGGGCGTCGGGCCGGTGCCCTCCCGTGCGGCAGCCTCGGCCACCATGAGCACACCGTCCTTGCTCCAGAAGCCGGCCAGCGGCGGCACCCCGGCCAGCGCGCCCAACCCCACCACCGTGCTCCAGAAGGTCACCGGCATGCTGCGGCGCAGCCCGCCCATCTCCGACATCAGGGTGGTGCCCACCGCGTGGATCACCGCGCCGGCGGCGAGGAACAGCAGCGCCTTGAACGCGGCGTGGGTGAGCAGGTGGAACAGCGCCGCCGACGGTGAGCCGACCGCCAGCGCGCCGGTCATGTAACCCAGTTGGGAGACGGTCGACCAGGCCAGCACCCGCTTGATGTCGTCCTGGGCGGTGGCGGCCAGCGCACCGAGCAGCAGGGTGATCGAGCCGAGCACCCCGAGCACGGTCAGCGTGACCGGCGCGGCCGTGAACAGCGGATAGAGCCGGGTCACCGCGTACACGCCGGCGGCGACCATCGTCGCGGCATGGATCAGCGCGGAGATCGGCGTCGGACCGGCCATCGCGTCCGGCAGCCAGGTGTGCAGCGGGAACTGCGCGCTCTTGCCGGCCACTCCGGCCAGCAGCAGCAGGCCCGCCGCGGTCAGGGTCGCGGTGGAGTGGTCGTGGGCGAGCACGTCGGCGATCCGGAAGCTGCCCGTCGACACGCCGAGCAGCGCGATGCCGAGCAGGAAACCGACGTCGCCGACCCGGGTCACCAGGAACGCCTTCATCGCGGCGGCGGGCGCGCCGGCCAGTCGGCGGTCGTGGGCGATGAGCAGGTACGAGCAGATGCCCATCACCTCCCAGCCGACCAGCACCATCATCAGGTCACCGGCGACCACCACCAGCAGCATCGCGGCGGTGAAGAGACTGATCTGCGCCGCGTACGGCGGGTAGCGGTGATCGACGTCGACGTCGTCGTGCGGGCCACGCCGCAGGTAACCGATCGAGTAGACCTGCACGGCCAGGGCCACCACGGCGACCGCCACCGCGACCAACGCGGCGGCGCCGTCCAGCCGGACGCCGAGCGTCACCGTCAGCCCGCCGAAGTCGACCCAGGTGGTCGACGTCTCGCGCGGGCCGTCGACCGTGACCAGCAGCGCGATGGCCAGCGCCAGCGCGCCGACCGCACCGGTCACCCCGAGCGCGATGGCCAGCCGCCGGGCCAGGTCACCGCCGCCGGCGTCGGACGTGCGGTGCCGTGGGGCCGGCGGCAGCAGCAGACCGAGCAGCCCGGCAACCAGCGGTACGGCGGGCAGCAGCGCCCCGAGCAGCCCGCTCACCGGCCCACCTCCGAGTCACGGCCGGCGGTGCCGGCGACGGCGGGCTGCGGCGACTCGGTCGGCTCGGTCAGCGGCACCTCGTCCACCGCCACGCTCGCCCGCAACCGGTAGAGCTGGAGGACGATCGCCAGACCCACCCCGATCTCGGCGGCCGCGAGGACGATGACGAAGAGCGCGAAGACCTGACCCGAGTGCGGCAGCACGGCACGCGCGGTGGTGTCGGCGGTGACCAGGATCAGGTTGACCGCGTTGAGCATCAGCTCGACCGCCATCAGCACCAGCACGGCGTTGCGTCGACGCAGCACGCCGTACACGCCCAGGCCGAACAGCAGCGCGGCGGTGACGTACGGGATGACGGGCCTCACCGGCGCGCCTCCGGCTCGGGCCGGCGGCCGATGTCCGGACGGGAGAGCACCACCGCGCCCACCAGCGCGGCCAGCAGCAACACGGAGAGCACCTCGAACGGCAGCACCCAGGATTGGAAGATCTGCTCCCCCAACCGTTCCGCGGTGCCCGCGCCGGGCAACTCGACGGTGCTCCACCGGTACGCGTCGACCAGCAGGACCGTCAGCCCCAGCCCCGCGCCGCCACCGATCAGCGCCGCCGGGCAGCCGGGCCGGTCCAGGTCGTCGGAGGCACCGATCGGCGCCCGGGTCAGCATCACCGCGAACAGCAGCAGCACGACCACCGCACCCACGTAGATCAGCACCTGCACCCAGGCCACCAACTCGGCGCCGAGCACCAGATAGTCGCCGGCCAGCGCGCCCAGGCAGACCACCAGGTAGAGCCCGGCCCGCACCAGGTGTTTCGTGGTCACCACCAGCACGCCGGAGCCGAGCGCCACCGCGCCGAGAGCGATCAGCAGCACATCCGCGCCGGTCACCGGCCCGCCCCCACGGCCAAGGAGTGTCGGCCGGTCACGACGCGGGACCCGGGTCGGCGCCGGGCTCGGGGCGTACCGCTGACGGGGCCGGACGCGCGGCGGCCGCCTTGCGCGCGGCCGCGGTCTCCTCCTTGGCCGGCTCGCCGTTCGGGTCGTGCGCGGGCGGCGGCGGAACGGTGGCCATCCACTCGCCGAGGTGGTCCTTGTCGTGCAGCAGGTCCTTGATGTCGTACTCGGCGTACTCGAATTCGGGGGACCAGTAGAGCGCGTCGAACGGGCAGACCTCGATGCAGATGCCGCAGTACATGCAGAGCGAGAAGTCGATGTCGAACTTGTCGAGCACGTTGCGCTGGCGGGGGCGGGCGGCGCCGGGCACCACCACCTCCTCCTTGTGCGAGTCGATGTAGATGCACCAGTCCGGGCACTCGCGGGCGCACAGCATGCAGACCGTGCAGTTCTCCTCCGACAGCGCGATCACGCCGCGCGAGCGGGGCGGCAGCTCGGGGGCCACATCCGGGTACTGCTGGGTGGTCGAGCGGCGGGTCATCGTCTTGAAGGTGACCGCCAGCCCCTTGACCAGGCCCGCGCCGGGGAGGCCGCGCTCGCCGGTGCCGGCGGCCGGATCGCCGTGCTCGCTGGGGTCGCTCATGTCGACCATCCTGCCCTGTGGCCTCGGCGCGCGCGACCACCACCCGTCCGGCGGTGGATCACGCCCCGGTGACGCTCATACCGCCGGTGGGCGGGAGCATCTCGACGCCGAGCTGTTGCAGGAGCTGGAACAGCTCGTTGCAGCTCCACACCTCGACGATCCGGCCCGCCTCGTCGAAGCGCAGGAACGTCGCCCCCGAATAGCTGACCACCTGCCCGGTCGCCGGCACCGGCCCGAACTGCCCGGCCTGGGTGCCGGCCGCCCGCCAGTGCACCGCAACCCGCTCGCCGGCGGCCACCACGTCCACGATCTTGTAACGCAGGTCGGGGAAGGCGGCCCGCCGTTCGCGGTGCCAGGCCAGCGTCGCCTCCGGCCCGGTGCCGCCCAGCCCCGGGCACTCCTCGGCGATCAGCTCGTACGCGGACTCCTCCCGGCGGGCGTTCCACACGTCGGCGATGAAGCGCCGGGCCGTCGCCTCCACATCCGTCATGACGGGCAGGGTAACCGGAACCCAGCCCCGCCCCGCCGGACCGGCAGGCGGGACGGCCGTTGATCCGCGAGGATAGGGCGGACACGGCAACCGGACCGGGAGGGCTTCGTGGGCGAGGAGACAGGCGGGAAGTACGTCGAGCCGGGTGGCGAGTTCACCCGGGATCAGCGCTACATCGCCACCCGGATCACCGAGGACGGGCGGGACGGGTACCCGGTGGAGCCGGGCCGCTACCGGTTGGCGGTCAGCCGCGCGTGCCCATGGGCCAACCGGTTGATCATCGTACGGCGGCTACTCGGCCTGGAGGACGCCATCTCGATGGCGGTGGCCGGTCCCACCCACGACGCCCGGAGCTGGACCTTCGACCTCGACCCCGGCGGCCGGGACCCGGTGCTCGGCATCGAGCGCCTTCAGGAGGCCTTCTTCAAGCGCTTCCCCGGCTACGAGCGCGGCATCACCGTGCCGGCGATCGTCGACGTGCCGACGGGCCAGGTGGTCACCAACGACTACGCGCAGATGAGCCTCGACCTGTCCACCCAGTGGGGCGCGTACCACCGTGAGGGCGCAGCACAGCTCTACCCCGAACACCTGCGGGCGGAGATCGACGAGGTCAACGACGTGGTGTTCCGGGATGTCAACAACGGCGTCTACCGGTGCGGTTTCGCCGGCAGCCAGGAGGCGTACGACAAGGCGTACCACCGGCTCTTCGAGCGGCTGGACTGGCTGAGCGCACGCCTGACCGACCAGCGTTTCCTGGTCGGCGACACCATCACCGAGGCCGACGTGCGGCTCTTCACCACGCTGGCCCGCTTCGACCCCGTCTACCACGGCCACTTCAAGTGCAACCGGCAGAAGCTGAGCGAGATGCCGGTGCTGTGGGCGTACGCGCGGGATCTCTTCCAGACTCCGGGGTTCGGCGACACCATCGACTTCGACCACATCAAGCGGCACTACTACGAGGTGCACCGCGACATCAACCCGACCGGGATCGTCCCGCTCGGCCCGGACCTGCGCAACTGGCTCACCCCGCACGGCCGGGACGCCCTCGGCGGTCGCCCCTTCGGCGACGGCACACCACCGCCGCCTCCGCCGCCGGCCGAACGCGTCGACCCCGCCCACACGCCGCTGCGCTGACCGGCGCCCGAGGTCCACGCCCTCCCTTGCGCGCCGATCTTGCACTTTGTGACGCTGAAATGCCCCGTTCAGCGGCATTTGTCGGGGCAGAAACTGCAAGATCGGCACGGCTGTGGCGTGGCCGGGCCGAGAGCGGGGCGGGGCAGGCGGCCGAGGTGTCAGAGGGCGATGCGGATGGCTGCGGTGAGGACCAGCTGCGCGAGGGAGGCCGGCACCAGCACCAGCCAGCAGAGGCGTTGGAGCTGGTCCTCCCGGAGCCGGGGGTACGACACCCGCAGCCAGATGATCACGAAGGCCACAGCGAAGATCTTGAGCAGGGTCCAGAGCCAGCCGAGCTGCTCGTCGGCGAACGGGCCCTGCCAGCCACCGAGGAACAGCACCGTGGTGAGCGCGGCGATCACCACGATGCCGACGTACTCGGCGAGCAGGAAGAAGGCGAAGCGCAGGCCCGTGTACTCGGTCATGTAGCCGAAGACCAGCTCCGAGTCGGCGATCGGCATGTCGAACGGGGGCCGACGGATCTCGGCCAACCCCGCGACGAAGAAGATGATCATCGCGGGGGCCTGCCAGAGCAGCCACCAGGGTTGCCAGGCCTCGACGATGCCGGAGAGGCTGAGCGTGCCCGCCGCCATCGCCACCGAGGCGGCGGCCAGCACCAACGGCAGCTCGTAGCCGAGCAGCTGGGCGGCCCCGCGCAGCCCGCCGAGCAGGCTGTACTTGTTGGCCGAAGCCCAGGCCGACATGAGCACCGCCACCACGCCGACACCGACCACGGCCAGCACGAAGAACAGGCCGATGTCGAGTGGCTGGCCGACCAGGTCGTTCGGGCCGAGCGGGATGACCAGCAGCACCAGCAGGTAGGGCACCAGGGCCACCGCCGGCGCCAACCGGAACACCGCCCGGTCCGCGTCGCGAGGGGTGACGTCCTCCTTCTGTACGAACTTGACCCCGTCCGCCACGAGCTGTGCCCAGCCGTGGAAGCCACCCGCGTACATCGGGCCGAGCCGGCCCTGCATGTGCGCCATCACCTTGTGCTCGGCCTGACCGACCAGCAACGGCAGGGTGAGGAACGCGACCAGCACGGCGCCCACCCGGAGCACCAGCTCCACCCAGAGCGGCATCAGGCCGTACCCCCGTCAGTCTGTTCGCCGCGCGCTGGCGGAGCCGGCCGCGCCGGACGCTCGCCGGTCGGTCGGGCCGGCGTGCCGCCACGCGGGCCCTCTCCCACACCGCCCGCCCCGGCCGGCGTGGGTGTCGGCCCCCACTCGCCCGGCGCCGGCACACCCGGCGGGCGGATCGGTCGACGACCACCGCCGGCCTCGGACTCGCCCGGCTCCTTGGCACCGGGCCAGGGCTTGGCCACCCGGGAGGCCAGCACGAATTCCTTACGCAGGGGATGACCCTCGAACTCCGGCGGCAGCAGCAGCGGACGCAGCTCCCCGTGACCGGTGAAACCGATGCCGAACATCTCGTGCGTCTCGCGCTCGTGCCAGGCCGCACCCGGGTAGAGCTCGACCACCGAGGCCACCGTGGGCGCGCTGCGGGGCAGCCGGGTACGCAGCAGCACGCCGTGCCGCAGCCGGGTCGACCAGAGGTGCGCCAGCACGTCGAAACCCTCGGTCAGCTCGTCGACCGCGGACAGCCAGTCGAAGAAGTCGCAGGCCAGCTCGGTGTCGTCGCGGGCGGCGCGCAGCGCGTCCGGCCAGCTGGCCGGCGGTACGTCGACGGTGGCACGGGCGTACCGCTGCCCACCGGAGACCGACGGGGTCGCCTCAACCGGCGCGAGCAGCGCGACCAGCCGAGCGCCGACCTCTTCGGGAGTCATGCCGCTGATCCTATGGCGTCCCGCTGGCACCGGTCCGGCCCGCGCCGGCCCACCGGCGGGAGCCGGCGATCTGGCGGCTTTGCCGAGCGGCGGGGCGGCCGGCGGGGAAGGATGAGGGCGTGCGCGCTGTGACTGTGACACCCGGGGTCGCCAATTCGCTACGCCTCATCGACGATCAGCCGGAGCCGGCCGCCGAAGAGGGCGCGATCCTGGTCGAGGCACTGGCCGTGGGGATCTGCGGCACCGACCACGAGATCATCTCCGGTGAGTACGGCGAGGCGCCGCCGGGTGCCGACCGTCTGGTCATCGGGCACGAGTCGCTGGGCCGGGTGCTCGAGGACCCGACCGGCACCCTCCAACCCGGTGACCTGGTGGCCGGCATCGTCCGGTACCCCGACCCGGAGCCCTGCCCCAACTGCGCGGTCGGCGAATGGGACATGTGCCGCAACGGCCTGTACACCGAGCACGGCATCAAGGCGCTGCACGGCTTCGCGCGCGACCGTTGGCGGATCCAGCCCCGGTTCGCGGTCGGGCTCGACCCGGCGCTGACCAAGGTCGGTGTGCTGCTGGAGCCGACCAGCGTGGTGGCCAAGGCCTGGGACCACATCGAGCGGATCGGGCACCGGGCCGAGTGGCAGCCGCAGACGGTCCTGGTGACCGGCGCGGGGCCGATCGGGCTGTTGGCCGCGCTGCTCGCCACTCAGCGCGGGCTCGCCGTCCACGTGCTGGACCGGGCCACCGAGGGGCCGAAGCCGGAGCTGGTCGCCGCACTCGGTGCCACGTACCACACGGTGCCGGTCAACGACCTGCCCTTCGAGCCGGACGTGGTGGTGGAGTGCACCGGCGCGCCGACGGTGGTCATCGACGTCATGTGCAAGGCGGCCCCGACCGGGATCGTCTGCCTGGCCGGGGTGTCCAGCGGTGGCCGGAGCATCGACTTCGACGCCGGAGCGCTCAACCGGGCGCTGGTGCTGGAGAACAACGTGGTGTTCGGCTCGGTGAACGCCAACCGGCGGCACTGGGACCTGGCCGCGCAGTCGCTGACCCGGGCCGACCAGGGCTGGCTCACCTCGTTGATCACGCGGCGGGTGCCGGTGGCGGGGTACGCCGAGGCGTACACCGCCGGCCCGGACGACATCAAGGTGGTGCTGGACTTCGCCTCCTGAGGGGCGGACCGCCGGTCAGATGCCGGGCAGCCGGCCGTTGCGGAACAGGTCCACGAAGAGCTGGTGGTCCTGTTGGGCGCGCACCCCGTACGCGTGCGCGAACTCCACCAGGTGGGTGACGAAGCCCGTCTCGTCGGTGTCCACCGCGGCGACGATCGCCTCCTCGGTGGAGTAGTCCACCAGATCGTGGCTGGACTCGTCGTCGGCGACCGAGTGCATCCGGGCCACCGCCCGACCGAGGTCGGCGAGCACACCGGTCAGCTCCTCCGGCTCGTTCACGTCGGCCCAGTCCAGGTCGGCCGCGTACGGGGACACTTCGGCGACCAGCTGACCGATCCCGTCCAGCTCGGTGAAGCCCAGCCACGGGTCGGCGTGCGCCTGCAGCGCCCGCTGCGACTCGGCGGTCCGGTGACCCTGGTGCTGGAAGTAGCCCCGGACGCTCGCGTCGCCGATGTGCCGTGCCACCGCCGGCACCTGCGCCTGCTTCATGTAGATGACGACGTCGTTCTCCAGGGCCTGGGTGTGCCCCTCCAACAGCAGGTTGTACGACGGCAGCCCGGCCGAGCCGATGCCCACGCCCTTGCGCAGCACCACGTCCTTGATGTGCGCCGCCACCGGCCGCAGCCGGGCCGACGCGGCGGGCAGGGTGCCCAGGTAGTCCTCGAAGGCGGCGCGGACCTTGTCCCGGGTCTCCCCGTCGACCTCGAAGACGCCGTCGCCGACCGAGAACCGCCGCTCGTAGTTGTCGATGGTGGTCTGCGCGGCGAGCAGGTCGACCCGGGTGTTGAGTCGGGCCTGTTGGAGCACCCGGCGCAGGACACCGTCGGCGTTGTCCAGGGTGATCGAGCCGATCGCGTCGTCCCCGCCGGCGGCGATCGCCCGCAGCTCGGTCAGGTACGAGCGGGCGAATCCGGCCACCAGCTCGCCGATCACCCGGTCGGAGAGCGCCTTGCCGTAGCCGAGCAGGGCCACGCTGGCCGCGAACCGCCGCAGGTCCCAGGTGAACGGCCCGACGTACGCCTCGTCGAAGTCGTTGACGTTGAACACCAACTGGCCGGAGGCGTTCATGTAGGTGCCGAAGTTCTCCGCGTGCAGGTCGCCGTGGATCCACACCCGGCCGGTTTGTTCGTCGGAGAACCGGTCGTCGGCGAAGTCGCCGAGCTGGTCGGCGTAGAACAGCGCCGCGCTGCCCCGATAGAAGGCGAACGGCGAGGCGGCCATCTTACGGAACTTACGACGGAAGGCCGCCGGGTCGATCGCCATCGACGCCCCGAACTCCTCGGTCAGCACGTCGATGATGTGGGCGGACCTCTGGTCCACGGAGTTGCTCATGATGCGCAGGCTAGCTCGACCGAACCACCTGCGGTCCCCGACTCAGCGGTCGGCGGGTGGGCGTACCGGCGGTGCGGTCAGCGAGCTGACGGTGCGTGGGGCGGCCCCGTCGCGGGGTGGGGCGTCGATGGGCGCGGCCAGCAGGTCCGGCCGGGGCACACCGCCGATGCCGGCCTGCTCGGCAGCGATCTTTTCCTGCAGGCGCAGGATGCCGTGCAGCAGCGCCTCCGGCCGGGGCGGACAGCCGGGCACGTAGACGTCGACCGGGATGAGCTGGTCGACACCCTTGGTCACGGAGTACGAGTCCCAGTAGGGGCCACCGCAGTTGGAGCAGGCACCGAACGAGATGACGTACTTCGGCTCGGGCATCTGGTCGTAGAGCCGCTTGATCGCCGGGGCCATCTTGTCGGTCACCGTGCCGGAGACCACCATGAGGTCGGCCTGCCGGGGGCCGTGGGCGAACGGGATCACGCCGAGCCGCATGAAGTCGTGCCGACCCATGCTCGTCGCGATGAACTCGATGGCGCAGCACGCCAGGCCGAAGTTGAAGACCCAGAGCGAGTAACGGCGGCCCCAGTTCAGCACGAACCGGATCGGCTCGCCGAGCACTCCCGGTAGCTGCACGAGCGCCCCCTCTCCTCAGCGACAGTGAATCACAGGCGGCCTCGACGCGGTCCGGCGGTGAGCAGGCGGTGCCCCGGCCCGGCTGTCCCGGAGCCGACAACGAATTGGCACCCGTCCACCCGCAACCTGCCAACGTATTCACTTGTGTGACCGGTGCTGGCGAACACACCGCCCGCGTCCAAACGGGGAGGACGAGTGCTTGTGACGAGAGACGTGCGGGTGGGTGGACACCCCCCGGACCCGCCGGGTACCACAGCCCTCCTGACGGCCGAACTCGTCTTCGACGACTTCTACCACGCCCACTTCCGCGGGCTGGTGGTGCAGCTCACCGCGTACACCGGTGACCGCGGGCAGGCGCAGGACCTGGTCCAGGAGGCTTTCTGCCGGGCGTACGCCCGCTGGGACCGGCTCGCCAAGTACGAGGACCCCCTGGCCTGGGTCCGTAAGGTCGCCTGGAACCTCGGCCACAACCGCTGGCGGCGGCTGCGCACCGCCCAGGCATGGCTGCTGCGGCAGCGCGAGACACACGTCGCGGAGCCGAGCCCCGACCGGGTCGCCCTCGACGCCGCGCTGGCGAAGTTGCCGCCGAAGCAGCGTCGGGCCGTGGTGCTGCACTACCTCGCCGACCTGACGATCGCGGAGATCGCCGCCGAGGAAGGGGTCGCCGAGGGGACGGTCAAGTCCTGGCTGCACCGGGGCAGGGCCGCGCTCGCCACCCAACTGCGCGACACCCACGAGGAGGTGCGGGATGTCTGAGCAGGAGACCCTTGGCCTCGCCGAGGAATTCGCCCGCTACCGCCGTACCGTGCTGGCGGAGGTCGAGGCGCCGGGACCCGCCGCCGTTCGGCGGACGGTACGAGGCCGCGGCCGACGCAAGTGGGCGGTCACCACGACGACGGCGCTGGCGCTGTTCGGCGGGTCGGCCGTCGGATTCGCGGCGATGAGCGGCGGCCCGGACCACCGGCCCGGTCCGGTCGACCCGACGCCGAGCGTGTCGGCGTCGCCGACACCGAGCCCAACCCCCAGCCCCGCCGGGACCAGCAGCAGCCCGACCCCGACCGTGCCGAACGGCCGAATCAGCCGAGCCCAACTGCTGGGCGGGCCGGTGACCCTGCCGGCATGGCGGGCCGGACGTGGCTGCGCGACGTCGGAGGTACGGCTCTCCGGCGACGCCCGGGAGGAGGTGAACTGGCTCCAGTCAGTCGACTACGGCGACATCGACGGGGACGGGGCGGTGGAGACGGTGGCGCTGGTGCAGTGCGTGCTCGGCACCGGTGGGCCGATGCAGGTGGTCGCCTTCGACCGCGACAACAAGGGAGAAGTGATCACCCTCGGCCGGGTGGTCGCGACCACCATCGACAAGCCGCAGTGGTTGTTCGCGCTCGACGTCGTGGGCGACGGCACGGTCCGCGTGCAGGTCGCTGACATCGCTCCCGGTGGCGGCTGGCCCGCCGACTGGTCCCAGCGGCAGTGGCGAAGCTACCGCTGGAAGGGCGACGCCTTCGCCCAGGTCTCCGGGCCGACCACTTTCGGTCCGAACCCGCACTCGGCGGACGTCGCGGTCACCACCACCGACCTCGTGCTCACCACGGCGGACGACGGCTCCCGAACGGGTACGGCCACGGTGCGGGTCCGCAACCGCGGCACCGGACCGGTCGCCGGCGTGGCACTGCGGCTGAACCTGCCCGCGGCGGTGCGCCCGGACGTGGATGGGTGGGCCCCATGCAGCGGCGGCCCTCAATACACCAGTCAGCCGGTGGTCTGCGACCTGGGTCGGCTGGCGGCGGGCGCGGAGGTGAAGCTGGAGCTGGACTTCCGGGTCGCCGAGGGGATCGCGCTGGGTACGGGGAAGGCCAACGTGGACGCCTGGCCGATAGACAGCGAAAAAAACCGCCTGTTGGAGCTCCATGACGCCGACAACCGGGTGCAGATGACCTACCGCTGACGATCGTGTCTCGCCGGCCGCACCGCATGCCACGGGGGCGTGCGGTGCCGTCGGCGCTCCGGTCACCGCTTGGGTGCCCCGCCCTGCTGGGGCGGGGCACCGCCGTTCAATCGTCCGAACCCCACGTGGGGCGTTGCAGCAGACCGACGAACTCGACCAGCAGCCGCTCCCGCAGCGCAGGCGGCGCGGCGTCGAGCAGCGTGTTCACCACCGCCATGCGCTCCGGCAACGGCGCGCCGTCCGGCTCGCCGCCCATGCCCAGCCCGGCGGCCAGGCCCGCGACCAGTTCCGGGGTCAGCGCGTCAGGCGTGAGGGCCCCGGCCAGTGCGGCCAGCTCCGCGGGTAACTGGACCGGACCGGCCGCCCGGGCCGCGGACACCGCGTCGGCCAGGTCCGGCCCGAACTCACCGACCCGGGGCGCCACCGACGCGGTCACCGTGAGGTGCACGCTGGCCGGCAGGCCGGCGTACGACAGCTGGGGCTGGGTGTGCCAGCCGCGCGCGGTCAGCTCGTCGACCAGCACGAACAGGTCGGGGCCGCACTCAGTGGCGGTGAAACAGACCACGGTGGACTCGGGCTCGGCCATCAGCCGCAGCCCGTCGACCCCGCGCACCGCGTCGGCCAGCCCGGCCACCGCGTCCCGGGTGCGTTCGGCCAGCGCGAGATAGCCGGCATCGCCAAGGTGCCGCAGAGTCGCGTACGCGGCGGCGATCGGACCCCCCGAGCGGGTGGACGCGATCACCGGGTTGATCATCGTGTAGCCGGGCCAGTCCGCGTACGCGAAGTACTGCGGAGCGCGCAACGCGGCGTCCCGGTGCAGCAGCACCGACACCCCCTTGGGCGCGTACGCGTACTTGTGCAGGTCCACCGAGATCGAGGTGACCCCGGGCACCGCGAAGTCGAACTCCGGCACCGGCGTACCGAGGCGACGCAGGTACGGCAGCGTCCAGCCGCCGAAGCAGGCGTCCACGTGACAGCGCACCCCGGCAGCGGCCGCCACCGCCGCGATCTCCGCGACCGGGTCCACCACCCCGTGCGCGTACGACGGCGCGGAGCAGGCCACCAACACCGTCTCGGGGCGGATCGCGGCGGCCATCGCGGCCGGGTCGGGGCGCAGCGTGTCCGGGGAGACCGGCACCACGTCCAGCGCCACCCGCAGGTAGTGCGCCGCCTTGGCGAACGCCGCGTGGGCGCTCGCCGGCACCACGATCCGAGGTGCGGTGATCTCGGGGTGGGCGTCCCGGGCGGTCTTGACCGCGAGGATCAGCGACTCGGTACCGCCGCTGGTGACACTGCCGACCACGTCCGGCGCGGTGGTGCCCGGCCCGCCACCGAGCACCCGGCCGGCGGCGCCGACCAGCGCGTTCTCCATCGCCAGGAGGGACGGGAACGCGGTCGGGTCCAGTCCGTTGACGTGCGCGCTCTCCCGGTGCGCGGCGGCGGCCAGTTCGTCCAACCCCGGCACCGCCGGGTCGTACACGTACGCGAACAGCCGCCCACCGTGGGTGGGCCGATCAGCGGCCCGCAACTCCCGGATCTCCGCCAAAACCTGTTCCGCGGGCACCCCGGCGGCCGAAAGCGCCCCAGCCCCCACCCTGTTCTCGTCGATCATGGAGTCATGGTGCCCTTCTCGTGACGGTCAACGGCTTTCGTCCCCCAGCACAACTCCATGATCGACGCGCTCGTCGCGCGTCGTGCGCCCGTCGCGCATGGCTGCGGCGAGGACGGCCGGGGTCAGGGTGTAGCGGCGGAGGAGGAGGACGGGTGGGCCCACCAGCAGGGCCGGTAGAACTGTGAAGCCCAGGAGGACGCCCAGGCGCGCGGTGCCGGACTGGGCCGCCGCCGCGCCGGTGTCCGAGGAGACGTAACCGGAGATCTGGAGCACCAGGCCGTAGATTCCCGGGCCGAGGGCCAGGCCGAAGGTCTCCCCCGCGGTCCAGAGGCCGGTGAAGACACCGGCCTGTCGTCGACCGGTACGCGCCGTGTCGTACGCGATGCAGTCCGGCAACATCGCCAGCGCGAACACCTGCTGGCCGGCGTAGCCGACGCCGAGCACCGCCACCAGCAGATAGACCGCGACCGGCGGCAGTGCCGGCGCGGCGACCAGGGCCAGCGCACCGGCCGCCAGGATCAGTGCCGCGACGACCAGCGCGGCGCGCTTGCCCAGCCGGGCGCCCACCCGACTCCAGAGCGGCATCACCAGCAGCGCGGGGCCGACGAAGCAGACAAAGAGCAGGGTCGGCCCGCCCTCGTCGTCGCGCAGGATCTGGCCAGCGAAGTAGTTGACCCCGGCGAGGATGGTCGCCACCCCGGCGGACTGCACCACGAAGCAGATCAGCAACGCCCGGAACGGTCGGTTGGCGGCCGCCACGGCGAGTTGGGCGCGCAGCGTCGGCTCGTTGCCGCTCACCACACCCGTCGGGGCGGACCGGGTGCCGAAGAACGCGCCCACGGCGCCCAGGGCGATCAGCACCGCCACGAACAAGCCCATCCACCGGTGGCCGGGCACGCCGTCGCCACCAGCCGTCACCACCAGTGGGGCGACCGCCCCGGAGACCAGGATGGCCAGCGCCAGCACGGCGATCCGCCAGGTCATCAGCCGGGTGCGTTCGGCGTAGTCGTCGGTCAACTCCGCCGGCATCGCCACGTAGGGCACCTGGAAGAAGGCGAACGCGGTGGCGGTGGCCAGGAAGGCGAGCGCCACGTACGCCGAGGCGAACGGGCCGGTGCCGAACGGCCCGGCGAAGATGGCAGCGAAGAGCACGGCGAGCGCGAGACCGGCGAACAGCAGGTAGGGCCGACGGGCACCCCAGCGCGACCGGGTGCGGTCGGAGACCCGGCCGGCGACCGGGTTGACCAGCACGTCCCACGCCTTCGGCAACAGCACGAGCAGGGCGGCCACCCCGGCCGCCACGCCCAGTGTGTCGGTCAGGTAGGGCAGCAACAGCAGACCGGGCACCGTGCCGAAGGCGCCGGTCGCCAGGGAGCCCAGTGCGTACCCGCCGTGCACCCGGCGCGGCAGGCCGGCGGGGACCGGAGCCGGATCAGCCGGCGGCGCGTTCATGGCGCCGAATGTTACTCACGTTTTGCGGGCGGTCACATCCCCTCTTCCGGTGACCAGTTGGCCGCCTTCATGTCCACACCCTCGCCGCGCAACGGCACCCCCTCCGACCGCAACCGGGCCCGCGCCTCCCGCTCGTGCCCCGGAGGCAGCCGCCCGGCGGCGTTCACCACCCGATGCCAGGGCACCGCGCTGCCGTGCCGGGCCATGATGGTGCCGACCAGCCGGGCCGAGGTGCGGCCGGAGCGCTCGGCGAGCGCGTCGGCGAGCCCGCCGTACGACATGACCCGCCCCTCCGGGATCCGCTCGACCAGGTCGAGCACCGCCTCGACGTACTCGTCAGGTGTCACAATCCGCCACCATATGGGAACGCCGCCGGGTGGTGCGGCCGTGAGCACGCAGAATGGGCGGGTGCGCGACGCAGTCACGGCGGCCCGGCGGGTCGTCGTCAAGATCGGGTCCTCCTCGTTGACCACCGCCACCGGCGGGCTGGCCGACGAGCGGGTCGACACCCTGGTCGACACCCTCGGCCGACTAGCCGCTGACGGGCGCGAGGTGGTGCTGGTCTCCTCCGGCGCGATCGCCGCCGGTCTCACCCCCCTCGGGCTGACCCGACGTCCGCGTGACCTGGCCACCCAGCAGGCCGCGGCCAGCGTCGGGCAGGGGCTACTGATCGCCCGGTACGCGAGCAGCTTCGCCCGGCACCGTCTGACCGTCGGGCAGGTGCTGCTCACCGTCGACGACGTGACCCGGCGGGCGCACTACCGCAACGCGTACCGCACCCTGCGCAAACTGCTCGACCTGCGGGCCGTACCGATCGTCAACGAGAACGACACGGTGGCCACCGACGAGATCCGGTTCGGCGACAACGACCGTCTCGCCGCCCTGGTGGCCGCGCTGGTGCACGCCGACCTGCTGGTGCTCCTCTCCGACGTGGACGCCCTCTGGACCGGCGACCCCGCCCGACCGGCCTCGACCCGCATCGCGGAGGTTCGCGGCGAGGAGGACCTCGCGGGAATCACCATCGGCGGGGCCGGCCGCTCCGGGGTCGGCACCGGCGGCATGGTGACCAAGGTCGAGGCGGCCCGGATCGCCACCGGCTTCGGTATTCCCGTGGTGCTCACCGCCGCCGACCTGGCCGGGCCGGCGCTGGCCGGCGAGCCCGTCGGCACGCTCTTCCACCCGCAGCAACGGCGCCCGGCGGCCCGGCTGTTCTGGCTGGCCCACGCCACCTCGCCCCGGGGCCGGCTGCACCTCGACCCGGGCGCGGTGGCCGCCGTCGTCGGTCGGCGCACGTCACTGCTGCCCGCGGGCATCACGGCCGTGGACGGCACGTTCACGGCCGGCGACCCCGTCGACCTGGTCGACACCGCCGGCGCGCCGGTCGCCCGAGGGCTGGTCAACTACGACGCGGTGGAGCTGCCCGGCCTGCTCGGCCGCTCCACGTCCGAACTCGCCGCGGCGCTCGGCCCGGCGTACGAACGAGAGGTCGTCCACCGCGACGACCTGGTGCTGCTGTGAGAAGGAGCAGAGGATGAGCGTCAGCGAGCAGGCCCGACGGGCCCGGGTGGCGGCGGAGACGCTGGCCGTGGCGACGCGTACGGCCAAGGACGCCGCGCTGTCCGCGATGGCCGACGCGCTGGTGGCGCGTACCCCGGAGATCCTGACCGCGAACGCGACGGACCTGGCGGCCGGTCGGGAGGCCGGGCTGAGCTCGGCCGTGCTGGACCGGCTCGCCCTCGACGCGGGCCGGGTGGCCGGCATCGCCGACGCGCTGCGCCAGATGGCCGCGTTGCCCGACCCGGTCGGTGAGGTGGTCCGCGGCTCGACGCTGCCCAACGGCCTGGAGCTGCGTCAGATCCGGGTGCCGTTCGGGGTGGTCGGCATCATCTACGAGGCACGCCCCAACGTGACCGTGGACGCGGCCGGGATCTGCCTGAAGTCCGGCAACGCGGCGCTGCTGCGCGGGTCGTCCTCGGCCGCGCACTCCAACGCGGCGTTGGTCGCGGTGCTGCGCGACGCGGTAGCCGGTGCCGGGCTGCCGGCCGACGCGGTGCAACTGCTCGACGCGAGTTCCCGCGAGTCGGTGAAGGAGCTGATGCGCGCCCGAGGGCTGGTCGACGTGCTGATCCCGCGCGGCGGCGCGTCGCTGATCCGCACCGTGGTCGAAGAGTCCACCGTGCCGGTGATCGAGACGGGGGTGGGTAACTGCCACGTCTACGTGGATGCCGCCGCGACCGTGGCGCAGGCGGTCGCGGTGACGCTGAACGCCAAGACGCAGCGTCTCTCCACCTGCAACACCGCCGAGTCGCTGCTGGTGCACGCGGGTGTCGCCGACGCCTTCCTGCCTCCGATGCTGGCCGCCTTCGCCGAGGCGGGGGTGACGGTGCACGGCGACGAGCGGGTGGCCGCGCACTCGGCCGCCGTGGTTCCGGCCACCGACGAGGACTACGCGACCGAATACCTCTCCGCGGACATCTCCGTCGCGGTGGTCGACTCGCTGGACGGGGCGGTCGCGCACATCCGGCGCTACGGCACCGGGCACACCGAGGCGATCCTCACCGACTCGGCGAGCGCGGCACGGGAGTTCGTCGCCCGGGTGGACGCGGCGGCGGTGATGGTGAACGCCTCCACCCGGTTCACCGACGGGGGCGAGTTCGGTTTCGGCGCGGAGATCGGGATCTCCACGCAGAAGCTGCACGCCCGCGGCCCAATGGGCCTCCCCGAGCTGACCAGCACAAAGTACGTGGTAACCGGAGACGGCCACGTGCGCTAGCCCCCAGCCCCGCCCCTGCCCCCCCTGCCCCCCTGCCCCCCGCGGCCCCACCCCTCGCGCGGCGATCTTGCACTTACTGCCTCGACATAAGGTGCATTCAGCGCGCTTCGGCGACAGGAACTGCAAGATCGCCGCAGAGGGCGGGGCCGGGGGCCGCAGAGGGCGGGGGCGCGGGGGCGGGGGCGCGGGGTCAGCTTGTTGGCGCGGGGCGGGCTGCGCGGATCGCGGACAGAGTGGCGTGCACGTCGAACTGGTGGCCGTCGTCGCTCTCCCAGCCGCCGTCGCTGCGCTGGGTCTCGGTCAGCCGGCGCAGCGCCCGCACCATGATCCAGTCCTGTGGGTCGACGCCGGCTCGGCGCAACGTGGCCGCCAACCACGCCACGTCCCCGGAGGACATTTTCGGCATCCGCTCGGCGAGCACCACCTGAATCCGGGCGGACTCCTGGAACATCTCCTGCCGGTGCAGCACTGCCGCGCTCAGCCAGCCGGCGGCGAGGTACGACGGCCAGCTACCGTCCGGGCGCAGCCGCGCGGCGAGCGAGTGGGCCGCCGCCTGCACGACTCCGGCGTACGCCCCACCGACCCGATGGTCGAGCGGGCCCGAGGCCCGGGCGTCCAGGCCGGCGACGGTGAGCCAGAAGCCAGCGTTGGCCGACACGAGGAACCCGGCCTCCGGATCGCCGGGCCGGGCCCACTCCGGTGCTGAGTCGGCCAGCGACGCATCCTCTTCCCAACCGCCGTCGGCCTGCTGCCGGGACGCCAGCCAGTCCAGAGCGCGGCGGGCGGCGGGACGGCCGAGCGCACCCAGGTCGTCCAGCTCGGCGAGCCGGAAGCAGGTGGCGTCGATCGAGGCGATCTCGCCGCCCCAGGTCGCCGGCCACCCGCCGTCGGACGACTGCCCCACCTCGGCCGTCTCGAGCAGCTGCTCGGGCACCGGCGTGCCGTTGCGCAGCCAGGAGAGACGGGCGCGTTCCACCGCATCCCCATGCGCCACGACGAACCCGATCGCGGCTTCCAAGTCGACCACGGCGGGAACGCTACCTGCGCAGACGCGATCCCGCCTCGGGGAATCGGCCAGCCGGTGATGGCTGCGTCGCTCTGAGCGGTTGCGTCGATTCGCCGGCGGGCCGGGGCGGCGGACGACCGCCCCGGCCCCCTCGGTCAGTACGCGGGCAGCGCGGGGTCGATCTGCTTGATCCAGGAGAGCACGCCACCCTGCACGTGCACGGCGTCGCGGAAACCGGCCGCCTTGAGCGCGGCGAGCGCCTCCGCCGAGCGGACGCCGGACTTGCAGTGCAGCACGATCTGCCGGTCCTGCGGCAGCTTCGCCAACGCCTCGCCGGAGATGATGTCGCCCTTGGGGATCAGGGTCGAACCGGGGATCCGGACGATCTCGTACTCGGCCGGCTCCCGGACGTCGACGAGGAAGATGTCCTTGCCGGCGTCCTGCCAGTCCTTCAGCTCCCGAGCGGTGATGGTCGCGTCGACCACCGCCTCCTGGGCCTCCTCGGAGACCGCGCCGCAGAAGTCCTCGTAGTCTTCCAGCAGGTCGGTGACCGTCGGATTGTCGCCGCAGAGCACGCAGTTCGGGTCCTTGCGCACCCTGATCTTGCGGTATTCCATCTCCAGGGCGTCGTAGACCATCAGCCGGCCGACCAGCGGCTCACCGATGCCGGTCAGCAGCTTGATGGCCTCGTTGACCTGGATCGACCCGATCGACGCGCAGAGCACACCGAGCACGCCACCCTCGGCGCAGGACGGGACCATGCCGGGCGGCGGCGGCTCGGGATAGAGGCAGCGGTAGCAGGGGCCGTGTTCGGCCCAGAACACCGATGCCTGGCCGTCGAAGCGGTAGATCGAACCCCAGACGTACGGCTTGCCGAGCAGCACCGCGGCGTCGTTGACCATGTACCGGGTGGCGAAGTTGTCGGTGCCGTCGACGATCAGGTCGTACTGGGCGAAGATCTCGCGGACGTTCTCGCGGTCCAGCGCGGTGTTGTGGATCTCCACGTTGACCAGCGGGTTGATCTCGCGGATCGACGCGGCGGCGGACTCCGCCTTGGACCGGCCGATGTCGGAGACACCGTGAATGATCTGACGCTGCAGGTTGGACTCGTCGACGGTGTCGAAGTCGATGATGCCGAGCGTGCCGACCCCGGCAGCGGCGAGGTACATCAGAGCGGGCGAGCCGAGGCCACCGGCACCGACACACAGCACCCGGGCGTTCTTCAGCCGCTTCTGCCCGGCCACCCCGACGTCCGGAATGATCAGGTGGCGGGAGTAGCGACGGATCTCGTCAACGGTCAGCTCGGCGGCGGGCTCGACGAGCGGGGGCAACGACACGGTGGACTCCCCGGGATCGGCGGTGTGAACCGCGCCATTGTTGCTCGCCGGGGACCCGCTCGGCCATGAGGGAGGACACGTGGCCCGCGATTCGGGAGCGGGAATATCCGACGTCCCGGTCGATCAGGGGACGATGTCCCCCGCGTAGCGACGGCCCTCGAGGTACGGCCAGGCGTTGGCGACGCAGCCCTGAAGGCCGTACGTCTGCTGCTGCATGACCGGGGCGAACTCCCCGAGGCCGGGGCACGCCTCGTGCTCCTCGCCGAACTCGTGGCCCACCTCGTGGTTGATCACGTAGGTCCGGTAGGTGTCCAGAGGCGCACCGTAGTCGGGGACCGCCTCCATCCAGCGGGCCAGGTTGATGATGACCTGGCCCGGCAGCCGGCACGAGGTGTAGCGCTCGGTGGTCAGCCCGCCCTCGGCGCACATCCGCTCGGAGGTGACCGGAGTGGCCAGGTAGATGGTGAAGTCCGCAGCACCGGCGTCGGCCACCCGCTGCACCCGCAGCTCACCGGAGGCGATCCAGCTGCGGCGGTCGGTCAGCACGCCGTCCACCGCGCCGGCGAAGGCGTCGACGTCCTGGCCGGTGCCGCGCTCGACCACGACCCGGTAGCGGTGTAGCGGGCCGTCCTCGCCGTACACCGAGGTCTGGCCGTCGGCCACGGTGAAGCGTCCCGCGCCCACCGACGGGTAGCTGGTCGGCGCCGGGTGGGCGCCTGCCCCGCCGCCATGGCCCATCTGGCCCTGCGTGGTGGCGGGCGCCTCGGCGGCCGGCGGTTCGCCACCCCGGGTCAGCGTCACTCCGATGGCGGCGGCGAGCAGGAGCAGGCCGAGCAGGAGGCTGCGGCGTCGGCGCCGATGCATCCGGAGCAGAGTCGACCGTCCGTCCGGGGCCTGGGCCGCCGGCCGGCCGGGCGCGCCGGGCGGCTCGGGCGGGCCGTAAGGGGACGACGGCGTCATGACGCTCAGCCTGCCAGATTAATCGGGCATTTCATCGCTTTTACCGTGATTGCCGCGTGACGCCTGATGGGGAAACTTTCAGAGGGCGGGACCGGCGTAGCGGCGGCCCTCGAGGTACGGCCACGGATTGATCCGGCACCCGTTGAGAAAGAGGGTCTGCTGCATCATCACCGGTGCCGGCCGACCGGCACCGGGGCAGCGCTCGTGTCGGTGCCCGAGCTGGTGGCCCACCTCGTGGTTGACCACGTACGTCCGGTAGACCGACAGTGGCACGCCGGCCCGGACGTAGTGCGGCACGGACAGCCGCCACCGGTCCAGGTTGATGATCACCTTCCCGGGCGCGCGGCACGAGGTGTACGGCCGACCACCGACCCGGATGTTCACCCCACCCTCGGCACACATCCGACCCGCCGTACGGGCGGTGGCCAGGTAGACGGTGAAGTCCCGGGGCGAGCCCTCGGGCACCTGCCGCAACCGCAGCCGGCCGCTGTCCACCCAGCTGCCCGGCCCGGCGAGCGCCGCCTCGACCACCTGCCCGAACGCGGCCACGTCCTCGCCGCTGCCCGACTCGACGGCCACCCGGTAGCGCCGCAGCACACCCGCGCCGCCCAGCACCGGGCCGCTGCGGTTGTCGTAGCCGAACACACCGGTGCCGGCGGTCGGCACCGGCCCGGGCAGGTGTGACACCGACGGCGGGCTCGGCGGGGCGGTGGCCGACCCGGCCGGCGAAGGGCCGCCCGACGGCGGCGTCGGCGCGACCAGGGACGATGGGGCGACGGCCGGTAGCGACGTGGTCATCGTCGGCGGCGCGGCCAGCGGCGGCGCAGTGGCGGCTGACGGCGGAGTGATCTCCTCGGCGGCCAGCCGGCCGGCGCTGGGGTGCCCGCCGGGCCCTTCGGCGATCACGGTCACCGCCGTGCCGACGGCCAACACCACCGCCACCAGTTGGGCGGTCCGTGGAAAACGTCGCGAACGGTGAGCTGGGCGGCGGGCGGAGATGGGCATCCGGATCAGCCTGCCAGATCAGGCCGCCGGAGGGTCTCCTCCGTTTCGGCGAGTAGGCCGACCACCGCCCGAGCTACCAGCCGGGGCACCTCCAACTGCGCCACGTGGCCGACACCGTCGAGCATCAGCAGCCGGCTGTCCGGAATGGCCTGCGCGGTCTGCGGCGCGACCCGGACGTCGACCAACCGATCCTGCCGGCCGCCCACCACCAGGGTGGGCGCGCGCACCGCCCCGGCGAGCCGCCACAGCGAGCCCGGCCCCGGCAGGTACGACCGCAGGAAGCTGGAGACCAGCCCACGGAACGTCCGGACGTACGCGGCAGCGTAGTGGGTCGCCTCGTACCGCACCCGGATCTCCTCCAGCGCCTCCTGCTGCCGCTGCGCGCAGATCCGGCTCAGGTCGGCGACGCAGGCCGCGAGCACCTCCTGGGCCATCACCTCCGGGGCGAGCTGGGTGAGCCGCCAGGCGACCAGCCGTTCACCCCCGGGGATCGCCAGCAGCGGCAGCATCCGACCCTGCAACGAGCGCCGGAAATCCAGAAACGGCAACGCTGGCGAGATCAGCGTGAGCGTACGGACCAGGTCGGGCCGGAGCCCGGCCACGTGAACAGCGATCGCGCCGCCCAGCGAGTTGCCGAACAGGTGCACCGGCCCCCGCCCGGAGTGCTCGATCCACCGGATGGTCCGCTGCGCGAAGGCCGGAATCGTGTACCGGGGGCCCGGCTCACTGTGGCCGAACCCGGGCAGGTCGATGGCCTGGCCGTCCAGCCGGTCGGCGAGCAGGCCAGCCAGGTCGGTCCAGTTCTGCGACGAGCCGCCGAGCCCGTGCACGTACAGCGCCGGCTCCGCGTCGGCCGCGGTGCTCGGGGTGTCCCGCACGTACGTGACCGAGCCGTCGAGGCGGACCGCCCGACCCGGCCACGGCGGCGGGACCCGGTGCTCGGGGAGGAGGTCGTCCGGCCAGAGGGTGGCGCGTTTCATTCCCCCAGTCTGCCCCGGACCACTCAGGACAGCAGCGCCTCCAGCCGACGGTTGACCGCCGCGAGCGTCGCCCGCACCACCGCCTGCCGCGGGTCACCGGCGACCAGGGCCGAGCCGGCGAGCTGCTCGACCCACCCGTCACAGACCAGCAGCACCACCACGGTGGCCACCTCGCAGTTACCGAACGGCACCACCGCGGCGTGCTCGACGAAACAGCGCCCCCGCTCGGCGTTCTCGGCGCTGCGCAGCAACTCGTCCACCGCGGCGGCGGCGGCCACCGCGCAGAGCCGCAGCACGTAGCCGTCCACCGCCGGCCCGGTGGCGTAACCGGACGCACTCTCGTCACCGGCCAGCAGCCGGACCTCCACGTTGGCGTCCAGGCCGAAGGTGCTGACCTGCACGTGGTCGATGACCACCCGCGGCCCCGGTGTGCCGCCGGTGTCCAGCGGGCGGGACGGCGCCGACTCCGTCGTGGTCACCTGACCACCGGAGTACGACGTACCGACCGTCGCGGGGCTGCCGGTGGCCATACCGGCGGGCGCGGCCGAGACCGATCCCGGCTCCTCCACGGCGGCGCGGCCCCGGTGCGGGGCGGCGTTCGGCCGACGTCGGCGCGTGCCGTCCGACTGCTCGGGGGCAGCCGGCGTTGCCTCGACCCGACCGCCCAACGGCGACTCGGTGGCCCGCACCTCACCGGTACGCGGATCCGCACCGGTGTCACGCGGCTCGGTGCCCCGGGGCTCCGAGGAGCGCCGGTCTGCTGCCCGGCGGCGGACTGGTGGCGGGGCCGGTGTGGTGGGCAGGCCGGGCACGTTCTGCGGGGCTGCGGCCAGTCCCATCCGTTCCTGGAGCAGCCGGGCCACGTGTCGGCTCACCTCGGCCGGGTCGGCGCCGTCGGCCAGGTCGAGTCGGAGGCTGTGCGCCCCCGCCGGGGTCCGGCGCAGCGCCGCATCGCGGACGCCGGCCACCTCCCGGACGGCGTCCAGGATGGCGTTGACGTCGAACCCCTCGGGGCGTTCCCGCAGCGGTGCGGGCTCATCCTCGCGCCGCAGGTGAGTGGCGATGCGAGCGAGTTCCGGGGTTTCCGCGGGTGGCTCCACGGCCGGCGGCTCCGGCACGACGGGCACGTCCGGTTCCGCGGGAACACGCTGCGGCAGCACCGCCGACGGGAGTTCCGCTCGCGGGTCGGTGCCGGCCGAGTCGGGGGCGGATCGGCGAGCCGCATAGGGGGGCGCGTTCGTCGGGGCGGGCACGGCAGGAGGCAGGTCCCGGCCCTCGGACCCGCTCGTGCCGGAAGCGGGAGCGGCCGTCGCCGCGTCGCCGGGGGCCGCGCGGGGCGGCTCGGCCGGGGACGGGCCGGACGAATCAGCGCTCGCCGGCCGGAGCCGGAACGGTTTGACCGACCGGGCCTCGGGCTGGAGCGAGCCCGAGGGCTCATTCGTCTCACTCGCACGAGGCGGGTTGGCCGCACGGCTACCCGGCCAGGACGGGCGCTCGACCGACGCCGGAGGGATGCGTCCCTCGGACCAGTCGGGCCGGGCCGCCCGAGCAGCGTTCGGCGGTGTCAACGGCGACCCACCGACCCAGGAGGGCCGCTCCGCCGTCAGCGCCGGACCGGCCGGTGCCGGTGGCGGATCAGGAGGCGTGTCGGCCGGCCCTGGAGCAGCCCACGTCGGTGCGTCGGCCGGGAGCGCGCTGGGCGGGCCGCTCACCGGGCCGCCAGCAGCGGACGGGCGGGACGACGGACCACTGCTCGGCACCGGGTCCGGGCCACCGGCCCAGGACGGGCGGGACGGCGGAGCATCGGCCGGCACCGGGTCCGGGCCACCGGCCCACGACGGCCGGGACGGCGGAGCATCGGCCGGCACCGGGTCCGGGCCACCGGCCCACGACGGCCGGGACGGCGGAGCATCGGCCGGCACCGGGTCCGGGCCACCGGCCCACGACGGCCGGGACGGCGGGCCGCTGGTCGGCGCCGGATCCGCACCGCCGGCCCAGGACGGCTGGGATGGCGGGCCGCTGGTCGGTGCCGGATCCGCACCGCCGGCCCAGGACGGCCGGGCGCTGGCGGGCACCGGATCTGAGCCACCGGCCCACGACGGCCGGGACGGTGGAGCACTGGTCGGCGCCGGGCCCGCCCAGGACGGACGGGACGGCGGAGCGCTGGCGGGCGCCGGGGTCGGGCCACCGGCCCACGAGGGGCGGTCGGGGCGGTCGTCGTTGGTCCGCGCGGAGCCGGCCCAGGACGGACGGTCGGCCGGTGGGCCGCTGGTCGGGGCGGGACCGCCAGCCCAGGACGGACGGTCGGCGGCCGGCGTGCTCGACGGGACGGGCGGTCCGCTGGTCGGGGCCGGGTCCGAACCGCCGACCCCGGACGCCCGATCGGCCGACGAGGCGCCGGCCGACGCCGGACCGGCCCAGGACGGGCGCTCCGCGGGCGACTCGGGTGCCGGCCCGCCGGCCCAGGAGGGTCGTTCCGCCGCAGGGTCGGGCACGGGCGACTCCGAGGCTGTGTCGGTGGTCGGCGTCGCCGGGACGGTGGTCGGCGTCGCCGGTTGCCCACCGGCCCAGGACGGACGCTCGGGGGGCCCTGCCGCGCCCCGGCCCGTGGCCCGATCCGGGGACGCCGTGGGCTGGGCTTCACCCGGAGACGTGGCGTACCTGGTGGGCGGGTCGGTGCGGACCGGCTCGTACGGGCGACTCGGCTCCGCGCGGACCGGCTCGTACGGCAGGTTGGGCTCGGCGACCCAGCCCGGCTCGGGCTCGTCCCGGGCCGGGTGGCCGGTCGGCTCGCCGTCCTGTTGCGACCACGGCGGAGCCCAGCCGTTGCCCCAGCTCGGGCGGTTCCAGTTCGGGCCGGACCAGTCCGGCTCGGTGGGCGGCGAATCCCTGCCGCGGGGCGACTCGCTGGCGCGGGAGCCCTCGGCAGCGCGGGACACCTCGGGGTCGTCGGCAGGCTCGGCCGGGGTGCGTCCCGGCTCGACGGACGCCGCCGGTGAGCGCGGGTCCCGCCAGGCGCGCGGCCCGGGCTGCGGTTCGTCGGCGGCCAGCCGCTCAGCCGTGGGTGCGTGGAAGCCGGGCGGGACCTCGAAACCCGAGGCGGCGGTGCCGACCGGCGGCACCTGCACGGCCGGCGGCGCCGAGGTGGGCAGCCCGGGGTCGGCCCACCGGGCGCTGCGGCCGCCGGGCTGATCAACGGTGGAGTGCCGGGGCGGGCCGAGGTCGGGCTCGCCGGCCCCCTGCTCCACCTGCGGTACGGGGCGCTGGGCGGGCACCACCAGCCGGTCACCGGCCGGACCGGGCCGAGCGTCGCCGGTCAGCCCGGGTGGCGCGCTGACCGGCGCGGGGCGACCCGCCGGGGCTTCGGCACCGCCGTGGTGGACACCGTTGGCGTGGTGGCCGTTGACCCGGCCTGGCGGCTCGGCGTCGCCGGGCAGCCCGGCGAGGGGTGCGGGCAGATCGCCGTGTCGCGTGGAGGAGCTGCCCCAACCGGACGAGGGGTCGGACTGCCAGCTTGGTGTCTGCTCCCGGGCCCCCTCGCGCTCGGCGGCGCGAGACCACCCGCCCGCCGGTGGTGCCCACCCGCTGCCGGAACGACCCGGGTCGTCCTGCTGACCCGTTCCGTCGCCGTGCTCTCCCGGGGTGGCGGCTCCGGGTTGCCCTGTTTCACTCACCGCGCGCTCCTTGGTCGCCCTCGCTGAGGCTACCGTGTGCTGACAGTGGCGATAAGTTACAGCGGCGGGCCATTTCCACGACGGGGGTCACGGGCCTCGCCCGGTGTGGGGGGAAAATGCCGGCTCGTACGGAGAACTCGGAGGATCCCATGACCGCTGCGGGGAACGGTGCACAGACCGCCGGCCGGCCCACCCGCCTGCCCCGCTCCGCGCGCCGCAAGCAGTTGCTCGCCGCGGCGCAGGAGGTGTTCGTCGCGCAGGGATACCACGCCGCGGCGATGGACGACATCGCCGAGCGGGCCGGGGTTTCCAAGCCGGTGCTCTACCAACATTTCCCCGGGAAGATGGATCTCTACCTGGCGCTGCTCGACACGCACTGTGACGCCATCGTCGCTCAGGTGCAGGACGCGATGCGGGGCACCAGCGACAACAAGGAGCGGGTCGGCGCGTCGGTGCGGGCGTACTTCGACTTCGTCGACCACGAGAGCGAGGCCTTCCGCCTCGTCTTCGAATCGGACCTGCGCAACGACCCGGGGGTGCGGCAGCGGGTGGAGCGGGTCGAGCAGGGCTGCATCGCGGCGATCACCGACACCATCATCTCCGACACCGGGGTGAGCCGGGCGCACGCCGAGCTGCTCGCCTCCGGGCTGGTCGGTGCGGCGGAGAGCGCGGCGCAGTTCTGGCTGGCCGGCGGCCGGCAGGTGCCGAAGGCCGAGGCCGAGGCGCTGGTGGCCGCGCTGTCCTGGCGGGGCATCGCAAGCTTCCCGCTGCAAGGTGAGTCAGCCTGACCGCCGCCCCGGTGATCGGATAGCCTTCGCAGGGCGGTTATCGCCCCAGTTGAGGAGGCACAGTGGAGGTCAAGATCGGCGTGCAGTACGCGCCGCGCGAGCTGGTTCTGGACAGCGCGCAGTCGCCGGCCGAGATCGAGCAGATCGTGACCGACGCCTTCGCCAACAACGGCGGCACGCTCTCCCTGACCGACGAGAAGGGCCGGCGGGTGATCGTGCCGATCGAGAAGGTCGCGTACGTCGAGATCGCCGAGGCGTCACCGCGCTCGGTCGGTTTCACCGTCCGCTGATCGGTCCGGCCATCGCGGCAGGTCGGCGAGGGCCCACCTGCCGCGGGCCGGCACCACACCCGGCGCCCCGGGCCACTAGTTGTTCAAGCCGGCGGCGGTCATCCGCGCGGTGTGCGCGGCGGTGATCCGTCTGAACAGGCCCGAGACGTCGACCCGATCGCCCCGCGCGATCAGCGCGGTGAGCGCGCCTCGTTCGGTGGCGACCCGCCCCGCCTGGGACAGCGCCTCCCCGACCAGCCGCCGCGCCCACATGGAGAGCCGACCGGCCACCCGAGGGTCCGCCGCGACCGCCACCCGGATCTCCGCAGCGGCGAACTCCGCATACCGCGAGTCGTGCAGCACGTCGAGCACCAGTTGTCGGTCGGGCTCGGCCACCGCGTCGGCGATCTCTCGGATGAAGTCGTCGGTGATGGCGTCGCCGACGTAGGCCTTCGTCACCGCCTCCGCCCAGTCCCGGGGCTCGGTCGAGTCGTGGTACGCCTGCAAAGGCCCCAGGTAGGGCGCCATCGCATCCGCCGGCGGCACGCCCAGCGCGGTGAGCCGGTCGGCGAGGCGGCGGTAGTTGGCGATCTCGGCCGCGGCCATCTCGTTCAGCGCGGCGCGACGGTGCAGATCGGGGGCGAGGCGGGCATCGCCGGCCATCCGCTCGAAGGCGAGCAGCTCGCCGAAGGCGACCAGGCCCAGCAGGTCGGCGACGGCGGGGCCGGGGGTGGTCGGGGCGGACACGAGCGGAGGCTACCGCGCACCGCCCGATCGAGGTGGCCCGTGCGTGTTACGCCCGACGGAGAGCGCCGGTGTGACACGGATCACAATCGTTGCCCCCGCGTGGTGCCTGGCCGACCGGGAATCGGGACGGAGGCCTGGCAGTTCAGGTAGCATGGAGCAGTTGCCGTGGGCGCCGATCTAATCGAAGTCCAGCCCCCGGCGCGCGTGCGGCCCGGTCCGGCTCGGCATTCTGCCGCCGACCGTGTGGCCCGCGCCTAACCGAACGCGCCCTGAGGACATGACGGGGCGCACCCACGAGAGGGCACCCCCACATCCACATGAGCGAGCTGACTCAAGACCTGATGGACGGCCAGGAACTGGCCCCCACAGCCCCGGTTCGGCCGGAGGCTCCCACCTTCGCCGCACTCGGCGCCCGCGACGAGACCGTCGAGGCGCTGGCGGCAGCCGGCATCACCCGCGCCTTCGCGATCCAGGAGTACGCGATCCCGATCGCGCTGCGTGGCGTCGACCTGATCGGCCAGGCGCCCACCGGCACCGGCAAGACCCTTGGCTTCGGCGTACCGCTGCTCGAGCGGGTCTTCGCCCCGAGCGAGGGCAGCGACGGCGTCCCGCAGGCGCTGGTCGTCGTTCCCACCCGCGAGCTGGGCATCCAGGTCGCCAAGGACCTGGCCGCCGCCGGCCGGACGCGTGGCGTCCGGGTGCTGCCGATCTACGGCGGCGTGGCGTACGAGCCGCAGATCGACACGCTGCGCAAGGGCGTCGAGATCCTGGTCGGCACCCCCGGCCGACTTCTCGACCTCGCCAAGCAGAAGCACCTCCGGCTCGACCGGGTGCACGCGCTGGTGCTCGACGAGGCCGACCGGATGCTCGACCTGGGCTTCCTCGACGACGTCGAGAAGATCCTCGCGATGCTGCCGGAGGACCGGCAGACCATGCTCTTCTCGGCCACCATGCCGGACCCGATCGTCACCCTGTCCCGGCGCTTCCTGCGCCAGCCGATGACGATCCACGCCGGGCACACCGCCGAGACCGGCCCGTCGCCGCAGACCCAGCAGTTGGTCTACCGCACGCACTCGATGAACAAGGTCGAGATCGTGGCCCGGATCCTGCAGGCCGAGGGGCGCGGGCTGACCATGATCTTTACTCGCACCAAGCGGGCCGCCGACCGGGTCGCCGAGGATCTGGACTTCCGCGGGTTCGCGGTCGCCGCGGTGCACGGTGACCTCGGCCAGGGCGCCCGCGAGCGCGCGCTGCGGGCGTTCCGCGCCGGCAAGATCGACATCCTGGTCGCCACCGACGTGGCGGCCCGAGGGCTCGACGTCACCGGCGTCACCCACGTCATCAACTACGACTGCCCGGAAGACCAGGACACCTACACCCACCGGATCGGCCGGACCGGCCGGGCCGGAGCCACCGGTGTCGCGGTGACCTTCGTCGACTGGGACGACATGCCGCGCTGGCGGATCATCGACAAGACCCTCGGTCTGGAGATGCCCGAGCCGCAGGAGACGTACCACACGTCCCCGCACCTCTACACCGACCTGCACATCTCCACCGAGATGACCGGCACGCTGCCCACCGCCGAGCGCACCCGGGCCGGCCTGTCGGCCGAGGTCGAGGAAGACCTGGGCGGCACCCGCTCCCGCCGCGGCGACAGCGGTGGTCGGGGTGGCTCCCGCCGCGGTGAGAGCCGGGGCGAGGGCCGGGGCGAGGGCCGAGGCGAGGGCCGAGGCCGTGGCGACGGCCGCCGGGACCGCTCCGACGCCGGCACGCCGGCCGCCGAGGCGCCCGCCGACGCCGCTGCCGAGGAGGGCACGCGTACCCCGCGCCGCCGGCGTCGTCGCCGGGCCGGCGAGGCGGTCGCGGGCGAACCGACCGCGGTGATCGGCGCCGACGCGACCCCGGCCGAGCCGGCCGCCGCCGCCGCCGACGGTGAGGCGTCCAAGCCGCGCCGCCGCCGGCGCCGCCGTGGTGGCGGTTCCGGCACGGGTACGCCGGCCGAAGCGACCGCGGACTGACTCACAGCCCCACCCGACATCCCCCGCACCGCCGCGCGCGGTACGGGGGATGTTCCCTTCCCACCCCCCAATTCAGAAGATGGAACGATGCCGGAACCGCTGGACGCCGCCCTGACCGAGGTCCGGGCGCTGCTGATGGACCCCGCGCTGACCCGGGCGGTCGCCGCCGGGCGCCGCCGTGGGCACCGCCCCTCCGTGATCCGGGCCGAGCTGCGACCGGTGACGCTCAAGGCCGGGCCCCGGCTCCAGATCGCGACGTCCGACGGTGCCCGCCCGTACACCCGCAACGTCGCCCCCGGCCCGGACACCGCCACGGCGGTCGACGAGTTGCTGGCCGAGCCGTTCGGCAACTGGCACGTGGAGACGGCCGACGCGACGCTCCAACTACGGGTGACGAAGTCCGGCGAGGCGCAGGTCCACCGCGCCGCGACCACCCGGCCGACGCCGACGCCCGGCGGGAACGACCGGGCGAAGGAATACCTGCTGGACCCGGGCGACGAGCTCTTCGCCGAGATCGGCGGCTCGGCGGCCAAGCGCCGCCAGGTGGACGCGTTCCTGCGGGCGCTCGCCGCAACCCTCCCCGACGAACTCACCGGTCCCCTCCGGGTGGTCGACCTGGGCTGCGGCAACGCCTACCTGACCTTCGCCGCCTACCGCTACCTGACCGGCCGAGGGCTCGACGTGGAGCTGATCGGCGTGGACGTCCGCGAGGACCAGCGCCGACGCAACACCGAGCTGGCGCAGCGACTGGGCTGGGCCGAGAAGGTCAGCTTCACCGCCGGCACGATCGCCGACGCCGTCGTTGACCCCGCCCCGGATCTGGTGCTGGCGCTGCACGCGTGCGACACCGCCACCGACGAGGCGCTGGCCCGCGCGGTGCGCTGGGAGGCCCGCTGGGTGCTGGCCGCGCCCTGCTGCCACCACGACCTCGCGAAGCAGCTACGTGCCCACCCCGCCCCAGCCCCGTACGAGTTGCTGACCCGACAGGGCATCCTGCGGGAGCGCTTCGCCGATGTGCTCACCGACGCGCTGCGGGCCGGACTGCTGCGGGTGCACGGGTACCGGGCCGAGGTGGTGGAGTTCGTGGACTCTCAGCACACGCCGCGCAACCTGCTGATCCGGGCCCGCCGTACCGGCGCCGGGGGCACCGACGTCCAGCGTGCGGAGTATCGCGAGCTGGTCGACCAGTGGCAGGTCACGCCCCGACTGGAGACCCTGCTGGCCGCCGACGAGCCGCCTGCGGCCTAACGCCTGCGGTCGCCGTTGCTGCCGCCGCGATCACGGCTGCCGATGCGCTCACCGTTGCCACGGTCGAACGCCGACACCCGATCGCCGCCACTGCGGTGGGCGGCCAACTCGTCGTCACCCGGTGCGGTCGGAAACGGCACCACCGTGGCCGCGCTCTCGGCGTTGCCGGCTGCGGCGAACGCGTTCCAGGAGATGTCGACCAACAGCTTCTTCATCTCGGCGTGCCGGACGGCGGCGTTGCGCTGCAACGCCAATCGGGCACCCAGCACCACCGCGACCAGCGTGGTGGTGATCGCGCCGGTGGCGGCCAGGACGTGGGCGCCGGTCGCCGGCTCGGTGCGGAGCACCAGGACCAGCAACCAGATCCAGAACGCGGCGGCGAAGACGCCGGCCTTGGCGACGAAGAAGAGACTCACCGCACCGGGCTGGTACGGCTGTGGACGGCTCAATTCGGCCATGGTGCTCCCTCGGCGGTGATCCGGTCGGGCGGCAGGCAATCGCCCACCAAGCCTGGACGGGCACCGAGCCTAATGGAAGAACGACGATGATCGCTCGATGCCTCTTCCGTTGGTCCACATGCTGCCTGAAGCAGAGTCCCGTCGACGGGACAGTTTGTGCGATCAGTCAATAACTTCCGGCCTGGGTCGTACTACCCTCGGAAGTCGTAACGGCTCCGTGCTTCAGCCGGGAGGGGAAAGACCCGCAGGGATGGCTTCCGCAGAGGCTTCGCCGCAGAGCGCCTTCGCTCGCTTCGTCCGACGTGCCATCGATGACGCTCGCGACGAACGCGGTTGGACCGTGGCCGATCTCGCCTCCCACACCGGCGTGGGCCGTTCCACGGTGTTCCGTTGGCTGGCCGGTGACTGGCAGGACTACCCCGAGTTGGCCAAGGTACGCGGCTTCTGCGCCGCATTGGATCTGCCGGTCGCTGCCGCCTTCCGGGCGCTCGGTCTGCCCGATGCCGGCCCGGCGCCCCGGCGACGCAACGACGACGGCCCGGTCGAGTCGGACATCCGGGTCATCCTGGACCGTCTGGCCGACCCCACCGTCCCGGCCGAGGAGAAGCACCACATCCGCGATCTGCTGCGTTACCTGGCCCGCCGCCCCATCCGCCGAGCCAGCTAAGCGCCCCTCCCCCGCCCGCCAATCCCCGCCACCGCCGCTGAGCGCCGCGCCGCGGCCGCTCCGCCCAGCCCCGCTCCGCCGATCATGGAGTTGGGCATGATCGACACGAGGTCACCGAAAGCGGGGTATCGCCGACGGCTGGATGCCGCGAGTTCAGCGATACCGTGTCGATCAAACGGGCCTCACCTGCCCGGATGGGCGGTGGGGCACGCGCAGCTCGGCGACCAAATTCCGCGAGCGCCAGGGCCAAGCCGGGGGCGGTGCCAGGGCCGGGCCAGTGCCGAGCCGGGCGGGCCGCACGCCGGGGGCACGGAGCTAGGCGACGATCAGGGTGAACTCGGCCGTGTGGACTTTGTCGGCTACCTGGAAGTCGAGGTAGAGGCGGTAACGACCGGGGCCGGGGGTGGTCAGCCAGAACTTGACCTGGCCGTCCACCAACTCCGCTTCCGGGTGTACGTGCAGGTAGCCGAGGTCGCCTTCACGCAGTGCCACGAGGTGCCCGTACGAGCCGAGGTAGCGCTCCAGCGGCGCAGCCCCGGATCCTCCGTCGATCCGGAAACTCAGCGGCACCGTCGCCCCGGCCTGCGGGCTGCCCTGATACCCGACGGTGAACCCAGCCACCGTGGCCGAGGTGACCGGCGCCGGCAGCGGACGCGGCTCGTAGCCGCCGGGGGCGACCAGGTCCGTGCCGAGGGTCAAGGCGCGCTGTCCGCCGTCGTCGGCGACCGTGGTGAAGTCGGCGTACGCCCGCCAGACGCCCGGCTGGGCCAACGTCAACGGCACCGACCAGGTGCCGTCCGCCGCCATGGTCGGGTGCAGGTGCTGGTAGCCGGTCAGGTCCCGGCGCACCACGATGAGGTGCATCGGCTTGTCGTGCACGACGGCGAAGCGGGTGACCGGCCGGCGCTGTGCGTCCCGCACCTGGAACCGGAGCTCACCCGGGCGACCCGCCGGAGACTCGGTGGTCAGCGGGGCCAGGGTGTAGCCGGCCGAGCTGATCGACAGGCCACCAGGCTCGGCGCTCGTGCCTTGGTCGGAGCTGGTGGCTGCGCCGTGATCGTGCGACGCGGTGCCGGGCGCGTGGGTGTGCTCGGCGGCCGGCACCGAGCTGCCGGTGCTGGTGCTGGTGGCGTTCATCCGGCCGAGGCCGAAGCCGAGCAGCACGGCGAGCACGAGACCTCCGACCACCAGCGCCAGCCGGAGGGTGCTCCGGTCCGGGGCTGCGGAGACCTGCTCAGGCACCGCCGGCGTCCAACGCGCGATGCCCGCGGGCGGTGACGGCGTACCCCCGGGCGACGGGCGGCTGATCGGTCATGCCGCCCACGGTACCGCCGTGCCGGGCCGACTCCGGCCGTCGCCGGTACGGCGTGGCGACGGTCGCATTCCGCCGTGCCCGGGAACTTTCCCGCCGCGACACCGCCAGCCGGCTCACCCGGGCGAGCGGGAACACCACCCGCGAGTGACCGGCGGCACCTCAGCCGGCCACGGCGAGGGCGAGCGGAAGGACGTCCGGCGCGCCGGCCTGGCGCAGCGCCCGGGTCACCATCGTCATCGTCCAGCCCGAGTCGACCAGGTCGTCGACGAGGAGCACCGGGCCCTCCAGCCCGGCCAGCGCAGCCACCAGTTCGGGCGGCACGGTGAACGCGCCGTGCAGCGCGCGTACCCGCTGGGCACTGTTGCCGCGCGGCCCGCCGGCGCCGCCCGGACCGGTCGGCGCGACCTCGCCGAGCAGTGGCAGCCGGCCCACGGCCGCGATCCGCTCGGCCAGTGAGCCGACCAGCCGGGGCCGTCGGCGGGAACCGACCGCGACCACCGCGACCGGACGGCGGGGCCACGGGTCGTCGCCGTGCGCCCACGCCTTGAGCACCTCCACCACCGCGCCGGCCACGTCGTCGGGCACCGGCGCGTCGGGGGCCTCCGGGCCGACCAGGTCGCGCAGCCTTCCGCCCCAGCCCAGGTCGGAGAGGCGCCCTACGACCCGCCCCGGCAGTGCCTGCTCCGCCGGGGAGATCCGGCCCTTCAGGGGTACGCCCACCGCGTCCAGACCGGTCGGCCAGAGCTTCTTCGGTGCGATCTCCACCCCGGGCCGGCCCAGGAACGTCTGCGCGGCGCTGAGCGCGGCCGTCGACACGTCCGGCTCGAAGAGCGGATCGGCACACCGGTCACACCGACCGCAGTCGGCGGCCCCGGTGTCGTCCAGGCGCTCCCGTAGATACCGCATCCGGCAGTCGGGCGTCGTCGCGTACTCCCGCATGGCCTGTTGCTCGACGGTGCGCGCCTGGGCGACGCGGCGCAACCGGGCCTCGTCATAGACCCAGGTTTCGCCGGTGGCGAGCCAGCCACCGCGCACCCGGCGGACCGCGCCGTCCACGTCGAGCACCTTGAGCATCAGCTCCAGTCGGGCCCGACGCAGGTCGACCAGCGGTTCCAGAGCCTGGGTGGAGAGCGGGCGGTCGGTGTGCAGGGCGGCCAGTACGGCCCGGACCTGCTCCTCCGGTGGAAACGCCAGCGAGGCGAAGTAACGCCAGATGGCGGCGTCCTCGACGCCGGGCAGCAGCAGCACCTCGGCGTGCTCGACGGCGCGGCCGGCGCGGCCGACCTGCTGGTAGTACGCGATCGGCGAGGGCGGGGCCCCGAGGTGGACCACGAACCCCAGGTCGGGCTTGTCGAAGCCCATGCCCAGCGCGCTCGTGGCGACCAACGCCTTGATCTTGTTGTCCAGCAGGTCCTGCTCGGCGGCCCGCCGGTCGGCGTCGTCGGACTGACCCGTGTACGAGGCCACCGGGTAGCCCCGCGAGCGGAGGAACTCGGCCGTCTCCCCCGCCGCCGCGACGGTCAGCGTGTAGATGATGCCCGAGCCGGGCAGCCGGTCGAGGTGATCGGCGAGCCAGGCCAGCCGGTGCGCGGGGCTGGGCAGGTCGAGGACGCCGAGGCGCAGCGACTCGCGGTCCAGCGTGCCACGCAGGACGAGGGCGTCGCCCAGCTGCTCGGCCACGTCCTCGGTGACCCGGGCGTTGGCGGTGGCCGTGGTCGCCAGCACCGGGGTGCGCTCCGGCAGCTCGGCGAGGAAGGTACGCAGCCGCCGGTAGTCCGGCCGGAAGTCGTGGCCCCAGTCGGAGACGCAGTGCGCCTCGTCGACCACCAGCAGGCCGGTCGTCGCCGCCAGCTTCGGTAGTACGCCGTCACGGAAGTCCGGATTGTTGAGCCGCTCCGGGCTGATCAGCAGCACGTCCACGGTGCCGGCCTGGATCTCGGCGGTGATCTCGTCCCACTCGTCGAGGTTCGCCGAGTTGATCGTGCGGGCCCGGATGCCGGCCCGGGCGGCGGCCTCGACCTGGTTGCGCATCAGCGCCAGCAACGGCGACACGATGACCGTCGGGCCGGCCTCTACGGCGGCGGTGCGGTCGCGCAGCAGCGCCGTGGCCACGAAGTAGACCGCCGACTTGCCCCAGCCGGTGCGCTGTACGCAGAGCACCCGCCGCCGGTCGACGACCAATGCCTCGATCGCTCGCCACTGGTCTTCCCGCAGCCGGGCGTGCTCACCGGCCAGCCGGCGCAGCACCGCCTCGGCCCGCTCCCGTACTGCCGCCCGATCGTCGCCCATCCGGCATTTCTACCAGCGCTGAGCGCCCACGCCCCGGTCCGCGCGGGAGGTTCGGGTCACGATCCGGGCGGTGGCGGCTGCTCCGGGGCCGTGGCCGGCATCGGAGGCAGGAAGATCAGCAGCTCGCGGAGGGGTTCGGTGGTGTTCGGAGGCAGCAGGCAACGGCCGGCGAACTCTTCCATCGAGGCGTACGGCCCGCGCAGCCAGCGGTCCACCGCGATCTGCCGGCACTGGTGCACGGTCAGGCCGGGCAGCTTGGCGAGCACCTGCTCCGGGACGGCGTTGACGTCGACCAGGCCGCCGTCGTCGAAGCTCCGGGCCAGGTCGGGTCGGCCGAGGCGCAGCTCACCCCGAGCCGCCGGGTAGTGGTAGAGCAGGTAGCGGGCGTGTTCCCGACGGACGCGCCGTTCGACGTCCTCCCGGCCGGTCGTGCTCACCTGTTGGCTGCCGGTGATCGCCGCCCACAGCCCTCGGCTGAGCAGGATCACGTGCACCGCGCCGAGGAGCCAGGTGATCAACGCCAGGCCGAAGAAGGAGAACGCCGTGACGGCCGGCACCTCGGCGTCCGGGTCCTCGATGTCGAGCAGGTTCACCTCGATGCCGATCACGACCAGGTAGCCGACGCCGGCGACGGCGAGCCGCCAACTACGCCGCCAGACCGCGTAGGCCAGGATCACGACCCAGGTGAGGCAGCCGCCGGAGAGCAGGACGAGTGCCGTACCGATGATCGTGGCGGCCCTGCTCGCCCAGCGCGGCGGGGGCGTCCTCCCGCTGCTCCCGCCCACGGCGGGTGGCGGCGCGGTGATCGAGGTCGCCAGGAACGGTGGCGGTGCGGTGACCGGGGTCGCCGGGAACGGTGGCGGCGCGGTGATCGGGGTCGCCGGGAACGGTGGCGGCGCGTGCGGGACGGTCGTCGGCAGCTCGGCGGGCCTGGACGGTGCGGGGATCGGCGGTGTGGCCGGGGCGGGCGGCGCGGACGTGGGGGGTGCTGGCTCGGCCGCTGCCGGCGGCAGTGGGACGGCAGTGGGCGGCAGTAGCGCCGGATCGGCCCGTAGGACGCGACGGTGCAGGTCCTGGAGCGCGTCGCCTGGCTCGATGCCGTACTCGTCGCGCAGCAGCCCACGGAACTCCCGGTACTCGGCCAGCGCCTCGGCCTGCCGCCCGCTGCGATGAAGCGCCAGCATCAACTGGTGCCGCAGCCGCTCCCGCAGCGGGAACTCGGCGGCCAACTCCCGCAGCTCACCCACCATCTCCCCGTGCCGGCCCCGGCGCAGCTCCAGGTCGACCCAGCTCTCCAGCGCGGTGGCCCGCAGCTCGAGCCAGCGCTGTCGGGCCGAGTCGAAGTACGGGCCGGTGAATCCGCTGAACGGCTCGCCCTGCCACAGCTCCAATGTGGTCTTCAGCTCGGTGACCGCCTCGGTGACCCGATCCTCGGCGCGGAGGCGCTCGGCCCGGCGGATGCCCCGCTCGAACCGGGTGGCGTCGACGGCGTCCGGACCGACCCGGAGCTGGTAGCCGGCGTCGGTCAGCGTCAGCACCTGACCAGGGCTGCGCGGAGGACGCTCGGGCTCGAGCACCCGACGCAGCCCGGCGACGTACTTCTGCACGACGTTCGCGCCGTTGGCCGGCGGCTCCTCGGGCCACACGGCGTCCACGACCTGCGAGGTGGTGACCGGACGGCCACCGGAGAGCAGCAGCACGGCCAGCACGGCCCGTTGCTTGCCGGGCCCGAGGTCGAGATCCCGGTCGCCGAGCCAGGCCCGCTGAGGCCCGAGAATCTCGAAGCGCAGCTCCCCTGACATGCGAGTTTCCCGCTCCTGACGCCCCACTGCCGGCGCCCCGTCAGTGCACGGCTGTCGGACGGCAGCATATCGGCAGTGGTTCCGCCGTACCGCCCGGCAGCATCTCTCCCGGCAGATGCCACGCACCGTCAAGGAAAGAGATTCTGTGATGACGAACGGAACCGGCCGCACCGGCACCATCCGGCGGACCGTCAGCACTCTGGTTGGCGTCATCGCCGCGACGACCCTGCTCGCGGGTTGCGGCCCGGACGGGTCCGGTACCGCCGCCGACGGCGGCCGCCCGAGCCCGACCCCCACGCCCAAGGAGAAGCTGCTCGCCGCGGTGCCGGACGGCACCGAGGGGGCGTTCCGGTTCACCGGCAAGGACTCGAGCTCGGACATCTCGGGGGTGGTGGACCCGGGCGCGAAGGGCCTGGACCTCACCGCCGCGTACAAGGACCCGGAGCACGGCTTCACCACCCGGATGTCGTTCCTCGTGATGCAGGAACGGCTCTGGTTGAAGGTCAAGTTCACCGGCACCGAGGGGCTGACCGGGCTGCCGAAGCTCCCGAACCGCTGGATGGAGTTGGACCGCACGAAGCTGACCGACGGGGAGAGCGCGCCGACGTACGAGGGTGCGGACGTCGGCAACGCCGGCCCGATCATCGAGGCCGCCACCTCGGTCGAGGCGAAGGACGGCCAGACGTACACCGGGGTCGTCGACCTGACCAAGGGTGAGGCCGGCAAGGCGGTCGGCGAGGAGGAGGTGGGCGCACTGGGCGCGGCGGCCGGGCAGGTCCCGTTCACGGCCGTCGTCGGCGCCGACGGCAACCTCGCCACGCTCACCCTGGCAATCCCCGCCGCGGGCAAGGCGAAGGCCTGGACCTACCTGGTGAAGTACGCCGACTACGGCTCGGCGCCGAAGCTCGCCGTACCGACCGGGAGCGCGGCGCAGAAGGCGCCGAAGGTGGCCTACGACATGCTCAACGGCTGACCAGTACGGGGGTTCGCGGCCACACGGGGGGCCGCGAACCCCCTGCTCAGCGGCGGGGGCGCAGGGACTGGCGGAGGTGGTTCAGGCGGGGGGCGAGACTCGTCAGACCGCCGGGGAAGAAGTAGACCGCCAGGATGAAGACGGTGCCGAGGACGAACAGCGGCTGACTCAGCGGGTGACTCAGGAAGGCCGGCAGATTGTCCACCGCATCGCTCGTGCCGAAGGCGGTGAGGCGGTGGTCCAGGTACATGTAGAGGAACCCGCCGAGCACCGGCCCCCAGCGGGTGCCCGGCCCACCGAGCACCACCATGACCAGCAGTGACAGGGTCAGCTCGGACGAGGTGATGTGCGGCGACGCACCGCCGACGATCAGGCAGTAGACCACCCCGCCGGCCGCGGCCAGCCCGCCGGCCAGGGTGAACGCCACCAGCTTGTAACGGTACGGGTCCAGCCCGAGCACGCCGATCCGCCGCTCGTCGTCGCGCAGCCCGGCGAGCACCCGCCCGGTCGGCGAACCGCTAACCCGGTGCACCACGAAGACCACCACGGTCAGGTACGCCAACGCCAACCAGTACAGGTTGACCGTGTTGGTCACCCCGACCAGCGCGGCGGGCAGCCCGGAAACGTCCAGCGGCAGGCCCTCCTCGCCACCGGTGAGCCCGCCGAAGTCCCGCGCCACCAGGATCGCCCCGACCTGGGCGAAGGCCAGCGTGACCATGGCGAAGGCGATCCCGACGGTACGCAGTGCCACCGCGCCGAGCAGCGCGGCGAGGATCGTGCCGCCGGTGATGGTCAGCAGCGCCGCCTGCCACAGCGGCAGGCCGGCCCGGGTGACCAGGATGTCGGTGCCGTACACGCCGGCGGCGAAGTAGAGCGCGTGCCCGAAGGAGAGCATCCCGGTCCGACCGAAGAGCAGGTCGTAGCCGGCCGCCAGGCCACCGAAGATCAGGCAGATGGCGAGCAGTTGCAGGGTGCCGGGTGAGTTGAGCGGCCCCTCGAAGATCCCCGGTAGGGAGATCGTCGAGTACGGCAGGATCACGAAGACGGCCAGCGCGACCAGTGGCAGGAACGGGCGTACCCGATGCCAGCGGCCCTGCGGCGGACTCAGTTCGTCGGGCACCTGCGCGGGAGGAGCGTCGATCACCGTCATGCCGTTGCCACCTTTCCGGCGATGCCCTGCGGACGCAGCAGCAGCACCACGGCCAGCAGCCCGACCACGCAGATGTCGCCGAGCCCGGACGTGCCGTAGTAGTTGACGAACTGCTGCACCAGGCCGACCACGACCGCCGCGTACGCGGAGCCGGTCACCGAGCCCATCCCGCCGATCACCACCACGATGAACGCGAAGATCAGCAGTGAGCTGCCCTGGCCGGGCGAGACGGTGCCGAAGTAGACCCCGCCGAGCGCACCGGCGAGGGCGGCGGCCGCCCCACCGATGGCGAAGACCAGGGTGAACGCCTTGCGCACGTCGATGCCCAGCGCGGTCACCATCTCGCGGTTCTCCACACCGGCCCGGATCACCAGGCCGTACCGCGTCCAGCGCAGGAAGGCCAGGATCGCGCCGAGCACCAACACCGCCGCGATGATCAGCAGCAGGCCGCCGTTGGGCACCTGCGCGCCGAAGATCCCGGTCACCTGCCGGGTCCAGTCGGGGCGGGGGAAGGTCCGCGCGTCCGCGCCCCAGGTGGCCTGGAGCAGAGCCACCCCGGCCAGCGAGAGACCGACGGTGACCAGCACCTGTTCGATGGTGCGCGAGTAGAGCGGGCGGATCAGCACCAGCTCGACGAGCACCGCCACCAGCGTGCCGGCGGCCACCCCGAAGGCGACCGCGAGCACGAAGCCGAATCCGTCACCACCGGCGCCCGGCAGGTTTCCCGCCGCCCACCAGGTGGCGTACGCGCCGACGCCCAGGAACAGCCCGTGCGCGAAGTTGAGCACGTCGGCCAGGCCGAACACCAGGGACAGCCCGGACGCGACCAGGAAGTAGAGCGCCGCCAGGCCGAGGCCGGTCAGCGTCAACAGGATCACGGTGCCCATCAGTGCGACACCTCCGCTGAGCCGACCCCGAGCAGCGACTTCGTCAGCGCGGTCTCCAGCAGCAACTGCTGGGCGTCGCCGGTCCAGGCCACCTTGCCGGCGGCCAGCACCACCGCGTCGCGGGCCAGCCGTCGGACCACCGCCAGGTTCTGCTCGACGAGCAGCACCGGCACCGACTCCGCGACGCGTTCCAGCACCTCGGCCACCTCGGTCACCACCTTCGGCGCCAACCCCTTGGTCGGCTCGTCCACTAGCAACAGCCGGTTGTCGTTGAGCAGCACCCGACCGATCGCGAGCATCTGCTGCTGCCCACCGGAGAGCGAGCCGGCACGTTGCCGTCCGCGCCGGTCCAGCTCCGGAAAGAGCGCGAAGACCTTGTCGTACGCCGGATCGGTGCCGCGCCGCTCGGCGAGCCGCAGGTTCTCCGCGACGGTGAGGCCGGCGAACACGCAGCGGTCCTCGGGTACGTAACCGAGCCCGCCACGGACCAGCCGGTGGGTGGGCCGCGCCAGCAGGCTCTGCGCGCCCATCCGGATGGTGCCGCGCACCTCCCCGGCGGGCGGGGTGAGGCCGACGATGGCGCGCAGCGTGGTGGTCTTGCCGACGCCGTTGCGGCCGAGCAGGACTGTCACGCCGGTGGGGGCGACCGTGAAGGACACCCCCTGGAGGATGTGCAGCCCGGAGATCCGGACCGACAGCTCCTCCACGTTGAGAATCGGTTCACTCATAGCGATTCCCCCAGGTAGGCCTCTTGCACCGTGGGGTTGGCCATCACCGTCTCCGGGGTGTCGCAGGCCAGCAGCGCACCGTGGTGCATGACGGCGATGCGGTCGGCCAACTCCAGGATGACGTCCATGTGGTGCTCGACCATCAGCACCGTCCGACCGCTGTCACCGGTCAACGACTTGATGACCGAGACCAGCTCGGGGACGTCCTCGGCGCTCACGCCGGCCATCGGCTCGTCCAGCAGCATCACCCGCGGTTCGCCGGCGAGCAGCAGGGCGATCTCCAGCTTGCGCTTCTCGCCGTGGGCCAGGGTGCCGGCCAGCGCCGTACCCCGGTGGGCGAGGCCGACCCGGTCGAGCGCCGCGTCGGCGGCGGCGGCCACCTCCCGGTCGGCCGCCGCCCGCCGCCACAACTTCATCGAGCCCCCGCGGTGCGCCTGCACGGCGAGCCGGACGTTCTCCCGCACGCTGAGCGAGCCGAAGACCGAGGACGCCTGGAAGGTACGGCCCAGCCCGAGGCGGGCCCGCCGGTGCGGCGGGAGCCCCTCGATGTCCTGCCCGTCCAGGGTGATCCGGCCCTCCGTGGCCCGGCGCAGGCCGGTGATCAGGTTGAACAGTGAGGTCTTGCCGGCGCCGTTCGGCCCGATCACGCCCAGGAACTCTCCGGGCGCCAGGTCGAGGTAGACGCTGTCGACGATGGCGACCTCACCGATCCGCCAGGTCAGACCGCGGGTGGCGAGCATGGGTCAGCCCTTCATCGCCACGGCCGGCGGCGCGGTCTCGTCACCGGTGAGGCTCTTCTGCGCGGTCGCCGTGAAGGCGGTGCCGCTGCCGGTCAGCTTGGCCTGGAACATCGGCTGCAGCAGCGCGTGGTCCGCGGCCCGGATGGTCATCTTGCCCTTGACCCCGTCGAAGCTCCAGCCCTCCAGGGCGGTGACCATCTTGTCGACGTCGTCCCCACCCTCCTGCACCGCGCGGACCACCATCTGGGCGGCGGCGAAGCCGTCCGGGTGGAACAGGTCGATGGTGTTGACCTTCGCCTTGAGCGCCTTGCTGGCCTCGGTGTCGCTGGCCCCGTCGAAGTAGTGCGACAGGAACGAGATCTTCGAGCCGGCGGCGCCGAAGGTCGGCCAGGAGGCGCGGATGTCCAGGCCCGTGACGACCGTGGTGGAGGAGAGCACGCCCTGCTGGTCGAGGCTCTGCCACATCGCCGGGGCGGTGGCGCCGGCCCAGGCGACGAAGAGCAGGTCCGGCTTCGCGGTCTTGATCTGGCTAGCGAACGGGGTGAACTCGGTGGCGCTGGCCGGAGCCCGCACACTGCTCACCGTGGCGCCCGCACCGCCGATGACCGCCTTGACGGCCGCCTCGTTGGCGTCGCCGAACGCACCGTCCTGGGCGAAGACCACGACCTTCTTGCCGGAGGGGTCACCGATGAACGACTTGGCGGTCACCACGTCCTGGTACGACTGCCGGCCCGAGCGGAAGGTGTACTTGTTCGCCCCGGTCACCGCGTCGGTGGCGGCCGGCCCGGAGATGAACAGGACCTTGTTCTGCGCCGCGATCGGCGCGACCTGGAGCGCCACGCCCGAGGCGGTGGAGCCGGCAATGATCTTCGTACCCTTACCGATCAGGTCCTTCGCCGCGGAGACCGCCTTGGCCGGGTCGCCCGCGTCGTCGACCTCGGTCAGCTCGATCTTCCGGTCACCGACCTTGCCGGTGCCCTTGGTGGCAAAGTCGAGGCCCGCCTTGAACCCCTCGATGTACTGCTTTCCGTAGCTGGCCAGCGCTCCCGACTGGGAGTACACCAGGCCGACCTTGACCGGCGCGGCGCTGTCGCCGCCGCCGGTGGCGGTGTCCTGCGGGCTGCCACAGGCCGTGGCGGCCAACGCCGCGGCCATCATCGTGGCGGCGGAGAGGAACACCCGCCGCGTCGTCCGGACCGTCATTGCGACTCCACATGAGGACTCGGAGGGAGGGAACTTCTTCGTGTCGGCTCACGCTAGAAGTGACGTCACCCACGAGCTATGTGGCGGAAACACACAAGTAACAGGAATGAGGTGGCCGGGGGTTACAACGGGCCGCGTTACCACCCGAAGGCCCAGCCCACCGATGGTCCGCACCGCCATCGACCACTCGACCCCTGTGTCGCGCCGCGCTACCCACCGATCGATCGACGGCCGGTCATCCGCCCGGCCGATCGCAAGGGCCGTCGTGGGCCGCCGGGCGCGGGCAACGCCGAGACCGAGGCGTGATCAACACCAGATCAGCGAAGTCGCGGTATCCGAATCGAGATGACACCCCGATTTCGCCGAACTCGTGTCGATCACGCGCCGCCGCCACGCCGCTGAGGGCCGACGTGCCGCTGGCCCGCCTTCCGGGTGGCGGACGGCGGGCCAGCGTGCGGGTCGGGCCTGGGTCGGCCTGAGGAGCGGCTCGAAGCGGGTCGGCTTCGAGCCGGCAGGTCAGCTCCGGGCCGGCAAGCACCGAGCAGGCAAGCACAGAGCAGGCAGGTCAGCTCCGAGAGAGGCCGGCCAGGGCGGCGACGGCGGTGTCGGGCTGGTCGGTGAAGACGCCGTCCAGGCCCAGGCCGAGGAAGAGCTCGTACTCGGCGGTGATGTCGCCGCGCGCGTTCGGGTCGGTGCCGATGCGGTGATTCACCGGCAGGAACTGGTTCTCCCCGCGGAACGTCCACGAGTGCACGAGCAGTCGCTCGCGGTGGGCGTCGCGTACCACGTTCGTCGGGGTGAGCAGCGCGCCAGCGGCGTCCCGGGGCACGATGAGGTTCTTGTTCGCCCCGATGCCATCGGCGTAGCCGGCAATCCACTTCAGCCCGGCGGGCGTGGCCAGATCCTGGTAGCTGCGGGTGTCGCCGGCGGCCGTGAAGTCGTACGGGCGGCCGGTGGCGTCGAGCAGCTGGATCAGCTTGACGTCGATCATCCGGCTCAGCCGGCGCAGGTTGGCCGTCTCGAACGACTGGATGAAGACCGGCGCGTTCCGGTGGGTCAGCTTGTTCTGCCGAAGCACCCGGACCAGCGGCTCCTCCAGCGGCAGGCCGATCGAGGCGAAGTAGCTCGGGTGCTTTGTCTCCGGGTAGACACCGATGGTCCGGCCCCGTGCCCGCCCCTCGGTCCTGGCCAGGTCGATGACCTCCTGGAAGGTGGGCACCTCGAAGCGACCATCGAACGCCGTGTTCGCCACCCGGACCTGGGGCAACCGCTCCTTGGCCCGCAGCGTCTGCAACTCGGCCAGCGTGAAGTCCTCGGTGAACCAACCGGTCACCGCGATGCCGTCGATGGTCTTCGTCGTCCGGCGACTGGTGAACTCCGTACGGGCCGCGACGTCGGTGGTACCCGAGATCTCGTTCTCGTGCCGGGCGACCAGCACGCCGTCAGAGGTGGAGACAAGATCCGGCTCGATGTAGTCGGCACCCATCCGGATCGCCAACCGGTACGCCTCCAGCGTGTGCTCGGGCCGGTAGCCACTCGCACCGCGGTGACCGATAACGATCGGTCGATCGTTCGCCCGGGAGCGGTCCGTCTCGATCGACGGCTCCGCAACGGCAATGGTCGGCACGGCGACGGCGGCGGCGAGAAGCGCGCCGGCCACACCGAGGGTCGAGAGGGTACGTCGCACGGCCGTCTCCTGTCATCAAGGGGCCGCTTCAGCAGAGCGCCCCGGATTTACCAGGAGTTGGTCGACGACTGGCCGACAGATGAAATCTCCGGACCGACCCTCAGTCACTTACCTATCTTCTTCCCCGGGCCACCGGGGCCCTTGCCCTTGCCGGGCTTTGCGGGCTTGGCCTTTGTCGCACCCTCGTCGGGACCGTGACCACCTGAGCCGCTGCCGGCCGCCGGGGCCTTCACCGGGGCCTTCACCGGGGCTCCCGCGCTCGACGGCGCGGTGGACGGAGTCGCGCCGGCCACCCCGGAGACCTGCACCCCGCAGGCCGCGTCGCCGAGCCGGAACTCCACCGGCAGCGGGTTCGCTCCCTGGTAAGTCCCGGTCAACGTGACCTTCTGGGTCGCGCCGGGTTCCAGCGTGGTGCTCTGGGCCACCGGATGGAGCACCACCGTGCGCCCCTGTTGGTCCGCCGAAGCCGACTCCGCACTGGTCACCCTCTGCTCACCGGGAAAGGTGAAGTTCACCGTCCAGTCGCGCAGATCGCTGGCGCCCGTGTTGGTCAGGGCCAGCTCGGCAGCGAAGTCCCTGCCGGAGTCCCTGCGCAACACGTACGCCACCGCACAGGGCGCCGCCTTCGGCGCATCCATCCGGGCCTCGATCGTCGGCTGGTCCCCGCCGCTGGCCGGGCTACGTGAGCTGACTCCCCACATCGCACCGGTGACCGCGATCAGCCCGACGGCGACCGCCCCGGCCTCGACCCGCCGGCGCCGGTGCGCCCGCCGGGTCTGGTGCGCCCGCCGGGTCTGGTTGTAAGACCCCGGCAACGCGTCGGTCTCCGCCGACCAGGGCAGGATCGTGGTGCCCGCGCTGGCCAGCGCGGCCGCATCCAGTGGCCCGGCTGCCGGCGACACCGGCACCGCAGCCAGCATCCCGGCCGCCTCGGCGAGCGTCCGGGCCAACTCGGCGGTGGCCGGTCGATCCCCGGGCTGCTTGGCGAGGCAACGCCGCACCAGGTCGGCCACCGCGACGGGCAGTCCCGGCACCGCGGGCATGGGCTCCGGGTCCGTGTACATGTGCGCGCGCAGCATCTGCGTGGCCGTGCTGGCCTGCCACGGCAGCCGGCCGGTGCACATCCGGTAGACGAGCAGGCCGACGGCGTACACGTCGGTGGCCGGGGAGACCTGACCGTTGTCCAGCCGCTCCGGGGCGAGGTACGCGGGCGTGCCGAGCAACGTCCCGTCGGGCCCCTTCTCGCTCTCCCCCACCAGTGCGGAGATGCCGAAGTCGACGACCTTGACGCCGGTCGAGGTCAGCATCACGTTGCCCGGGGTGACATCGCGGTGCACCACACCCCGGGCATGAGCGGTTGCCAGTGCCGCGCTGACCTCCGCGCCGACGGTCACCGCCTCGCGCCACGGCAGCTGCCCGTCCCGGCCCAGCCGGCTGGCCAGCGAGTCGCCGTCCACCAGTTCCATCACCACGTACGGCACGGTCACGCCGACCTGGTGGGACTCGCCATAGTCGTACACGTTGGTGATGTTGGGGTGGCAGAGCCGCGCGGCGGCCTGTGCCTCGATCCGGATCCGGTGCCGGAAGGCCCGGTCGCTGGCCAGACGCGAAGCCAGCACCTTCACCGCGACCTGGCGGCCGAGCACTTCGTCGTAGCCCCGCCAGACCACCGACATGCCACCCGCACCGAGCTGCTCGACCAGCCGGTACCGCTCGTCGAGTAGTTGCGTGCCGTTCCGAACCCCACCACCCATGGTGACCGTTGTTGCCCGTGAACGGCCCGACTACACCTCAAGGATCAGATTCGGTCGGGAAAACCGCCCGCTCAGGCCGTGGCGAGCAGTTGGTCCACGGGGGCGAAGTCGTCGGTCAGCACCAGCGCCTCGCCCACGAAATCCGTCAGATCCGTGCCGGAGAGCAGGCTGACCTGTGGGTCGACCACATCCAGCCGGGCGCGGACGGCGTCCAGTGGCAGCGGCGAGTCGGAGCCGACGATGAGGAAGTTCGCGCCCTGCTCCCCCGCCAGCGCCTCGGGCGGTGCGATCACCGCGACGTACGCGAACTCGGCGGCCACGGTGGCCAGCTCGGCCCGGATGAAGCGCAGCGGTGGATAGTCGATGACGTTCTGCACGTACACCCCGCCGGGGCGGACCACTCGACGGATGTCGGCGGCCATCTCCCGGGTCGACAGGTGCCAGGGCACCACCAGGTGCCCGAACGCGTCACCGACCACCAGGTCACGGCTGTCCGTCGGCTCGCCCGCGACCAGCATCCGGGCGTCGCCCACCACCGCCCGCAGGCCCGGCCCTGGGCGTACGCCCAGCTTTTGTTCACCCAGCTCGACCAGCCCGCCGTCGATCTCGAACACCACGTTGTCGGTGCCCGGTCGGGTGGCGGTCAGGTAGCGCGGCACGGTGAACCCGCCGCCGCCCAGGTGCAGCGCGTCCAGCCGCTGCCCGGCCGGCGCCGCCACGTCGGCGACCGCGCCGATCCACTTGGTGTACGCGTACTCCAGGTGTTTCGGGTCGGCCAGGTCCACATACGAGTGTTGGGCCGAGTTGAGCAGGAGCGTCCGCCCGCTCGGTCGGTCCGGGTCGGACGTGACCCGGGCGCAGTGATATGCCGTCTCGATGTCGCACGGGTTCGGTGCCACGGTGGTCAGCCCCGCGCCGATCAGGCCGAGCACCGCCAGCGCGGCCCGGGTGCGGGCCGGACCGGGCAGCTCGGTGTGCGCCTGCCGGCGCAGGTACCAGCCGAGCCCGATGCCGGTCAGCCCGAGCGCCACCGCCAACGCCAGCAGGATCACCGTGCTGGGCAGCGCGGCGACCAGCACGAAGCCGGTGAGCAGGGTGGCCGTGATGCCGCCCAGCGTGCCGAGCCCGGACAGTCGACCGACCACCTGGCCGGTGCGGCGCAGATCGGCGAGTTGGAGTTTCACCACCAGCGGGGTGACCGCGGCCAGCAGTGCCGCCGGCACGAACACGGCCAGCGCCACGAGCAGCAGGATCGCGCTGGCCGCACCGCCGCGCAGCACCTCACCGGCGTACCGGACCACGGGCAGGGTGACCGCGGTGGCGATGCCGGCCAGCACCAGCGCCGGCGCCAGCAGGGCTCGCGGGTCGCGCCGGTCGGCCAGCCAGCCGCCGGTCCACGCCCCGTACGCGATCGCGGCCAGCGCGATGCCGATCACCGAGCTGGTCACCTGGAGGGTCACCCCGACGTACGGGCCGACCAAACGCAGCGCGACCGTCTCCAACACCAGCACGGCGCCGCTGGAGAAGAAGACCAGGAATGCGGCCAGAACATTGGGCAGCGCCCGGCCGGTGGACGGCGCGGACGGGGCCGATGCGGCCGGCGGGGCCGCGACGTCGGACGGTGGTGAGCTCATCGTCGCGATGGTACGCAGCGAAGCTGGCGCTTCGGGTCAGTACATCGATAGATGAACGTGGTTCGTGTGGCTCGCGCCCGGACTGCCACTGCCGCTGTAGGAGCGCCACCCGGTGCCGGGGTGCCAGATCTGCCGGTACCAGATCACGTAGAGCACGCCGAGGCGGTTGGCGTTGCGCACGTGCCAGGCGGCCAGGCTGTCCCCGTACGCCTTGTCGCCGCCGGTCGCGTTACGGTCCTCGAAGCCGTTGGTCGCGGCCGCGAAGTCGCAGGCCCGCCCCTTCGGGTGCTCGCCCCCGCCGCCGCTGCGCTTGCACGAGACGTGCCGCTTGTAGCCGGCTGCCTGGGTCTGCTTGAGCGCGTGCAGGGTGCGTGGGGTGATGCAACCGGAGGTGGTCGGGTCCTTCACCGAGCAGGACTCCGAGGGCCAGGACCCGTCGGGGTTGCGCGGCGCCGGCCTCGCCGAGGCGGAACTGCCGCCGCTGAAGCCGCCGCTGCCGCCGGAGCTGACCTCGGCGAGCGCCGCCTCGGCCTCCTTCTTCTTCTTCGCCATGACGGCGAGCTGCTTCTGCTGCTCGCGGACCTCGGCGTCGATGGCGAGCTTGGCCTGCTGCGCCTGCTGCTTGGCGTCGATGAGGTTGCGCAGCCGCTTGCTGTCGCGCTGTGCCATCAGGTCCAGGTCGGCCGCGCGTTGCAGGAACGCCTGCGGCGTGGCGGTGTTGAGCAGCATCGACACCGGAGTCAGCCGACCGGCGCGGTACGACTGCGCGGCCACCTCGCCGACCTGGGCGGTGAGCCCGACCATCTGACCCTCGACGGTCTGCAGTTCGCTGGCGAGCGCGGTCTGCCGGCGCTTGGAATTGTCCAGTTTGGCCTTGGCCTCGATGTGGCCCCTGGCGGTCAACTCCAGCGCGTCCTGCAGCTTCTTGCTGCCGCCTTCATCAGGCTCCGCGTACGCGGGCACGGCACCGCCGCCGAGCACCAACGCGACGGCGGCGAGCAGGGCGAGCAGAGCGCGGCGGCCGTACTGCCGGCCGGGCCTGGTCCTGGTCACGAAAGCGTCACCCTTCCGTCGACCGCCGGCCCCCGGTGGACACTGCGCGGCGGCGGCCCCGCCGGTGCCGGTTGGCGCCCTGCTGGCGGAGACCGCCGGTCAGAATACCGGACCGGACGTCGTTGACCAGCCCGGAAAACACTGAGCCGGCACACTGTCGACCCAGCGTGTCCTGGCTGTTGCTGAGCGCACCGATCAGGGGGTGAGGAGGGCGTCGCGCACCTCGGTCCAGACCTGCTCACTCGCCGCCACGAGGAGGCCACGCCCGTCGTCGGCCGGGTCGTAGTCGGTGCCGTCGAAGCGGCGGGCGACACCACCGGCCGCGCGGACCAGCAGGGCCCCCGGGGCGTGGTCCCAGGGCAGGGTGCGCCAGAAGAGCGCGAACTGTTGCTCGCCGGTGAGGATGTCCAGGTATTCCCGGCCGGCGCAGTGCTGACCGGGCAGCAGTTCGCCGAGCCGCCGGCCGCCGGCGCGGACCCGGTCCCGGGTCTCCGGCGGCAGGAATTGGGTCATCGCCGCACCGCGCAGCTCACCCACCGGCGGCCCCGCACCGGCGTCCTCCACCGGTTGGCCGTTGAGCAGGGTGCGGTCCTCGCCCCAGGCGGCGGCCAGCGTCCCGGCAAGCGGGTCGAGGATCCAGCCGGCGGCCGGCCGCCCGTCGGTCAGCAGCGCCACCATCAGGGCGAACGGCCGGCGCCCGGCGGCGAAGTTCGCGGTGCCGTCGACCGGGTCGACCAGCCAGACGTCCCCGCTGTCGCGCAGGTGCCGCAGCAGCCCCGGATCGTCGGCGACCCCCTCCTCGCCGACCACCGTCGACCCCGGCCGCAGCCGGCGCAGCCCAGCGGAGATCAGCTCCTCGGAGCGGCGGTCTGCGACGGTGACCACCTCGCCGGGCGCCTTCTCCGAAACGTCGGCCTCGTCGAGCTTGCGGAACAGCGGCAGCACGATCTGGTCGGCGGCCTCCCAGAGGAGGTCACCGACGTCGTCGAGCAGGGTGTCAGCCACGCGGCGGCAGCTTGACCACGCTGACGAAGAACTCGTCGATCTGGCGGACCACCGCGATGAAGCGCTCGAAATCCACCGGCTTGGTCACGTAGGCGTTGGCGTGCAGCTGGTAGCTGCGCAGGATGTCCTCGTCGGCTTGGGACGTGGTGAGCACCACCACCGGGATCCGGCGCAGGTCCTCGTCCTTCTTGATCTCCTCGAGCACCTCCCGGCCGTCCCGGCGGGGCAGGTTGAGGTCGAGCAGGATCAGGTCGGGCGCTACCGCGTCGGCGTACTGCCCCTCCTGTCGCAGGTAGGCGAGCGCCTCGGCACCGTCGGACACGACGGTCAGCCGGTTGCGCAGCTTGTGCTCCTCGAACGCCTCCTGGGTCATCAACACGTCACCCGGATCGTCCTCCACGAGCAGGACCTCGATCGGGCTCTTGCCATCCGCCGGCGCGGTCATCCCACCGTCTCCTTCATGTCACCCGTTCTACCGCTTTCCGGCGGCCCATCGGTCCGGTCCGGCCGGTCCGGTCCGGCGGACTGCTCCGGCAACGCTTCCTGCGCCTCGTCCGAGGGCGTCGCGTCGCCCGTCGCCACGGCCGGCAGCTCCCCGGAGTCCGAGGCCGCAGCGCCAGCGGCAGCCGCCGCCTCGACGGCCTCGGGTAGCGCCGGCAGGGTGAACCGGATGGCGGTGCCCTCCGGTACGTCGGTGTCCACCCAGACCCGACCGCCGTGGTACTCGACGATCTTCTTGACGATGGCCAGCCCGATGCCGGTGCCCGGGTACGCGTCCTTCGAGTGCAGCCGCTGGAAGATCACGAAGATCTTGTCGGCGAACTCCGGCTCGATCCCGATGCCGTTGTCCTGGCAGCTGATCTCCCACTCGGCACCGACCAGCCGGGCCGACACGTGCACCTTCGGCGGCACGTCCGGGCGGCGGAACTTGATCGAGTTGCTGACCAGGTTGGCCAGCAGGTTGGTGAGCAGCGGCTCCTCGCCCCGGATCACCGGCAGTTCGGTCCAGCTCAGCTCGGCGTCGGCGTACTGCCGGGCGGCCTCGGTCTGGCCGGCCACGTCGCCCATCACCTTGTTGAGGTCGACGTCGCCGAAGCCGGTGGTGAGCCGGCCGATCCGGGAGAACGCCAGCAGGTCGTTGATCAGGCGCTGCATCCGCTGCGCGCCGTCCACCGCGAAGGCGATGTACTGGTCGGCCCGCTCGTCGAGCTGCCCGGCGTAGCGGCGCTGCAGCAGTTGGCAGAAGCTCGCCACCTTACGCAGCGGCTCCTGGAGGTCGTGCGAGGCCACGTACGCGAACTGCTCCAGGTCACGGTTGGACCGGGTCAGCTCCTCGGCCTGCTTCTGGAGCTGGCTGTTGACCCACTCGATGCGCTCGCGGGCCTGCCGCACCTCGGCCAGGTCGGAGGCGATCTTCTGTCGCATCGCGTCCACGTCCTCGCCGAGCTGGATGAACTCGGGCGGCCCCGTGGTGGCGATGCCGTGCTGGTAGTCGCCCTCGGCGACCTCGCGGACCTGGGTGGCCAGCCCGACCAGGGGCCGGATCACCATCCGGTCCAGGGAGAGCAGCAGCACCGCGCCGGCCACGACCACCACCAGCGCCGCGATGATCAACAGTACGACCAGCAGGTTGCTGCTGCTGCGTACGTCGTCGGCTGCCTGCTCCCGGGCGACCAGGATCGCCTCCTGGAGGTCGTTGACCGCCAATCGGACCTGGTCGAACTGCTGCCGGGCCTGCTCGGTGATCAACGCCTGCCCGGCGCGGGTGCCGTCCTGCTCGGTGGTGCCGATCACCGGCACGGCCACCGACTGCCGCCACTGCTCGGCAATCTCCTCGACCAGCCCCAGCTCCCGGTTGATCTGCGGATAGTCGTCGAGCAGCGTCCGCATCGAGGCGACCCGGTTCTTCTCCTGGTCGAGACCCGCCTGGTAGGGACGCAGGTCGGCCCGGTCGCCGCTGACCGCGTACCCGCGGACCGCCGTCTCCTGGTCGAGCAACGCGTTGAGCAGCTCCTGCGACTGCACCCGCAGTGGGCCGGTCTTGTTCAGCACGGCGTCGATCTGGGTGCGGTTGCGGGTCGCCAGCGCCGCCTCGGCACCGGCCAGCCCGATCAACAGCACGCCCACGACGGTGAGCAGGGTGATGACCCGCCGGCGCAGACTCCAGCCGCCGGCCACCGGCTTCACCGGCCACCGCCCCGGCTGACCAGCAGCATCGCCACGTCGTCGGCGAGCGGGCCGCCGTTGAGCTGCTCAGCCCGGCCGACCAGCCAGGCCGGCAGCTCGGGCAGCGGCACCTCGCGGTTGGCCGGCTCGTCGAGCAGCCCACTCAGACCCGACACGTCGAGTCGTTCGTTACCCGCGCCCACCCGCCCCTCGATCAGGCCGTCGGTGTACATCAGCAGGGACCAGTCATCGGTGTCGAACTCCAGGTTGTAAGCGATCGGCCGGCGAGGTCGTACGCCGAGCAGCAGGCCACCGGGCGCGGGCACCGGGGCGACCCGGCCGCCGGAGAGCAGCAGCGGCGGTGGGTGCCCGCCGAGACGGACGGTGGCCCGGTTGGCGTCCAGGTCCAGTCGGGCGCTCGCCACGGTCGCGAAGATCTCCTGGAGCCGGCGCTCACTCATCAGCACCTGCTCCAGCGCCGGCAGCACCTCGTCGTCCGGCACCCCGGCGAGCACCAGGGCGCGCCATGCCACCCGCAGCTCCACGCCGAGTGCGGCCTCGTCCACGCCATGCCCGCAGACGTCCCCCACGATCAGGTCGATGCGGTCCGGACGGGTCTGCACCACGTCGTAGAAGTCCCCGCCGATCAGCGCCGCATGCCGACCGGGCCGGTAGAAGGTGTGCACCGCCACCTGGTCGGTCGTCATCAGCGGCTGGGGCAGCAGGCCCCGCTCGAGGCGGGCCGACTCGGCCTGACGCAGCTCGACCTCGCGTAGCCGGCGGGTGTTCTCGTCGGCGCGCTTGCGCTCCACCGCGTAGCGCAGCGCCCGGGTCAGCAGCACCCCGTCCACCTGGCCCTTGACCAGGTAGTCCTGTGCGCCCTCGGCGACCGCCACGATGCCCAGGTGCTCGTCGGAGCGGCCGGTCAGCACGCAGACCGCGGCGCCGCTGGACATCTCGAGGACCTGCCGCAGACCGTCCAACCCCTGCGCGTCCGGCAGGCCCAGGTCGAGCAGGACGCAGTCGACGCCGGTGATCCGTTGCCGCGCCTCGCTGAGGCTGGTGGCGACCAGCAGGTCGATCATCGAGTTGGTCTCGGCGAGCAGCTCACCGACCAGGAAGGCGTCGCCCTCGTCGTCCTCCACCAGCAGCACCCGCAACCGCTCGCCCGGCGGCAGGTTGGCGTGTCGCCCCAGGCCGCCGTGCGGGTAGGTGCCAACGGAGGAACCGGCCAGGCCGCCTCCCCGGTGCGGCCGGGTCACCGCCGCTAGACGCGGGAGATCGCTGGTGATGTCGGGGCTCCTTCCGAGTGCCCTGCTGATCCTGTATTAGACAACGGTCGCACACAACACGGAGGCCACGGCGCGGCCACGGATGGGCCGGATCACTGCCCGCCGGAGGACAAACCGGGCAGTCGATGGAGGTGGACGTCCCAGCCGTTCCAGCCGGACCCGCCGGAGGGCAGGATGGTGCCACCCCTGGCCCCACCACCCCCGAGGAGTTCCCGTGGGCGCACCCCCCACCCAGGCCGCGACGGGCACGCGCTTCCGCCCGGGTCCGGGCGTACCCCCCGCCGACCGTGCGCTGGCGCGGCCCGGCCGGCGCCTCGCGGCCGCGGCGGCAGCCCTCGTCGCGTTGGCCGCCGTCGGCGCCGGCAGCCTGCTCGACCTGCGCACCCCGACCCCGCGACCGGCGGACGCGCCAGCGGACCAGTTCAGTGCCGGCCGGGCGTACGAGGACGTCCAGGTCATCGCGGCCCGGTCCCACGTCGCCGGCAGCCCGGCCAACGAGCAGGTCCGGGCGCACCTCGAGCAGCAGCTGCGCGGGCTGGGCCTGGAGACCGAGGTGCAGGAGGTCGTCGCCCCGGAGGCCGGGCAGCTCAGCGGGGCCGCGGGCGGGGCCACCCTGGCTCAGGTACGCAACGTGGTGGCCCGCCTGCCCGGCACCGACTCGACCGGCCGGGTCTTCCTGGTCGCGCACTACGACTCGGTGCAGACCGGGCCGGGCGGCAACGACGACGCCGCCGGCACCTCGACGATCCTGGAGGTCGCCCGGGCGCTGGCTGCCGGTCCCCGGCCCCGCAACGACATCGTCTTCGTGTTGACCGACGCCGAGGAGGCGTGCCTCTGCGGTGCGGCGGCGTTCGCCGGGAGTCATCCGCTGGCCGCCGACGGCGGGGTGGTGCTCAACCTGGAGGCGCGCGGCTCCACCGGGCCGGTGATCATGTTCGAGACGTCCCGAAACAACGCCAAGCTGGTGGACATCTTCGGCCGGGCCGCACCGCACCCGGTCGGCACCTCGTTCGCGGTGGAGATCTACCGCGCGCTCCCCAACGACACCGACTTCACCGCGTTCCTGGACAAGAAGTTCGTTGGCCTGAACTCGGCGTACATCGACGGCGGCGCGATCTACCACACGCCGCTGGACACCCCGGCCGCCATGAACCGGGGCAGCCTCCAGCAGCACGGGGACAACGCGCTCGGCCTGGCCCGGGAGTTCGGCCGCACCGACCTGACCGACCTGACCGCCGGGAACGACGCCACCTACTTCCCGGTCCCCGGCGGTCTGGTCCGCTACCCCGGTTGGCTCACCCTCCCGCTGGCCCTGCTCGCGGTGCTCGCGGTGGCCGCGCTGGGCTGGCTGACCCGCCGTCGTGGCCGGGCCAGCACCGGCCGGCTGGCCGCCGGCTTCGGGCTGGCCCTGGTGCCGATCGTGGCCGCGCCGATCGCCGCGCAGCTGCTCTGGCTGGCCATCACCACGATCCGACCGGGGTACGCCGAACTGCTCGACCCGTACCGGCCGATCTGGTATCGGCTGGCCGTGCTGGCGCTCGCCACCGCCATCCTCTTCACCTGGTACGCGCTGACCCGTCGCCGGATCGGCCCGGCCGCGCTGGCCGTCGGCGGGCTGGGCTGGCTGGCCGTGTTCGGGGTACTGCTCGCCGTGGCGGTGCCCGGCGGGGCGTACCTCACCACCCTGCCGGCGCTGGCCGGCGCCCTCGGCGGGCTGGTCGCGCTGCGCACCCGACAGACCGGGCCGTGGCCGGTGGTGGCGGTGACCGCCGCCGGCGCGGTCGGCGTCCTCATCCTGCTGCCCACCGTGGTGCTGCTCTTCCCCGCGCTGGGAATGGCGATGGGCGGGGTGGCCGCGCTGGTCGCGGTGCTGCTCGGCCTGACCGCGCTGCCGGTGGTCGACCTGCTGCACCCGCAGGCCGGCGGCCAGCGCGGGATGCGGGCGCTGCGTGCCCGGCGGCTCGCGGTGCTGCCAGCCGGGGCCGCCGCTGTAGCGGCGGTGGTGCTCGCCGGGGTCGGGCTGGCCGTGGACCGCTTCGACGCCGCCCACCCCGCGCCCACCCACCTGATGTACGCCATGGACGCGGGCACCGGTCAGGCCCGCTGGATCAGCCACGAGACCGACCCGCAGCCGTGGACGGACGGCTACGTGGACGGGATGGCCGACGTCGGCGACGAGTTCCCCGGGCTGGGCGACGGCGAGCTGCGGGTCGGCCCCGCGCAGCCGGCGAACCTGCTGGCGCCGAAGGTCGAGGTGCTCGCCGACGACACCGCCGGCGGCGAGCGCACGCTGCGGCTGCGGCTCACCCCGCAGCGGGCGGTTCGGCTCGTCACGCTGCACGTCGACGCGTCGACCGCCAAGGTGACGTCCGCCGAGGTGGGCGGCCGGTCGGTGCCGCTGCGGACGCGGACGGGCAAGTGGGGCTTCGGGCTGGTCTTCCACGCTCCACCGACGGCGGGGATCGACGTCACGCTGAAGTTGCGGCCGCTCGCCGGGCAGGTGGCACTGCGGGCGATGGACGCCAGTGACGGGCTGGACGCACTGCCCGGCTTCCGTCCCCGGCCGCCGGCCGTCGGCGTCGTCGGGTCGCACAGCTCCGAGATGCTGGCGGTGGCCCGCACCTACAACCTCTGACGCGTACCGGTGGTCCGGCGGAGCCGTTTCTCCGCCGGACCACCGCTATCAGAAATGCGACAATGCCATTTTTGATCACGCTGGCGATATTCCGCTCAGTCCGCCGGTTCAGGTTGCCCGGTGCCGCTTCGTCGCCACCGATTTCCGTCGTGATCGGTGAAGGTGAGATCAAGCAGAACGGTGTCCGCCGCACGTAGCCGATGTTCGGCGGTGCTGGTCACGAACAGTTCCTGGCTCTCCCGCCCCTGTATCCGCCGTACCTGTTTCGCCGCGGCCAGGTCGACGGGTGTGCCATCCGGGTCGTCCGGCGGGACGAGCCGGGGCAGGACCGTCACGTCCAGCACCGGCGCGTCACTCTCGTTGGCCACGATCACCCGCAGCACCGAGTTGCCCCGGATCTCGGCCACCGCCGAGACCAACCGGGCCTGCGTGGCCCGAAACCGCAGATCATCGGTGCGACGGGCACGGATCTCCCGACGCAGTCCGAGGTAGACGAAGAGCACGCTGGCGATGGAGCCGACCCCGCCGAACCAGTCGGGTACGGAACCCCAGTCGACGGCGTCCTGGTGTGGCAACCAGTTCATGCGTCCATGGTGGAGGTGCCGTGCGAATTCCGAGCACGGCGGATCGGCCGGACCTGCCCGCGAAATGGAATTCGGGCACCGATTCCGGTCGCTCGGGTGGCCTAAACGGAGAGTGTGCAAGTAAGCACGGGAGTGGATACCCTTGCGGTTGACGCGGCGCCGGGCGGTACCCCTCCGACTGTCCATCCGCTGGGCATGATCTTCGCCGCCCACCCCCGCCGCAATTTCGCCACCGAAGGGGGACCGCATTGCCTGCGGACGTTCCACCCGAGGATGTCGCCGAGCGCCGGCCGGCGTACGACCGGCCGAGCCGAGTCTCCGTCGACCCGCCGCTCGGGCGGCTGGACTGCCCGCTGCACGGGCGAGACGACCTGATCAACGAGATCCTGCACCCGCAGGAGGCCGCCGGGGAGCACCCTCCGGTGCACATCCTGTGCGGCATGGGTGGCTCCGGCAAGAGCCACGTGGCACTGGAGATCGCCCGCCGGGCCCGAGCCGACGGCCGGACGGTCTGGTGGGTGCAGGCGGGCCGGCTCAATTCGTCGATGCGTGAGGTGGTCAGCCAGCTCGGCGCCTCGGAGTCCCAGGTCGACCAGGCGTGGGCCGGGATGATCAGCGCGACCGACCTGGTCTGGCGCTACCTGAACCGGTCCGCCCAGCCCTGGCTGCTGATCTTCGACAGCGTGGACGAGCCCGGCACGCTCGGTCCCTCCGACGGTGTGCTCGCCGACGGCACGGGCTGGCTGCGTCGCCCGGAAGCCGAGGACGGCATGGTCCTGGTGACCACCCGCGACGGCAACCGGGCCACCTGGGGCACCTGGTCGACGCTGCACCAGGTCCGCCCGCTCGACGCCGACGCGGGCGCGCAGGTGCTGATCGACCGGGCCGGCGCGGACGCCGGTGACGTCGCCGACGCCCGGGAGTTGGCCCGCGAGCTGGGCGGTCTGCCCCTGGCCCTGCGGGCGGCGGGCAACTACCTGCGGTCGGTCAACGCCAGCCCGGTCTGGCACGGCACCTCCACCATCACCACCTTCGCCGAATACCGGGCCGCGGTGGATCGGCGGTTCCGCTCGCCCCGCCACGCCGACGACGTCGACCTAGACGAGTCACTCGGCCTGGAGATCGTCCGCGAGGTCGATGACATCTCACTGGACCTGCTGGCCCGCCGCCAGCTCCAGCAGAGCCGGCCGCTGCTCAACGTGCTGGCCTGCCTGAGCGTCTCGCCGGTGCCCTACGAGGTGGTGCTCAAGCCGGCCATCCTCACCGGGCCGCCGCTGTTCGAGGGGCTGACGGCCCGGCAGCGGGTGAAGGTGCTGGAGGGCATCGGCGATCTCGCCCTGGTCGACTTCGACGTCCGGGAGGACGTCACCGACCCGGCCTTCGCGCACGTGTTGTCGCTGCACCCGCTGGTGCACGCGATGTTCCGCGACCGGGACGAGGTCCGTGAGCAGATCGGCGAATACCACCGGCTGGTCATGAAGCTGCTGCTGGCCGCCACCGACGGGCAGAATCCGGACGACTCGGCGGCCTGGGCCAACTGGGACGTGCTGGTCCCGCACCTGGTCGAGGCCGTGCGGGAATACCTCGCGCCGCAGAAGCACAAGCACGACCCCGAGACGGTACGCCTCGCACTGGAGCTGGCCCGACTCACCGCCCGCTACCTCATCGCGGTCGGCCTACCGGGGTCCGCTGCCGACATCCTCGATCCGATCGTGCGCGGCTGCGCCGCGTACGACCACGACCTGGACCGGCCGCAGGTGCTGGCGCTGCGCCACGAACTGGGCCGCACCTGGTTGGAACGTAACCAGCCGGAGATGGCCGACCGGGTGCTCCGCGAGGTGATCGCGGACCGCACTCGGGTGCTCGGCAGCGACGACCCCGACACGCTGGCCAGCCGGCACAAGCTGACCAAGGCGATCATGGCGCAGCGGCAGTGGCCCGAGGCCGAGCTGGAGCTGCGCCAGATCGTCAGCGCGGAGGACCAGGTCCGTGGTCCGGAGCACTGGGACACCATGGTGGTCCGGCACAGCCTCGCGCTGGCCGTGCTCGCCCAGCACCGGGCCGACGAGGCCGAGGAGATGCTGCACGCCATCCTGGAGGTCCGCTACCGCAACTGGCCGCTCAACCAGCCGGAGACCTGGCAGGCCCGGCACACGCTGGCCCGCTGCATGCAGGAGCAGGGCCGGCTCCGCGAGGCCGAGGCCGAGTTACGGGCCACCCTGGCCACGGTGGAGCCCCGGCACGCCGACCGCAGCGAGGTGCTCGCGATCCGGTTCAGCCTGGCGGCACTGCTGCTGCTCGACGGCCGGCTCGACTCGGCGATCGAGGCGTACGAGCGACTGTTGGCCGATCGACGGCGGCTGCTCGGGGACACCCACCTCGACACGCTCCAGGTGGAGCACGCGCTGCGCCGACTGCGGAACGGCGACGGCCCGACCCGCTGAACACTGCCGCTGACCACCCGCCGCCTCTCGCGCGGGTGGTCAGGGTTGCGGCGGGGATCAGTGCGGGGCGACCGGACCCAGGTCGCTCGGGTCGGTGTTGCCACCGCAGACGATCACCGCGACCCGCTCGCCCGCCTGCGGCACGTACGCGCCGCCGACCAGCCCCGCCAGCGCGGCGGCACCGCCCAACTCCGCGGCGATCCGCAGCTCGGACCAGAGCAGGCGGCGCGCTCGTACCAGGTCCTCGTCGCGGACCAGGACGGAGACGACCCCGGTGCGGCGAGCGGTCTCGTACGCGATCTCGCCGATCCGGCGGGCACCCAGTGAGTCCGTGGCGATGCCACCCACCTCGATGTCGACCGGCCGGCCGGCCTTGAGGGCGGAGTGCAGGGTGGGGATCTGCTCGGGCTCGACGGCGACGACGCGGATCGCCCCGTCGAACCAGGTGGCGATGCCGGACACCAGCCCGCCGCCACCGACGGCGACCACCACGGTGTCGATGCCGTCCAGTTGCCGTTCCAGCTCCCGGCCCACGGTGCCCTGACCGGCCACCACCTCCGGCTGGTCGTAGGCGTGCACGACCAGCGCCCCGGTCTCCTCGGCCCGGCGGGTGCTCGCCGCCAGCGCCTCGGCGTAGTGCTGGCCCACCTGCCGCACCTGCGCGCCCAGCCCGGCCAACCGCTGCACCTTCACCGGCGAGGCCGTCACCGGCACGAAGACCTCCGCCGGCGCGCCCAGCGAGCGGGCCGCGTACGCGACAGCGAGGCCGTGGTTGCCCCCGGAGGCGGCGATCACGCCGGCCGAGGGCAGCGATCCCTGGAGCATCCGGTTGAACGCGCCACGCGGCTTGAACGAACCGGTGTGCTGGTGCAGTTCCAGCTTGAGGGTGAGCTGCCCGGGCACACCCAGATCGGCGCCGTCGACGGCGAGCACCGGGGTGTCCCGGACCCGCCCCTCGATCAGGGCCGCGGCCGCCTCGACGTCGCTTCTGTCCACCATGGGGTAACGCCCTTCACTACGACCAGAGAGCCAGTCGACCGTCGTCGGTGAGCCCGACGAAACATCCTATGGAGATCCGCCGCCCATCCGTCGCTGGACGCACCGTGTGGTAATTGCGCGGGTCGAACAGGAAGCCCTCGCCGAGCGTGGGGCGCAACGTCAACGACTGAATGCCGGCGGCCGCCGACTCGCGGTAGCCGTACCCGCCAGGAATGCGCAGATCCTCATCGTCCGGCTGCCACCGCCGCCGCCACAACACCGTCTCGCCGCCGGTCGGTGGCACCCGGATGTAGATGTTGAACGCCAGCTGGGCCACCACGTTGGCGTCGAGCAGTTGGCCCGCGTACTCCCGGACCGCATCGTCGAAATGCATCTGCAGCCCGTCGTTGATCTCTCGAACGATGCCGACGTGCATCACCTGCCGCTGCCGCCGCCCGGGTTCGACGTCCGGCCAGGCGGCCCGGAACGCGGCCAGGCACAGCTCCCGCGGCACGTCCGACAGACCGAGGGAGACCCAGCTCTTCTCCGCCGCGCGGGCCGCGTCCCAGTAGTCCTCGCGCAGCTCACCGGCATCGCGATGGTCGTTGATGGCCGGCCCGAACTTGGCGACGAGCGGAAAGACCCGGCTCTCGTCGTAGCGGTCCATCGGCGCGGCGGCGAGCGCGGCGGTGATCGCGTGGCAGCGGGCCGCGGAGAGCAACCCCGGCACCCGGACGGCGGCCAACCGCCCCGCGATGAGCCCGGCGACATCCGCCCGGGTGATCATTTCGGATTGCACGGCGACGAACAGCGGGTCGATCTTTTCCGTTTGCTGCACGGCGGCCCTTTCCGTTGCGAAGACCCCTCACCGGACCTGTCGCGCCCCCCGTCGCGCACCGTGCAATGTACCGAGCCGAGGCAAGCGGAGCCATCGCGGTCGAGATTGATCACGACACATGCCGTGAACGTTTTCCGCAGTTCCGGGCGTGTTGGTGCGGGCACCGCTACCATCGGCCCAACCGGGGTGCGAGACACAGAGCCGTACGGCGGTTGGATTCCACCGATCGGAGAATGGTGACGACCCCAGGCGCGACGGATGATGCAAGTGGTTCGAACGCTGACGAGGAGTTCGATATGGCTGGCGCCGGCCCGACTGATCTTGACATGCACATCGACCGCCTCGAAATGGCGCGCCGTATCGCCTGGGAAATGATCGAGTCAGACCATCAGGCACTGGAGATCGCAATCCGGCAACGCCCACAGTGCTGGTCCCGGCACCCGGTCGGCCATGGCGCCCGCCCAGAGGCCACCGGCTGCTGACCGGGGCTCTGATGGGCACTCCGCGCTCCAAGTTTTGGGACGTCATCCGGGACCGCGCCTGGCAGTTCGTGGGGGTCGTCGTGGCTGTCGTCCTCGGAGTGGTGGCTCTGATCTACACGAACGACGATGACAAGTCACCAGTTCCACCGCAGCAGAACATCTCGGTGGACGGCGTCTTCGAAGGAGACTGCATCGCCAACGGGGTGAACAACGTCCTCAACAACTGCAAAGCGCTGGGGCCGTCCATGACAGACATCAGCGTCGCCGACAAGGACGTCTCCGGGGTCTGGTTCGACGGCCCGCCCGAGGCGCTGCCCTCCCCACCCGCCCATATCGTCGGGCGGAAGGTGGGGTGCCGAGACGACCAGTATCGGGAATGGCTCCGTGAGACAGAGGGCTTCTACTTCTACGACATCGAGAAGACGGTCACACTGACCGCCGGTGACCCGGACCTGGTCACGCTGACCGCAGCGACCGTGACCATTGCTGACCGCAAAGAGATCTCGATGAGCGAGGGCACCTTAATAACATGCAACTGGGGCGGAGGTGGCTTCACCGAGAGCTACATGATCGAGGTGGACAGCCAGGCTCAGCAGTCTACGCTCTTCGATGTGCTCGAAGCACCTCCGGAAAATCCCCGGCCCATGCCTCCAGGTCGTGTGTCGATGGACACAAAGTCGGCAGTCGAGGTGTCAATCGGGGTGAAATCGCGGCAGAACCACGCCTACCAGGGGAGCGTCACTCTGACGGCTTCTGTGAACGGCAAGCAGGTCGAAGTGAACATCGGCCCGCTGCGGTGGGTGGAGAACAACGACCCCGTTGGCGGTAAGGATTCCTATGCCCTTGATGAGCAGGGACGCTGGACCTTGAACTGGTCGCCGTTCTGACTTCCAGGCGCATGGCTACTTCCAACGGAAGTGCACGAAGAGCCGGCCGAAGTTCTTCGAGTCCTTCTCCACCCGGTGATAGAGCTGCTTGACGTCCTTCTGATCGAGGAACCGCAGCACCCGCTTCTTGAGCTGGCCTGACCCCTTACCGGGGATGATCTCCACAAGCGTGGCCTTCTTCGCCACCGCCTCGTCCATGATCCCGCGCAACGCGCGGTCGATGTCCTGGCCCTTGTTGAAGATCTCGTGCAGATCCAGCTTGAGCTTCATGCCTGCGCCCCCGGCCGGTCAGGTCCCATGTCCGCCATCCTAGGCACGCCCGGCGGCCGGCCCGACGGATGGCGACGGGGGCGACCCCGAAGGGCCGCCCCGTCGACCGTCGCCGGTCCGTGCTCAGCGCCTGCCACCCAGGCGGGTCTCCACCCGCTCCAGCGCGGTCCGATAGTCGTCGTTGGCCGCGTACATCGCGGCGGCGATCCGCAGGTGCCGTAGCGCGTCCGAGTGTCGGTTCAGCCGTTCCAGCGTCCGACCGAGCACGTGGTGCGCGTAGTGGTCGCTCGGGTCCCGCTCGACCAGCTCCCGCAGGTGCTCCTCGGCCCGGTTGAGCTGGGCCGACTGGAAGTACGCCCGGGCCAGCAGTTGCCGGACCGCCGCGTTGCCGGGCTCGGCGTCGATGATCGGCTCCAGCAGTCGGGCTGCCCCGCTGGGGTCACCGGTTTCGAAGAACATGGTCGCCCGCCGGTAGTCCGCCAGAAGATCCATCTGCCACCTCCTCGGGTCGCACCGTCACCTGTTCCGACGCTGGCACAACACCGGCCGGATAGCGACTGTTCCCGGGACACCGTCGGGTCGGGTTCCGGCCCGGCGGATCAGGTACGGGCGTCCCGACGACCAGCGGCCAGCTCCCAGGCGCGGACGCCGCCGACGATCCCGGCGGTGTTCGGCACCACCACCACATCGTCGCCCATCCGGACCAGCTGTTCGGGCCGGATCAGCCGGGAGTTGCCCCCGCCCAGATAGAGCCGGTCCCAGCGGAACACCGGGCGGAGCCCGTCCACGACCTGCCGGATCCGGCGGGACCAGAAGGCGTCGCCCAGCCGACGGCGCTCCGGCTCGCCCACGTACGTGTCGTAGGTGGTGCCCCACCGCACCGGCGCGTGGGACAGCTCGAGGTGCGGGGCCAGCACCCCGCCGTCGAAGAGGGCGCTGCCCAGCCCGGTGCCCAGGGTCAGCACCAGCTCGCATCCGGTGCCGGCGACCACGCCGGCCCCGTGCACCTCGGCGTCGTTGAGCACCAGCGCCGGCACGCCGAACGCCTCGGCCAGGGCGCCGCGCGCGTCCCACCCGGACCACTCGGCGAGCAGGTCGGGATCGACCCGGCTGCGTGGTCCGCTGCGGGTCACGTAGTGCGGGGTGGCCACCACCACCCCGTGCCGGATCATCCCGGGTACGCCCACCGTCAGGCGATCCGCCGTCGGGAGCCGATCGCCCAGTTCCAGCAGGGTCTGGACGAACAGCGCGGGCGGCAGCGGGTACGGGGTCGGCACCCGCAGCGGCCGGGCCCGCATCGTGCCGGCCTGGTCGAGCACCGACGCCTTGATGCCCCCGCCGCCACAATCGATCGCCAGTGTGGTCACCACGACGTTGAGTCTGCCCGCTGCCGCCGGGTCGTATGCCAGTGGCCGGATAGGCTGCCGTCCTGATGAGCGCCACGATGATCGTCAAGGACCTGGCCGCCGGACACGGCGACCGCCCGCTCTTCGCCGGACTGGACCTGGTGGTCGCCCCCGGCGACGTGGTCGGCCTGGTCGGGCCCAACGGTGCCGGCAAGTCGACGCTGCTGCGTACCCTCGCCGGGTTGCTGCCGGTGGAGGCCGGCAGCGTCACGCTCAGCCCGCCCTCCGCGAGCGTCGGACACCTGCCCCAGGAGCCGGAGCGACGCCCCGGCGAGACCGTGCGCGGTTTCCTGGCCCGACGGACCGGGGTGACCGCCGCGCAGGCCGCGCTGGACGCCGCGACCGAGGCGCTGACCGCCGGGACGGCGGGTGCCGACGACGAGTACGCCGACGCGCTGGAGCGCTGGCTCGCCCTCGGCGGCGCGGACCTCGACGAACGCGCCGAGCAGGTGAGCGCCGACCTGGGGCTCGCGGTCGACCTGGACCACCCGACGACCGGGCTCTCCGGCGGCCAGGCGGCGCGCGCCGGGCTGGCGTCGCTGCTGCTCAGCCGCTACGACGTCTTCCTGCTCGACGAGCCGACAAACGACCTGGACCTGGCCGGGCTGGAGCGGCTGGAGGAGTTCGTCACCGGGCTGCGGGCCGGCACGGTGCTGGTCAGCCACGACCGGGAGTTCCTCACCCGCACGGTGACCCGGGTGCTCGAGCTGGACCTGGCGCAGCAGCAGGTGCACCACTACGGCGGCGGCTACGCGGCCTACCTGGAGGAGCGCGAGGTGGCCCGCCGGCACGCCCGCGCCGACTTCGAGGAGTACGCCGACACCAAGGCCGGGCTGGAGGCACGGGCCCGCACCCAGCGTGGCTGGATGGAGAAGGGCGTGAAGAACGCCCGCCGCAAGGCCACCGACAACGACCAGATCGGCCGCAAGTTCCGCAGCGAGGCGAGCGAGAAGCAGGCCGCCAAGGCCAAGCAGACCGAACGGCTGATCGAACGGCTCGACGTGGTCGAGGAGCCCCGCAAGGAGTGGGAGCTGCGGATGGAGATCGCCGCCGCGCCCCGCGCCGGCGCCGTCGTGGCCACGCTGCGCGGCGCGGTGGTACGCCGGGGCGGCTTCACCCTCGGTCCGGTGGACCTCCAGATCGACTGGGCGGACCGGGTGGCGGTGACCGGCGCCAACGGCTCCGGCAAGTCCACGCTGCTGGCCGCGCTGCTGGGGCGGCTGCCGCTGGACGCCGGCACCGCCTCGCTCGGGCCCGGCGTCGTGGTCGGCGAGGTGGACCAGGCCCGAGGGCTCTTCCTCGGTGACGCGCCGCTGATCGACGCGTTCCACGCGGCCGTACCCCACATGTCGCCGGCGGACGCGCGGACCCTGCTGGCCAAGTTCGGGCTGCGCGCGGCGCACGTGCCCCGGCCCGCGGCCACCCTCTCCCCCGGCGAGCGGACCCGGGCGGCGCTGGCACTGCTCCAGGGGCGTGGGGTCAACCTGCTGGTGCTCGACGAGCCCACCAACCATCTGGACCTGCCCGCCATCGAGCAGTTGGAGTCGGCGCTGGCCAGCTACCCGGGCACGCTGTTGTTGGTCACCCACGACCGACGGATGCTGGCCGCCATCGAGACGAACCGTCGGCTGCGGGTCGACGCTGGGCGGATCGCCGAGGATTGATCCGTGCCGGCCGCCCACCTGCGGGTGAGAATGACCCCATGCTCAAGTGGGAGTACGCCCTGCTGGTCCGCCGTCGCCAGGCGGCGACCAACGACCTGGGCTGGGAGATCGTCTTCATCTGGTACGGCCCGGACGGGTCGATGATCGACGTGACGCCGTACGGCGACACCGCGCTGGCCCACCTGAACCGGGCCGGTGACCAGGGCTGGGAGCTGGTGGCGATGAGCGAGGACCCGTCTCTGGAGGGCCACGCCGAGTTGCACCGGTATCACCTCAAACGGCCGAAGCCGGCCGGTCCGCCGCCGCGCCAGCGCATCCGCGGTACCGGCCGATCCGGCCGCCGCAGCGTCTCCGGCTGACCGCCGGCCCCGTGCGGCCGCCGCATCCCGGCCGCCGCACGGTCCCGGCCGCCGCACGGTCCCGGCCGCCGCACGGTCCGCGGTCCCGGCCGTCGCACGGGGCATATCGGGCGCGGATGCGGGTAACGGGCGGCGGGAGGTGGCCCGCATGGTCGCTTTGGCACAGACTCCGCCCTCGGCCGAACGGCTGCGAGCGATCGACGGCTTTCTCGGTGAGGCGTGGGCGGACCAGCTCCGGCACGACGACCGGCTGCGGGGCCTGGCGGTCGAGGTGCGGTTCGACCGGGGCGTGGCTCATCTGACCGGTGAGGTGGCCGAGCCGGCCGATCTGCGGCTGGCCCGGGACGTCATCGGGCGACTGGCCGGGGTGTACGGAGTCTGGTGCCGGGTCGGCGTCGGCGGGCGGGATCCCGTGGTGGTGGACCTCGGGTGCGGGGCGACCAAGCAGTGGCCGGGCAACCTGGGGTTGGACATCTACCCGGCGCCGGGGGTCAACGCGGTGGCGGACCTCTCCGGCTCGCTGCCGCTGGCCGACAACTCGGTGGACGTCTTCTTCGCGGTGCACATCCTGGAGCACCTGATCGACTTCCTGCCGTTGGTGGACGAGTGCCACCGCGTGCTCCGCCCGGGCGGCGTGCTGCACGTGATGAGCCCCTGGTGGGGGCACGTGAACGCGGTGGCGGATCCGACCCACGTCCGGCTGCTGGACGTGCAGACGTTCAAGGGGATCTGTCAAGGACGGCCGCCCGGTAAGCCACGCTGGTACCCGCTGCACTCCGGCTGCGACGGCGCCTCCATCTTCGCCGACCTGACTCCCCTCCCCCCGGAAGCCGACACCGCACCTCAGTCGCACCTGGCCCGCTTCTTCGACTGACCCCAGGCCACTCGGGTCGGTATCAGGGGGTCTGGGAGGACTCTCGAAGTTCCAGGCGGTAGGGGGCGGTCAACTCGCGGGGGGCGGGGGACTTGCGCTCGCCGTCCAGGCGGTTGGCGAGCAGCTCGACCGCCAGGCGAGCGAGTTGCTCCTTGTCCGGGGCGACGGTGCTGAGGGTGGGGATCGAGAACCGGCCGTCCTCGATGTCGTCGAAGCCGACCACCGCCACGTCCTCGGGCACCCGCAGGCCAGCCTCGTGCAGGGCACGCAGGGCTCCCAGGGCGAGGGTGTCGTTGAAGCAGAAGACGGCGTCGGGGCGTACCCCCGAGGTGAGCAGGCCGCGCATGGCGGCCGCGCCGTCCGCGCGGTGCCAGGCCGACGCGGGCGCCACCAGGGCCTCGTCGTAGCCCAGACCGGCGTCGCGCAGCGCGTCGGCGTAGCCGGTCAGGCGCAGTCGCGCGCTGGCGCCCTCGGGGGTGCGCTGCGAGCCGATGGCCGCGATCCGCCGCCGGCCGAGCTGGATCAGGTGGGAGGTGATCTCCCGGGCCGCGGCCACGTTGTCGATCATCACGCGGTCGGCCGGGCCGTGGTCGACCCGCTCACCGAGCAGGACCATCGGCGTGCCGTCGAGGCTGGCCAGGTCGTCCGCCGTGAGGGCCAGCGGGCTGAAGATCAGCCCGTCGATCAGGTGGTCGGTGATGCCGGAGGCGACCACCCGCTCCTGCTCGCGTCGGCCGCCGGTCTGGTCGATCAGCACCGTCCAGCCGAAGTCGGCGGCCGCGGTGACCACGTAGCGGGCCAGCTCGGCGAAGTACGGGATGTCCAGTTCGGGGACGGCCAGCGCGATCACGCCGGTACGGCCCTTGCGCAGGTGGCGGGCGGAGAGGTTGGGCCGGTAGTTCAGCTCGGCGATCGCCTCCTCCACCCGGGCCCGGGTGTCCGGCCGCACGTGCAGGTAGCCGTTCACGACGTTCGAAACGGTCTTTACCGACACGCCGGCACGTTCGGCCACGTCTTTGAGCCTGTGTCGCACTCCGCAACCTCCCCGATGTAACCCAGCGCACCATACCTCGTCATCAGCCCTTTACAACGTTGCCTACAACGTTGTAGAAACGGGGAACACCGGGTGAGCGGTGACTGCGGTCACCCGGCACCGGCAATGAGGAAAGGTGGCACCCTTGCGGACCGCGCAGCTGACGATCGACCCGGCCTTCGCGATCGGACCGGCCGACCGACGTCTCTTCGGCTCCTTCGTCGAGCACATGGGGCGGTGCGTCTACGGCGGCATCTACGAGCCCGGCCACCCCAGCGCCGATCCCCGCGGTCTGCGCCGCGACGTGCTGGAGCTGACCCGCGAGCTGGGCGTTTCGGTGGTCCGTTACCCAGGCGGCAACTTCGTCTCCGGCTACCGCTGGGAGGACGGGGTGGGCCCGGTCGGCAACCGGCCGCGCCGGCTCGACCTGGCGTGGAAGACGATCGAGACCAACGCGTTCGGGCTGGACGAGTTTATGACCTGGGCCGCCGAGGCCGGTGTCGAGCCGATGATGGCCGTCAACCTGGGCACCCGCGGCGTCCAGGAGGCGCTGGATCTGCTGGAGTACGCCAACCACCCGGGCGGCACCGAGCTGTCCGACCTCCGCCGCAAGCACGGCGCGGAGGACCCGTACGGGGTGCGTCTGTGGTGCCTGGGCAACGAGATGGACGGCCCGTGGCAGGTCGGCCACAAGACCGCCGACGAGTACGGCCGGCTGGCCGCCGAGGCCGCCCGTGCGATGAAGATGATCGACCCGTCGATCAGCCTGATCGCCTGCGGCAGCTCCAACCGGCGGATGCCCACGTTCGCCTCGTGGGAGGCGACCGTGCTGGAGCACACCTACGAGCACGTCGACTACATCTCGGCGCACACCTACTACGACCCGTCCGACGGCGACCAGGCGAGCATCCTGGCCTCGGCCGTCGATATGGACAACTTCATCACCGAGGTCGTGGCGACCGCTGACCACGTAGCCGCCAAGCAGCGACACAAGCGCAAGCTGAAGATCTCCTTCGACGAGTGGAACGTCTGGTACGAGTCGCGCCTCCAGGCCGACCTGGACCGGCGCGGCTGGGTCGAGGCCCCGGCGCTGATCGAGGACGACTTCACGGCCGTGGACGCGGTGGTGGTCGGCGACCTGCTGATCACCCTGCTCCGGCACGCGGACCGGGTCGGGGTTGCCGCCCAGGCCCAGTTGGCCAACGTGATCGCGCCGATCCGCACCCGCAACGGTGGCCCGGCCTGGCGGCAGAGCATCTTCCACCCGTTCGCGCTGACCGCCCGCTACGCCCGGGGCACCGTGCTGCGCACCGAGCCGGTGTCGCCGCGCTACGACACCAAGAAGTACGGGGACGTGCCGGTGCTCGACACGGTCGCCGTGCACGACGAGGAGACCGGCGAGCTGACCGTCTTCGCCGTCAACCGGGACACCACGGACCTCCCCCTGGATATCGACCTGCGTGGTCTGCCGGGGATGTCCGGGCTGTCCTTCCTGAGCATCGCCGCCGGGTCTGACCCGTCGGCGACGAACACCGAGGCCGAGCCCGACCGGGTGACGCCCCGGGAACTGCCCACCCCCACCCCCGACGGTGGGCGGTGCACCGTGCGCCTGCCCGCCGTGTCCTGGAGCGTGCTGCGCTTCGGCCCGGCCGGCGCCTGATGCCGCACCGGGTTTGACCAGGCACAATTCATCCCGTCCCCCTCAAGGAGAGATACCAGCATGATCCAGAACGACATGAGCCGGCGGCGCCTGCTCGGCCTCGGTCTCGGACTCGGGGCCGCAGCCTCGCTCACGCTCGCCGGCTGTGGCAGCGACGACAGCAGCTCGGGCCCGGCCGCCGGCAACGGTGGCAAGGAGTACACCGGCCCCAAGGTCGACCTGAAGCTGTGGAACGGGTTCACCGGCGGCGACGGCGACATCTTCAAGGCGCTGGTCAACCAGTTCAACACCGAGCACCAGAACATCGCGGTGTCGGTGGCGACGTACCAGTGGGAGGACTACTACAACAAGCTCCCCGGTGCGGCCTCCAGCGGCAACGGCCCGGACATCGCAGTCATGCACATGGACCAGCTCGCCACCTTCGCCGCTCGCGGCGTGATCACCGAGCTGGACGACGTGGCCAAGAACCTGGAGCTCTCCGAGGGCGACTTCGCTCCGACGGTGTGGCAGGGCGGGATCTACAACAACAAGCGGTACGGCATCCCGCTGGACATGCACCCGCTGGGCTTCTACTACAACAAGGCCGTCATGCAGAAGGCCGGCCTCGACCCGAACAAGCCGCCGACCACCAAGGACGACTACATGGCGGCCCTGGTCGAGCTGAAGAAGGCCGGCGTACAGGGCTTCTGGATCAGCCCGTTCCAGTTCACCGGTGGCATGACCTTCTACTCCCTGCTCAACCAGTGGGGCGGCAGCCTGTTCGACGCCGAGGTGACCAAGGCGACCTTCAACTCCGACCCGGCGGTCGAGGCGTGCACCTGGCTGGTCGACATGATCAAGCAGGGCCACTCGCCGGCCAACGTCGGTCAGGACGCCGAGTACCTGGCGTTCAAGAGCAACAAGAACGCCTTCACCTGGAACGGCATCTGGCAGATCAACGATCTGAAGAAGAGCCCCGAGGTGCAGTGGGGGGTCGCCCCGCTGCCCCAGATCGGCAGCAAGAAGGCCGCCTGGGCCAACTCGCACAACTTCACCATCGTGAAGCAGCGGGCCGCCAACGCCAACAAGATCGCCGGGTCGAAGGTCTTCATCAACTGGCTGAGCCAGCACTCGCTGGACTGGGCCAAGGGCGGCCAGGTGCCGGCCCGCAAGGCGGTCCGCGAGAGTGCCGAGTTCAAGGCGCTGCCCGAGATCTCGCTGCTCGCCCCCGAGCTGGAGTACGCCGCGTTCCCGCCGGCGACCCCGGGCCTCGGCGAGGTCATCAAGACCTTCTACGACACCTTCAACGTGGCCGCGCTCGGCAAGAAGTCGCCGAAGCAGGCGCTCGACGAGGGTGTGGCCAAGGCCAACAAGCAGCTCGAGGACAACCGCAAGAAGTACGGGAGCTGATAACCAGTGGCGGACGTGATCGAGGTCGGGGCGGCGCGCGGTGACGCGCCGCCCTCGGCGGCCAACGCAGCCCGCCGGGGCGCCTCGGCGGGCCGGACCGGACGGGCGACGCCATACCTGTTCCTCGCCCCGTACCTGGTGCTGTTCGGAGTCTTCGGCCTGTTGCCGATCGTCGTCGGGCTCTGGCTCAGCGTGCACCAGTGGGACTTCCAGCTGCCCAACCGGCCGTTCGTCGGGTTGGACAACTACAAGGAGCTTTTCTCCAGCGACTCCGCCATCTACGGCGACTGGTGGGAGAGCATCCGGGCCACCGCGATCTTCACGGTGCTGTCGGTGCCGCTGCTCGTGGCCGTACCGCTCGGTCTCGCGCTGCTGCTGAACCGCTCCTTCCCGGGCCGGACCTTCTTCCGGGCGATCTACTTCGCGCCGTACGTGCTGGGCGTGGCGGTGATCGGCCTGCTCTGGCGGTTCCTGCTCGACGCCAACCTGGGTCTGGTCAACCGGCTTCTCGGTGTGGTCGGGCTGCCGTCGGACACCCCGTGGGTGACCAACATGCCGTGGGCGTGGATCTCGCTGGTCGGGGTCACCGTCTGGTGGACCTCCGGCTTCAACGCGGTGATCTACCTGGCTGGCCTGCAGGACATCTCGCCGGAGTTGTACGAGGCGGCCCGGATGGACGGCGCCAACGCCTGGCAGCGGTTCCGCAACGTGACGCTCCCCGGGCTGCGCCCGGTCCTGCTCTTCGTGATCACCACGACGGTGCTCGCCTCGGCGAACATGTTCGGTCAGTCGTTCCTGATCACCCAGGGGGCGCCCGGTACGGAGACCCGCACGGTGGTCTGGTTCATCGTCGAGGAGGGGCTGCGGAACAACAACGCCGGTAAGGCCGCCGCGATGAGCATCGTGTTCGCCCTGATGCTGGCGGTCGTGAGCATCGCCAACTTCCGCCTCTTCCGCTACAAGGAAGACTGAGGGGACCGCCATGACGACGCCCACGCCGACCACTGGCGGCTCCGCATCGGGCCCGCGCCGGGTCGCCCTCTACGCCACCCTGGTCGGGCTTGCCCTGATCTTCCTGACCCCGCTGGTGTGGATGGTCATCACCTCGCTGAAGACCTACAACGCCGCCCAGCAGATCCCGCCGAGCTGGTTGCCCAACCCGGTCGCGGGCTACGGCTACGAGCAGATCCTCAACAACACGGCCAATCCGGTGCTGCGTTGGTTCCTCAACAGCATGCTGGCCGCCACGCTGCACTCGCTGCTGGTGCTGGTGACCGCCTCGATGGCCGCGTACGCCCTGGCTCGTCTGCGGTTCCGGGGTCGCGGGGTGACCTTCGCGCTGATCGTCGGGACGCTCTTCATCCCACCGACCTCGCTGATCATCCCGAACTTCCTGATCGTCAACGAACTCAACTGGATCGACACCCTCGCCGTGGTCGTGGTGCCCGGCGCGGCCAGCGCCTTCGGCGTCTTCTTCCTGCGGCAGTTCTTCCTCTCGCTCCCGAACGAGCTGGAGGAGGCCGCGACGCTGGACGGCGCCAACCAGTGGCAGATCTTCTACAAGGTCGTGCTGCCGCTGTCCAAGCCGGCGCTGGCCACCCTGGCCGTGCTGTCGTTCCTCACCAACTGGAACGACTTCCTCTGGCCGATCTTCGTGCTGTTCAGCCCGGAGAAGCTCACCCTGCCGCCGGGCCTGGGCCTGCTCCAGGGCTCGTACGTCACCGACTACCCGGTGATCATGGCGGGTGCGGTGCTGGCCAGCCTGCCGGTGCTGATCCTCTTCGTCCTGGCGCAGCGGCACATCATCCAGGGCGTCTCCCGCAGTGGCCTGAAGGGGTGACCCCCTCATCGACCTGGCGAGGCGGCGCGGCGGCGATCACCATCGCCGCCGCGCTGCTCGTTACGGGCTGCGCCGACGACACCGAACCCACCCTCACGAGCAGCCGGAGCAACCCCAGCATGTTCACCAACCCGGTCGTACGCACCGACGCCCCGGACCCACAGGCGATCCAGGTCGGCGACACCTGGTACCTGTTCCACACGAACTCCGAAGGTCGCAACGTCCCGGTGCTCACCTCGGCCGACCTGGTCGACTGGACCGAGGCCGGTGACGCCCTGCCGGCGCTGCCGGACTGGGCGGACGCCGGCAAGACCTGGGCCCCGGAGGCCATCCAGCTCGCACCGGACCGATTCCTGCTCTACTACACCGTCGCCGGCCGGGAGTCGGGCCGGCAGTGCGTCGGGCGGGCGGTGGCCAGCTCGCCGCAGGGGCCGTACCGGGACGACTCGACTGGCCCGCTGATCTGCCAGGCAGAGCTGGGCGGGGCGATCGACGCCAGCCCGTTCCGGGACACCGACGGCAGTCTCTGGCTGCTGTGGAAGAACGACGGCAACGCGATCGGTGTGGACACCTGGCTCTGGTCGCAGCGCCTCGCCGACGACGGCCTGACCCTCGTCGGCGAGCCGACGAAGCTGCTCAAGCAGACCGAGCCGTGGGAGGGCACCCTGATCGAGGGGCCGTTCTTCCACCGTCAGGACGGTCGCCTGTACCTGTTCTTCGCGGCCAACGCCTACGACCGGGCGGAGTACGCCGAAGGCTACGCGGTCTGCGAGAGCCCGACCGGGCCGTGCGTGAAGGCCGCCGAGAACCCGATCCTGCGGAGCACCGAGGCCGCCTCCGGCCCCGGGCACGCCTCGATGGTGGTCAAGGACGGCCGGACCTGGCTGCTGTACCACGCCTGGCCGCCCGGCCAGGAGGGCAGCGTCGACCCGGGTCGCCAGACCTGGCTCGACGAGGTCGCCTGGGTCGACGGCAAGCCGGTCGTCAAGGGCCCCACGGGCGGGCCCCAGCCCCGCCCCTGAAGTGTCGTGCGGAAGGGCCCCCGGAGCGGGGGCCCTTCCGTGCATCTCGGGTCAGGCGGTCGGTTCGCGAGGGGCCGGGGCGACGGCGGGGTCGTGCCGGGCCAGCCGGTTGCGGCGGTAGCCGTAGCCGAAGTAGATCAACGCGCCGAGCAGCATCCAGGCCAGGAACCGCAGCCAGGTCTCCACCGACAGGTTGAGCATCAGGTAGAAGCAGGCCAGCGCGGAGACGATCGGCAGCACCGGGGAGAACGGCACCCGGAACGGCCGGTCCAGGTCCGGACGCTTGTGGCGCAGGATCGGCACCGCGATCGAGACCAGCACGAACGCGCAGAGCGCGCCGATGCTGACCAGGTCGGCCAGGGCGGAGAGCGGCAGGAAGCCGGCCAGCAGCGCGACCGCCACCGTCATGATCGCCGAGATCTTGTACGGGGTGCCCCAGCGCGGGTGCACCGTGGCCATCGACGGAGGGATCAACCCGTCCCGGGCGATGGCGAAGCCGATCCGCCCCATCGCCACCAGGTCGACCAGGATGACGCTGGTCAGGCCGGCGACCGCGGCGATCGAGACCAACACGGCCGCCCAGCCGGCGCCGACCGACTCGAAGGCCGACGCGATCGGGGCGCCCCGGTCGATCTCGGTGTACGGCACCATACCGACCACGACCAGCGAGACGCCGATGTACAGCACGGTCGAGATCAGCAGCGTGCCGAGCAGGCCCAGGGTGAGGTCCCGCTTGGGCTCCTTCGTCTCCTCGCCCAGGTTGGCCACCGCCTCGAAGCCGGTGTACGCGAAGAACACCACCGCGGCGGCGCTGAGCACCCCGACGAAGCCGAAGACCGACGGTTCCAGCCCGAAGATCGCCTGGGTGAGCGGCTGCTTGATGCCGTCGTCGCCGCTGCCGGCGGGCTCGGCCGGCGGCACGAACGGGCTGAGGTTGGCGGCCTTCACGAAGAACAGCCCAGCGACCACCACGAAGACGCAGATGGCCACCTTGACCAGCACCAGCAGGTTGGTGATCCGGGCGGACTCGCGTACGCCGACGATCGCGACGACGCCGAGGATCAGCACGATCGCGATCGCACCCACGTTGACCGTGCTGCCCTCCTCGCCGAACCAGCGGGTCGGCAGGTCGAGCAGTTCGGCCAGGTAGCCGGACCAACCACGCGCCACCACGGCCGCGCCGAGCGCGAACTCCAGCAGCAGGTCCCAGCCGATGATCCAGGCGACGATCTCGCCCATGGTGGCGTACGCGTAGGTGTAGGCGCTGCCGGCGGTCGGCACGCTCGAGGCCAGCTCGGCGTAGCAGAGCGCGGCGAGCAGGGCGACCACCCCGGCGATGGCGAAGGAGATCACCACGCCCGGTCCGGCGCTGTCCCGGGCCTCGATCCCGGTGAGCGTGAAGATGCCGGTGCCGATCACGATGCCAATGCCGAAACCGGTCAGGTCGACCGCGCCGAGTCGTTTCTTCAGCCCTGGCCCGCCGTCGCCGCCGTCGGCCTCGCTCTGGGCTATCACGTCCTTGATCGGTTTCGTGCGCAGCACGGACACGCGCCCACCCCTCCCACCGTGTGACCACCCCCGTGGCGGCCGGTAGCCGGTCTTGCTACCCAGTGGCGGAACTCGTCAACCCCCGCAGGCTCGCCGCCGAATCGATCGTGCGCGAGGCCTTGCGGGAACAGCAGGAAGTGTGAAAATTTTCTTCAGCGGCCGATAGTCAGCGGCGAATGTTGCCGATTGCCGCACCGAACGCCCCGGGAGCCCCAACGAAGGGACACACCGCATGAAGGCAACTCGGCTCGGAGCCGCCGGGCTGGTCGCAGCCCTGCTCGGCACGCTCGTCGCCGCCACCCCTGTGCACGCCGCACCCAGCACCACCTCGAACACCACGTGCACCACCAACCCCGCCACGCCGAAGCGGCAGTTCCGGGCGATGTGGATCTCGTCCGTGGTCAACATCGACTGGCCCACCAAGGCGTCCCAGACCAGCCCGGACCGGATCGCCGCCCAGCAGGCCGAATATCGGGGCCTGCTCGACCTCGCCGAGAGGCTGAACCACAACGCCGTCGTGGTGCAGGTCCGGCCGACCGCCGACGCGCTCTGGCCCTCGCCGCACGAGCCCTGGTCGGAATACCTGACCGGAGTCCGCGGCCAGGACCCCGGCTGGGACCCGCTGACCTTCCTGGTGGCCGAGGCGCACCGGCGCAACCTGGAGTTCCACGCCTGGTTCAACCCGTACCGCGTCTCCATGCCGGCACCCGGCGGCGCCGGCGCGGACCTCGCCCAACTCGCCCCCGGCCACCCGGCCCAGCAGCACCCGGACTGGACCTTCGCCTACCCGCCGGCCGGGGTGGCCGGCAGCCGGCTCTACTACAACCCCGGCATTCCGGAGGTCCGCGAGTTCGTCCAGACCGCGATGATGGACGCGGTCAGCCGGTACGACATCGACGGCGTGCACTTCGACGACTACTTCTACCCGTATCCGAGCGGCACGTACCAGGTGCCGGACGACGCCACCTTCGCGGCCTACAACCGGGGCTTCACCGACCGGGCCGACTGGCGGCGGGACAACATCAACCTCCTGGTCCAGGAGATGAATAGCAAGATCAAGGCGGCGAAGCCGTGGGTGAAGTTCGGGGTGAGCCCCTTCGGCATCTGGCGTAACAAGGCCGTCGACCCGCTCGGCTCGGACACCACCGGCAGTCAGTCGTACGACATCATCTCGGCCGACACCCGCAAATGGGTGAAGGAGGAGTGGATCGACTACGTGGTGCCGCAGCTCTACTGGTACATCGGCCAGTACCCGGCGGCGGACTACGCGCGGCTGGTGCCGTGGTGGGCCGAGACGGTACGCGGCACCCGGGTGCAGCTCTACATCGGCCAGGCCGACTACAAGAGCGGAGACGCGGCGTACGGGCCGTTCTGGCAGAACCCGCGCGAACTGTCCGACCACCTGACGCTCAACCGGGCGTACCCCGAGGTGCAGGGCAACGTGCACTTCTCGGCCGTCCAGGTGCGGGCCAACCGGCTCGGCGCCACCGACATCTACGCCGCCGAGCACTACTCCCGTCCGGCGCTGGTGCCGGCCATGCCACACCTGCCCGCCAAGCCGCTGCTCTTCCCGGTGATCACCAAGACCGCTCGGGAGGCCGACGGAGTCCGGTTGACCTGGCGTCAGCCGGCTGACGGTGCCGGGCCGCTGGGCACCGCCACCTCGTACGCCATCTACCGGTTCGACGGCACCACGCTGCCCGGTCGGTGCGGCACCGCCGACGCCGCGCACCTGGTCGACACCGTGCGGGCCACGCCGGGCGGAGCCCAGTCCTGGGTGGACACCACCGCCGAGCCGGGCCGGCGGTACACCTACCAGTTGACCGCGCTGGACCGGTTGGCCAACGAGAGCCTGGTCAGCCCGCCTGCCTTCGTCCTGCGCTGACCGTACGACCTGCGGTTCGAATGCCCCGGGTGCCGTCGTGCACCCGGGGCATTCGTCTGTTTAAACGCATGTCACCAATAGTTGGTATGGCCCACATCACAAAGCTGATCCGTTGATCGAAACTGATCAACATCCCGGTAACCCGCCGGTAACTTACCGCTCCACCCGCTCACCCCCGCGGAGGTAACCCGTGTCCCGACGTCTCGCCACCCTGTTCGCCTCGGGCGCGCTCGCGCTGCTCGCCACCCTCGCCATCGCCTCCCCCGCCGCCGCCGTCACCCCCGCACAGAAGCTGTCGGTGCTCTCGAGCTGGACCCAGACCAGCGCGTCCAGCTACAACGCCTGGAACAGCGCCCGCGCCAACCAGGGCGCCTGGGCCGAGTACGGCTTCAACTGGTCCACCGACTACTGCTCGTCGAGCCCGGACAACCCCCTCGGGTTCACCTTCAACATGTCCTGCTACCGGCACGACTTCGGCTACCGCAACTACAAGTCGGTCGGTCAGTTCCCCGCTAACAAGTCCCAACTGGACAGCGCCTTATACGAGGACCTGAAGCGGGTCTGCACCAGGTACAACGCGGTCGTCCGGCCGGCGTGTTACAGCCTTGCCTGGACCTACTACCAGGCGGTCAGCATCTTCGGCTCGGTCGCGGCCGTGCAGCAGGCCGACATCGACCGCGCCGCCAAGATGAAGGCCGACGCCGAGCGCCGAGCCGGAGTAAACAGCTAACCCCCACCGCCCCACCGCCCCACCGCCCTCCCCACCGCCCACCGCCCACCGCCGCCCTCGCCCGCGCACCGCCCGCCCTCGCCGCGTTGATCAAGAGGTTTGCGTCATCTGGACGCGCTTCCATGACACAAACCTCTTGGTCAACAAGGCCGGCGGCGGAACGCCGGGGGCAAGGCCGGCGGCAGAACCCCGGGAGGCCAGGCCGGCGGCGGAACGCCAGGAAGCCAGGCCGGCGGCGGAACGCCGGGAGGCCAGGCCGGGGGGCGGGTCCCGGCGGTGCGGTCAGGCGTGTTCCGTCCAGGTTGCCGGGTGTCGGTGGCCATCGGAGGGACCTTGTGGCACCGACTGGGACAGCCCGGTGCTGAAGCGGATCGAGTCCTCCGCCAGATCCGGATGCTCCACGTCGAGCGCCAGCGCCGCCGCCTCCTCCAGGCCCAGTTCGGCACCCTCGCCGTACGCGTCGTCGAAGGCGGCATCGCCCAGCACCCCGCGCAGCCCGGCCTGCTGATCAGCCCAGTAGCCGCCGTAGATGCCCGGCGTCGCCCGCATGCTGGCCCGGGTGGCCTGAGCCGCACCGAACAGCCGGGCGGCGGTCAGCGGGTCACCGCCGGCGGCGCAGCGCACCGCGATCGCGTTCAACGTGTCGCACGCCCGGCCGTGGTAGCCGTGACCCATCCGGGAACGCAACGCCACCAGCAGGTGCTCGTGCGCGGCGATCACGTCGCCGCGGGCCAGCGCCACCATGCCGAGCAGCATGTCCACGGAGCGTCGGCCCCGCTCCACCGGCCGGGCCGCCTCCACCGGACGGACCGCACCCAGCAGGTCCGCCGCCTCCTCCAGGGCGCCCCGCCGCCACAGCAACTCGGCGAGGCTGTACACCGCGAACAGCGCCTCGCCGACCACGTCCTGCCCGTGTGCCCAGTCGATGACCTCCCGGCACACCCGCTCGGCCTCGACGAACTGGCCCATGTCCACCAGGGGCGCGGCCCGCCCGGCGAGCACCCGGGCCAGCAGCCCGGCGTCCGCCGCCTGCCGGGCAGCCGCCTCCGCCCGCTGGGAGAAGCGCAACTCCTCGGCGAACTCGCCGTCCGCACCGGCGTGCAGCGAATGCATGTGGTACGCCGCCGCCAGCTCCGCCTCGGGAATCCGCTCGCCGGTCTCGGCGATCCGTCCGTACAGCCGGAACAGCCAGAGCCGGCCCTCCCGGGCCAACCCGCGCTCGCGCCACCACTGGTCCAGGCCGCCGGCCAGGCCGAGGCCGGCACGTGCACTGCCGCCGGTGGCGCACCAGCGCAGCGCGGCCCGCAGCTCCCCCGCCAGCGGGTCGAGGGCGTAGAGCGACAGCGTCACCGGCCGGCCGTCCGGGCCGAGGTGCGCACGCTCCAGCGCGTGCGCCGACCAGGCCACGTGCCGGTCCCGGGCAGCCTGCTCCTCGCCCGCCTCGGCCAGCCGCCGCGCCGCGTACGCCCGGATCGGGTCGAGCATCCGGTACGTACTGCCCGCGGCGCGCGGCTCGGCCAGCACCATCGACTTGTCGACCAGCACCGAGAGCGGGTCCAACGGGTCGTCGCCCAGCAGCCACTCCACCGTGGGCAGGTCCACCGGCCCCGCGAAGACCGCCAGCCAGCGCAACAGTCGGGCGGCCCGAGGCCCCAACGTCCGGTACGACCACGTGACGGTGGCCTGCATGGTCAGGTGCCGCTCGGTGGCCGAGCGCTGCACGGCCCGACTCGCCGGGGTGGGTGGCGACGCTCCCGCCGCCGCGGCCACCAGGTCCACCGTGTCCTGTTGGTTGCCCGACCAGCCCCGCTCCACCGGGGGCGGCTCCGGGTCCTCCCGGCCGGCGTCCAGCGTGCCGAGCACGTCGTCCAGCCGCTCGGCGAGCTGACCGACGGAGAGCACCCGCAGCCGCGCCGCGGCCAGCTCGATGGCGAGCGGCAACCCGTCCAGCCGCTGCACCACCCGGCGCAGGTCGGCCGACTCCGCCGGGTCCGGTTGCCGGCCACCCCGGGCCGCCGCCGTACGGTCCAGCAGCAGCGCCACCGCGTCGCTCTCCGCACCGTCCGGGCTCGGGTCGACCGAGAGCGGCGGAATACGCCACACCACCTCGCCGGGCAGGCTGAACAGCTCCCGGCTGGTGGCCAGCACCCGCACGCCCCGCCCACCGGACAGCAGTCGCGAGATGACCTCGGCGCAGGCGGCCGGTTGCGCGTCGCAGGTGTCCAGTACGACCAGCATCCGGCGGCCGGCCGCGTACTCGACCAGGGTGTCCAGCATCGGCCTGCCCGGCTCGGGTCGCAGCCCGAGCACCGCGGCGATGGCGAAGGCCACCAACCCCGGGTCGGTCACCGCGGCGATGTCCACGAACCAGACCCCGTCCGGGTACGCCTCGACCACTCCACTGGCCAACTCCACCGCGAGCCGGGTCTTGCCCGCGCCACCCGCGCCCAGCACGGTGACCAGCCGGTGCACCTCCACCAGCCGGCCCAACTCCACCCGCTCCTCGCGTCGACCCACGAACGAGGTGACCTGACTCGGCAGGTTGTGTGCCACCGCGTCGGCGGTGCGCGGACGCGGGAACTGTCGCTCCAGGCCGGGCGCCACCAACTGGAACAACCGCTCCCGGTCATCGAAGCCGCGCAGCCGGTGCAGGCCCAGGTCGAGCAGGGTGGCGCCGGGCGGCAACGGCTCGGCCCGGCGGGCGGTGGACGCGGAACAGAGCACCTGCCCGCCGTGCGCGGCGGCGGCCACCCGCGCGGCCCGGTGCACCTCCGGGCTGGCGTACTCGCCGTCGCGCGGCTCGGCGTAACCGGTGTGCAGGCCCATCCGCACGCGGGGCGCTGCCTCCCGGCTGGGCCACTCATGGTTCGCCAGCGCCCGCTGGGCGGTCAGGCAGGCGGTCAACCCCGCCGAGGCGTCGTCGAAGGCCAGGAAGAACGAATCGCCCTCGGTCAACAATTCAGCGCCACCGGTGCTGGCCAGCGTCCGGCGCAGCAGACGGCGGTGTTCGGCGAGCACCGGGCGGTAGTCGGGGCCGAGTAGCTGGGCCAGCCGGGTCGAACCCTCAATATCGGTGAACACGAAGGTCACCCAACCGCTCGGGAGCTGGATCCGTGGCGACATGCGTGGAACCTCCGCCCGTGACGTCGGGTTCATGCTGCCTGAGTCCGAGCGATCACACATCGTGAGAACGGCCGGGCAGATGCCGCCTCAAGGTGCCACTCGCGCCCACTTGCGGCAAGACCGGCCCGCCGACTGGCGGGCATTTGCCCAGGTCAGCAGCCGCAGGCCCCGCCACAGCAGCCGCCGCCGGAGGAGGCCGGAGCACCAGCCGAACCGCCCGCACCCCGGCCGGTCACCGCGATCGCGGACAGCAGCTTGACCGTGTCGGCGTGCCCCTGGGGACAGGCGGCTGGCGCGCTGGCGGCCGCCATCGGGCGGTTGACCTCGAAGGTGTCGCCGCAGGCGCGGCAGCGGAACTCGTACCGGGGCATGGCACCAGGGTACGTCCGGACCTGACGCCTTGCGGGGCATGGGTAATACTCGACAGGTGGTGGACGGCGAGGACAGAACGCGTGCACGACCGCTGCGACCGGCGGTGCCGCTGGACGGGCCGTTGGAAGGCTCGGGGGCTGCCCCCGATCCGGTCAAGCGGGTGCCCCGCCCCCGCCGGCCCTGGCTGAGCGGCGGTGCCGCCGCCTCGGGCCCGTCCGCCCCCGCGGAGTCCGGATCGGACTCGAGCGCCTACACCGAGCCGACGGCGGACGCTCCGAAGGCAGACGCTCCGAAGGTAGACCCGGCGGTCGGAGACCTGACCGCCGACGCCTCGTCGGGCGGGCCGAAGCCCGAAGCCTCGTCGGCCGAGCCGAAGGTCGAGGCCACATCGGCAGACGCGAAGGTCGAGGCCACATCGGCAGACGCGAAGGTCGAGGCCGCGTCGGCGGACGCGAAGACCACGACCACGTCGGCCGACGACGCGAAGACGGGCACCCCGGCCGGCGACGCCGCCAAGACCACAGTGGACGGAATCCCCGCGTCCGACCTCGGTCGTCGGCGACGCGTGCCGTTCGCACACGCCGTACGCCTGCCACCGCCCCGCCAGGCGGCGGCGACCGCGGCGCGGGCGACCCGCGCCTGGGCCCGCCGGCCCAGCGGCCGGCTCACACTGCCGGGAATCTTCCTGCTCGCCCTGGTGGCCGTGACCGCCGCGGCCGGCGCGCTGCTCGTCCCCTCCGCCATCCGCGCGCCCCGCCCGGTCGCGGTCGACGGCTCCGCCACCGCACCGACGGTCGTTCCGTCCGCCGTGCCGTCGGGCCTCCCGGGCGCGCCGTTGCCGACCGGCCCGCTCCCCACCGGTGGACTGCCCGGCGGCGGGTTCCCTACCGGGCCCGCGCTCGGGGGACGCCCTTCGGACGCCCTCGCCGGCTGGGCGCAGCAGGTCGGCGCCAAGGTCGGCGTCCCACCGATCGCCATGCAGGCGTACGGCTACGCCGAGCTGGTGCTCGCCCAGACCAACCGCAGCTGCGCGCTGAGCTGGACCACGTTGGCCGCGATCGGGCAGGTCGAATCCGGGCACGGCTCGGCCAACCGCGCCGTGTTGGGCCAGGACGGCAAGGCCATGCCGGAGATCATCGGGCTGCCGCTGGACGGGAAGGACGGCCGGATGCGGATCACCGACACCGACCGTGGGTCACTCGATCATGACACCACCTTCGACCACGCGATCGGGCCGATGCAGTTCATCCCGACCACCTGGCAGGAGATCGGCGCGGACGGGGACAACGACGGCGTCAAGAACCCGCACGACCTGGACGACGCGGCACTCGCGGCCGGAAACTACCTCTGCAAGGGCGGCCGCAACCTGAGCATCCCGGGCGACTGGTGGAACGCGATCCTGTCGTACAACGACGTGCGCCGGTACGTCCAGGACGTGTACAACACCGCGAACCGGTACGGACAGGCCAGCCGCTCGTGAAGTGATCGTCCGCTTACATTGGAGAACTGGACACTTCCCCCCGGCAGCTGTTAGCGGCAAGCTAGACGGGTGATGGTGCGCGAGTGGGACCCCAGGACCGCGTCGTCCGCCGAGATCGCGTCGCTGCTGGGCACGCTGAACGCGGTCCTGGCGACCGATCTGCCGCAGGACCCGCCCTGGCGGGAGACCTCCCTGCGGGAGTACCTCGCCGAGGTGATGCCCGGCGAGCGGCGGATCTCCTGGATCGGCCAGGCCGAGCCGACCGATCCAGGCGAGCCGGGGGCGATCCTCGGGCAGGTCCACGTGCTTCTCCTCGGTGACATCGGCGTGCTCGAGGTGCTGGTGCACCCCTCCGTCCGACGCACCGGCCTCGGTCGTGACCTGGTGCTCCGGGCCGCCCGGCGCGTCTACCAGGAGGGCTTCCGGTCGATCGGGGTCGAGGTGGTCGGCGACACGCCGGCGGTGGGCTTCTACGAGGCGCTCGGGTTCACCCGGGAGTATGTGGAGACGCGAAGCGTGCTCGACCTGACCGCGGTCGACTGGGCCGAGCTGGCCGAGATGGCCACCGGCATCGGGGCGGGCTATCACCTGGAGTTCTTCCCGGGCGGTCCGCCGGACGACTTGATCGAGGCGTACGCGCGGGCCAAGGCCGAGGTCCGTGACGTGGACGACGGCGAGCTGCGTCCCAGCTCGTACGACCCGGAGCGGCTGCGGGACAGCCTCGACACCCTGCACCGGCGAGGCATGAAGCCGTACATCGTGCTCGCCCGGCACGAGCAGAGCGGCGAGGTGGCCGGTCTGACCGAGGTGGTGGTGCCGGCACAGCACCCGACCCGCGCCGACCAGTACGACACGATCGTTGCGCAGAACCACCGGGGTTACGGCATCGATCGGGCGATCAAGGCCCGGATGCTGCTGGAGCTGCGGTCCGCCGAGCCCGAGCTGGCCGAGGTCCAGACCTGGAACGCCCAGGCCAACGAGGCGATGCTCAAGGTCAACGCCGAGCTGGGCTACCGGCCCGACCGGGACTGGTGCGAATACAGCGTCGACATCGCCGAGCTGGTGCACCGTCTCGATCCGCCACGCTGAGGCCGCCCCGCCGAGGAATTCACGAAACTGTCCAATGGGGGATGGACGGTGGACAGCCGCGCACCTTAACGTGCGTTGATTCCCGTCCACCCATCGTGGAGGCCCTATGCGCCCGCGCCGCACAATCGCCGCGCTCGCGACCGCGACCGCCGCCGTGACTGTCACGGCCCTCGGCGTCGCACCCACCGCGGCCAGCGCCGCGCCCACCGACCTGTTCATCTCGGAGTACGTCGAGGGCTCGTCGAACAACAAGGCGATCGAGCTGTACAACGGCACCGGTGCCGCCGTCGACCTCACCGCCGGCGGCTACCAGCTCCAGCTCTACTTCAACGGCTCGGGCACGGCCACCACCATCGCGCTGACCGGGACGGTGGCCGTCGGCGACGCGTTCGTGTTCGCCAGTGCCTCGGCGGGGCCGGCGATCCTCGCCCAGGCCGACCAGACCACCGGCGCGAGCCTTTTCAACGGCGACGACGCGATCGTGCTGCGCCGTGGCACCACCGTGCTCGACTCGATCGGTCAGGTGGGCGTCGACCCGGGCACCGAGTGGGGCGCCGGTGCCACCAGCACCGCGGACAACACGCTGCGCCGACTGCCCGTCGTGACGGCCGGCGACACCGACCCCTCGGACGCGTTCGACCCCGCCGCGCAGTGGGCCGGCCTCCCGGTCGACACCTTCGACGGGCTCGGCACCCACACCGTGGACGGCGGAGGGCCGGTCGACGCGCCGGCGACGCTGACCTGCGGCGGGCCACTGGTCACCGCCGGCGGCACGGCGGCCAGCCGTGAGGTCACCGCCGCCGACTCCGACGACACGATCGTCGATCTGGCGGTGACCGCGGTCAGCCCGGCCCCGGCCACCGGCTCGATCACCCGCACCGCGTTCACTCCCGCCGACGGGGTGGGCGGAACGGCCCGCGCCACGGTCGCCACGAGCGCCGACCTCGCCGCCGGGGCGTACACCGTCACGGTCACCGCGACCGACGCGGACGGCGGCAGCGCCACCTGCGCGCTGGCCGTGCAGGTGACCCGGGAGCTGACCGTCGGCGAGGTGCAGGGCCCGACCACCGACGCCGAGGCCGGCCCCGCCGACCGGTCGCCGCTCGCACCGGCGAGCGGCAACGGCACCAGCAGCACGCTGTACGACGTGCGCGGCGTGATCACGCAGTTGACCCTCGCCCGCACCGCGACGGGCGCGGACCAGCGCGGGTTCTTCCTGCAGAGCCGCACCGGCGACACCGATGGCGACCCGACCAGCTCCGACGGCGTCTTCGTGTTCATGGGCGCGTTCACCTCGCTGATCGGCGGCTATGTCCCCGCCGTGGGCGACGAGGTGGTGCTCCGGGCCCGGGTGTCCGAGTACTACAACCTGACCCAGCTCTCCGGCGCGTCACTGGTCCGCCGGATCGCGACCGGCCTGAGCGTGGACGCCACGGTCGCGGTGACCGACGCGGCGCCGCCGGTGGAGTTCGCCGACGCGCAGCGCTTCTGGGAGCGGCACGAGGGCGCCCGTCTGCGGGTCCGTGCCGGCAGCGGTGCGGTCAGCGGCCGGGACGTCTTCTCCTCCACCGCCGACGCCGAACTGTGGGTGGTCGACCGGGACGACCCGCTGCTGGACCGCACCGACGCGTACGCCCGACGGGTGTTCCGGGACACGCACCCGCTGGACAACGACCCGGCCCGTGGCTTCGACGACGGCAACGGCCAGCGCGTGCTGCTCGGCAGCATGGGCGTGAAGGCCACCGCCGGGGACAGCACCGCGCTGCTCCCGCCGGCGCACACCTTCGACAAGCTGCGCGCCGACGCGGTGGGCGGGGTCTACTACTCGTTCGAGAAGTACGGCGTGCAGGTCGAGCGGGCCGAGTTCGACGCCGGGGCCGACCCGTCGAAGAACAACCCGCCGCAGCCGGCCAACCGGTCGCAGGAGGTGGCGGTCGCCACCTACAACGTGGAGAACCTCTACGACTACCGGGACGATCCGTTCGACGGCTGCGACTTCACCGGCAACGCTGGCTGCCCGGGCGTCGCCCCGCCGTTCGACTACGTCCCGAGCAGCGAGGCGGACTACCGCGAGCACCTCACCGCACTCGCCGACCAGATCGTCAAGGATCTGCACGCGCCGGACCTGATCCTGGTGCAGGAGGCCGAGGACCAGGACATCTGCACGGTGTCCGGGGCCACGCTGGCCTGCGGCGACACCGACAACGCCGATGGCGCTCCGGACACCATCCAGGAGCTGGCGCTGGCGGTGGCAGCGGCCGGCGGGCCGGCCTACGCCGCCACGTACGACCGATCCGGCGCGGACGCCCGCGGTATCACCGCCGCGTTCCTGTACCGCACCGACCGGCTGTCGCTGCCGGCCGCGACGCCGGGCGACCCGCTGCTGGGCTCGGCGCCCACCGTGCAGTACCGCGCCCCGGGGCTGCCGGCCAACGCCGACGTGCAGAACCCGAAGGCTCTGAACGCGGTGCTGCCTGCCGACGTGGACACGTCGACCGGCAAGGACGGGGACAACGTCTTCACTCGTGCCCCCCAGCTGGGCAAGTTCAGCGTCGCCGCGACGCCCGGCTCGACCGAGCGGTTCACCCTGTACGCCCTCAGCAACCACTACTCCTCCGGCCCGGACAGCCGGGTCGGGCAGCGTCGGGAGCAGGCGGCGTACGGCGCGGCGATCGTCACCGCGATCGAGGCGGCCGATCCGCACGCCCGGGTCGTCTACGGCGGGGACCTGAACGTCTTCCCCCGCCCGGACGATCCGTTGCCCTCTGGGCACCAGGAGTTCAGCGCCACCGACAGCCAGCCCACCCCGTCGGACCAGCTCGCCCCGCTCTACCAGGCGGGCCTGCACAACCTGTGGGACAACCTCGTCGCGGACGTGCCGGCCTCGGCCTACTCGTACAGCTTCGAGGGGCAGGCACAGACGCTCGACCACCTGTTCGTCAACGACGCGCTCTACGCCGATCTGGTGCAGGTGCGGGCGGCGCACATCAACGCCGACTGGCCGGCCGAGTTCACCGGCGACGGGTCGCGCGGGTCCAGCGACCACGACCCGCAGGTGGCTCGGTTCCGGTCCCGGGCGTCGCTGACCGTCGCCGACACGACGGTGGTCGAGGGCAACCAGGGCACCCGGCAGCTCACCTTCACCGCCACCGTGTCCCGGCCGCTGTCCCAGCCGGTGCTGCTCTGTGCCGCCACCGTCGGCCTGACGGCGCAGGCCGGCTCCGACTTCGACCTGTACGCCGGCTGCAAGCTGCTGGCCGCCGGGCAGACGTCGGTCGCCTTCCCGGTGACCGTCCGCGGTGATCGGAAGAGGGAGTCGGACGAGAAGTTGACCCTGTTGGTAGCCGGCGTGCCCGGCCTGCGGCTGGCCGATCCACTCGCGGTCGGCACCATCACCAACGACGACTGACCCGCCGCGCTCGATTCACGGCCCGTCGTCCCGGTGCAGAGCCGGGCGACGGGCCGTTTCGTTGCCGCGCGCGCCCTCGGCGGAATCAGTAGTAGTCGTGGGTGCTCGCAGGAGGTGGCAGGTGACGGAATTGCGCGACCCGCACCTCCCACTGGCTGCGCCGACGCCGAGCCTCCCGATCTGCCGAGGAACGGTGGTAGGTCTCGGGTGGGCGGGCCAGCCCGTAGATGTCCGCCCACCACTCCCCCGGCTCGGGGTCGAGGATGGTGTCCAGGTGTGAGGGGTAGCGACGGCCGGCGCCGTCGTGGATGTCCTCCCGGTCGGCCATCGGCTGGATCACCCGCCCGTCCTGGTCGACCACGGCCAGACGAAGCCCGGCCGCTCCGAGCAGACGCTCCAGCACGACCAGACTCGGAGTCAGACTTCCCGCCTCCACCCGACCCACCGTCGAGGGCGCGACCTTGGCAAACCGGGCCATCTGGTGCTGGCTCAACCGCACGAGCCGACGGGCCCGCCGAACCAGACCCGCGATGGGAAACGGACCGATGGTGGGACCGGTGGGAGGAGGATCGAGGGCCGACGTCATGCGCCCACCCTCCACGGGCCGCACACAAGGTTCAATCCCTGTGGATAAAGCTGTGGACAACCGGTGTGCTCATCGGCTGCCCGTCCACCTGGCACCTGGCACCTGGCACCTGGCACCTGGCACCTGGCACCTGGCACCTTTACATCCTTTGCTCTACATCCTTTGCTCTGCTTCAACGGACGCAACAGAAAACGGTCCCAAGTGTTGCGTGGAGTGAAGCAGAGCAAAGGATGCGAGGGAGGGCGTCGGCCCCCGAAGGCGCGCGACACACGAAGAGCCCGCTTTGCACGGCCAACCCGCACCCGACCCTGCGCGACACGAGGCCGCCCGACCCGACCCTGCGCGACGCCGGCCGACCCGACCCGAAGCGACGCCGGCCGACCCGACCCGAAGCGTCGAGCAGCCCGCTCAGTAACGTTCGCGCAGCAGGCCGGCGGCCTCGACCGCCCAGTAGGTGAGGATGATCTGCGCGCCGGCCCGCTTGATCGAGGTGAGCGTCTCCAGCATCACCCGCTCCCGGTCGATCCAGCCGTTCGCGGCGGCCGCCTCGACCATCGCGTACTCGCCGGAGACCTGGTAGGCGGCGACCGGAACGTCCACCGCGGCCCGCACCGCCGACACCACGTCGAGGTAGGGCAGCGCCGGCTTGACCATCACCAGGTCGGCACCCTCGGCGACGTCCAGCTCGACCTCACGCAGCGACTCGCGCAGGTTGGCCGGGTCCTGCTGGTAGGTGCGCCGGTCGCCCTCCAGCGCCGACTCCACCGCCTCCCGGAACGGGCCGTAGAACGCCGAAGCGTACTTCGCCGCGTACGCCAGCACCGCCACATCCTGGTGGCCGGCGGCATCGAGTGCCCGGCGGACCACGCCGACCTGGCCGTCCATCATCCCGGACGGCCCGACCATGCCGACCCCGGCGGCGGCCTGGGCCACCGCCATCTCGGCGTACGCGGCGAGGGTGGCGTCGTTGTCCACGTCACCGTCGGGGGTGAGCAGCCCGCAGTGCCCATGCGAGGTGAACTCGTCCAGGCAGAGGTCGCTCATCACCACCGTGGAGTCGCCCACCTCGGCCACCACGTCCCGGATGGCGACGTTCAGGATGCCGTCCGGGTCGATGCCGCCGGAGCCGGTCGGGTCCCGCTGCTCGGGCACGCCGAAGAGCATGATCCCGCCGACGCCGGCGCGGACCGCCTCGACCGCCGCCTTGCGCAGCGAGTCCCGGGAGTGCTGGAGCACCCCCGGGAGCGACCCGATGGCCCGGGGCTCGGTCAGCCCCTCCTTGACGAACATCGGCACGATCAACTCGGCCGGGTCGACCCGGGTCTCGGCGACCAGCCGGCGCACCGCCGGGGTGCGGCGCAGCCGGCGGGGCCGGATCTCTGGGTACGGCATGAGGGGCCTCTCCTCGGACGACTACCGGAAGCGGAGGGCGGTCGGCCCCTGCACCTTCGAGCCACGACGCTGCTTGGCCGGCATGGCGGCGAGCTTCTCGCGCAGTTCGACGGCGTAGGCGGCGAGCGCCTCCACCAGGTCGGGCACCGAAGCGTGCGGCGGCTGGACGTCGACCCGCAGGCCGAACTCCGTCGCGGTCTCCGCCGTCTTGGGCCCGATTACGGCAACAACGGTACGCGTGTGGGGCTTCCCGGCGATACCGACGAGGTTCCGCACGGTGGAGGATGACGTGAACAGGACAGCGTCGAACCCGCCCGACTTGATCGCGTCCCGGATCTCGGCGGGCGGCGGAGCGGCCCGGACCGTCCGGTATGCGGTCACGTCGTCGACCTCCCAGCCGCGCTCGGTGAGCCCGGCGGCGAGCGTCTCGGTGGCGATGTCGGCGCGCGGCAGCAGCACCCGACCCACCGGGTCGAGGATCTCGTCGTGCGGCGAGAACTCGGCCAGCAGCCCTTCGGAGGACTGCTCCCCGGCGGGGATCAGCTCCGGCTGGATGCCGAAGGCGCGAACCGCGTCCGCCGTCGCCTCACCGATGCAGGCGATCTTGACGCCGCCGAAGTGCCGGGCGTCCAGCCCGTGCTCGGCGAACTTCTCCCACACCGCGCGAACCGCGTTGACCGAGGTGAAGATCACCCAGGCGTACCGGCCGTCGACCAGGCCCTTGACGGCCCGCTCCATCTGCGCCGGCGTCCGCGGCGGCTCCACCGCGATGGTCGGCACCTCGCACGGGATCGCCCCGTACGCACGCAGCCGGGCACTCATGGCACCGGCCTGCTCCTTGGTGCGCGGGACCAGCACCTTCCAGCCGTACAGCGGGCGGTTCTCCCACCAGCTCAGCTTGTCGCGCTGGCCCACCCCGACGCCGACGGTGAGCACCACCCGGCCGGTGAAGCCGAGCGCGGCGGCCACGAAGCTGTCCACGGTCGACGTGGTCGTGTACTGGGTCTCGCCGGTGCCGTCGCCGGTCACCCCGACGCCGGTGGTGCCGTCGACTCCGGCGGAGAGCAGCCCGTCCCGGACGGCGGCGAGATCACCGGCGTCCACCGCGAGCGCGAGCGAACCTCGGCCGACGGCCGCGGCCAGCGCCTCGAAGTCCAGCACGCTGACGTCCTCGACGTCGGCGGCGGTCCGTACGCCCGGCAGCGGGACGCCCGCGTAGGTCGCCACGCCCTCGGCCTGGCCGACACCGGGCACCACCTCGAAGTGGGCGGCGGTGCGGGCCACGGCCTGCACCTCCTTGACCACCGAGTCGTGGCCGAACGGGTCGCCGGCGACCAGGTGCACCGCGTTCAGCCCGGAGCGGGCCGCGGAGATCAGCACCTTCGCCACGTCCCCCGGTGCGCCTTCCGCCGGCGTGAACTCGGCATCTTCCCTGGCCTCGGCGCGGACGACGGTGAGCAACGACTCCGGGACTCCCCGGTCGTAGATCACCTGGTCGGCGTCGACCAGGGCGTCGTGCGCCCGACGGGTCAGCAGGCCCGGGTCGCCGGGGCCAGCCCCGACGAACGCGATACGGCCGACGGGCTTACGGGTGCGGGTCATTCTGTGCTCCCAAATTGCTGGGTCCCCGGGCCGGTGTGTCCATCGTGGCCGAGGATCGAGTCGGCGCCGAGTTCGAGGAGTTCGGCGGCGAGTGCCTTACCGATCTCCGCCGCGTCGGCGGGCGTTCCGGTGCGGGACAGCCGGAGGTCACGAGTGCCGTCCGGGCTGATCACCGCCCCGCGCAGGTAGATCTCATCGCCGGTATCGCCCTCGGCGAGTTCCGCATAGGCGGCGACGGGCGCGCTGCACCCGGCCTCCAGGGTGGCCAGCAACGCGCGTTCCGCGGTGACCGCGGCTCGCGACGGTGCGTGGTCGAGCACCGCGAGCAGCTCGACCAGGTCCTGGTCGTCGATCCGGCACTCCACGGCCAGCGCGCCTTGTGCGGGCGCGGGCAGCATCAGCATCGGATCCAGCGTCTCGGTGATCTCGTCGGCCCGACCGATCCGGGCCAGCCCGGCCCGGGCCAGGACGACGGCGTCGAGGTCGGCCTCGGGGCCGACCACCCGCGCCAGGCGGGTGTCGATGTTGCCGCGAATCGGGGTGACCTCCAGTTGGAGACCGAGCGCGTGCAACTGGGCGATCCGGCGCAGCGCGCCGGTGCCCACCGTGGCCCCGGGCGGCAGCTCGGCGAGCGTCCGGCCGCCCTGGGCGATCAGCGCGTCGCGCGGGTCCAGCCGGGCCGGCACCGCCGCGATGTGCAGCCCGCCGGCGGCAGCCGTGGGCAGATCCTTGTAGGAGTGCACCGCGAAGTCGATCGTCCCGGCGGTCAGCGCGTCGCGCAGCGCGGAGACGAACACGCCGACACCGAGGCGGTGCACGGGCGCGCTGGAGCGGTCACCGGCGGTGACCACCTCGACCAGCTCGACCGAGCGCCCGGTGGCGGCGGTCAACGCCTCGGCGATCTGGCCGGACTGGGCCATCGCCAAGGCGCTGCCCCGGGTGCCGAGGCGCAGGGGGGCGGTCATCGCACACCTCCGGTGGGCGGGGTCGGGTCGGCAGCGTCGGTGCCGAACAGCGGGTCGATGCCGCCGAGCGCCGCGCCGATGTCGGGGGAGAGCACGTCTGGGACGGTGTCCACCGGCGAGGTCTGTGGCACCTGGAGGTCGAACAGCTCGCGCAGCAGGGCCGCGTACTGGTCGCCGCCGGGCTCCGCGGCGAGCTGGCGGACCTTGACGGTGGGCTGGTGCAGCAGCCGCTGCACCACCCGGTGCACCGTACGGGCCACCTCGGCGCGCAGGTCGTCGCCGAGGTCGGGGCGGCGCTGGGCCAACCTGCGCAGCTCGGCGGTGACCACGTCGTCGGCCCGGCCTCGCAGCGCGGCCACGGTGGGCGCCACGTCGGCACCGCGCAGCCAGCTGAGGAAGCCCTCCACCTCGGAGAGCACGATCCGCTCGACGGCGGCGGCGTCCGCGGCGGCGGGACCGTCGGCGAGCAGAGCCGCCATCCGGTCGATGTCGATCACCTCGACACCGGGCAGCTCGGCGACGCCCTCCTCGACGTCGCGCGGGACAGCCAGGTCGAGCAGGACCAGCGGGCCCCGCGTCGGACCGCGCTCGGCCAGCGCCTTGCTGACCACCGCGCGGGTGAGGACCGGTTCGATGGACGCGGTGGCGGCCACTACGATGTCCACTGTGGAGAGGGTGTCGGCCAGCTCGGTCATCGGCGCCGCGGAGGCCCCGTACGACTCGGCGAGCCGGACGGCCCGGTCGGCGCCCCGGTTGGAGACGGTGAGCGGCCCGGCGCCCAGTCGGGACAGCGTGGCCACCCCGAGCGAGCCCATCGCGCCGGCCCCGACCACCAGGGCGGGGTGGCCGGCGAGGTCGCTGCCGAGGTGCCCGGCGGCCAGCTCCAGTGCGGCGGTGACGACGCTCTGGCCGGCCCGGTCGATGCCGGTCTCGGCGTGGGCCCGCTTGCCGACCCGCAGCGCCTGCTGCATCAGCTCGTGCAGCAGCCGGCCGGCCGAGTCGGCACCGGTGGCCCAGTGGTACGCGTCACGCAGTTGGCCGAGGATCTGCGCCTCGCCGACCACCATCGAGTCCAGACCGGTGGCGACCCGGAAGACGTGGTCCACGGCGGCGGCGTCGTAGTGCACGTAGAGGTGGTTGGCGAACGCCCCGGGTGTGCTGCCGGCCTGCTCGGCCAGGACGGTGCAGATGTCACCGAGCCCGCCGTGGAAACCGGACACGGCGGCGTAGATCTCCACCCGGTTGCAGGTGGAGACGAGCACCGCCTCGCTCACGTAGGGCTGGGCGACCAGGCGGTCCAGGGTGCGGGTGAGGTCGGCGGGGGGCACTGCCAGCTGCTCCAGCGTGGCGACCGGGGCGGTCCGGTAGGACGCGCCGACGACAAGCAGTTTCACGTGCCGATCGCCTCCTGGGTGTCGTTGGCCGCGAGCCCGCCGGGCAGGGCGGTCAGCGACGCCTTGCGGTGCTCATGGAAGGACAGGATCTGCAGCTCGATGGCGAGGTCCACCTTGCGTACGTCGACCCCCTCCGGCACCGAGAGTACGCACGGCGCGAAGTTGAGGATGCTCGTCACGCCGACGGCGACCAGCTGATCGGCCACCCGCTGGGCCGCGGCGGCCGGGGTGGCGATGACGCCGATCGAGATGGACTCCTCCGCGGCGACCGCCGGAAGCTCGTCCACGTGCCGGACGACCAGGCCGTTGATCACCTCGCCGACCAGGGACGCATCGGCGTCGAGCAGTGCGGCGATCCGAAAGCCGCGGCCGGCGAAGCCGTCGTAGCCGGCCAGGGCGTGACCGAGATTACCCACGCCGACCAGCGCGACGGCCCGGCGCTGAGTGAGCCCGAGCACGTACTCGATCTGCTCGATCAGCAACGCGACGTCGTAGCCGACGCCCCGGGTGCCGTACGAGCCGAGGTGGGAGAGGTCCTTGCGGAGCTTGGCGGAGTTGACCCCGGCGGCGGCGGACAGGCCCTCGCTGGAGACCGTCTCGTGGCCGTCGTCGGCGAGGTTGTGCAGCGCACGCAGGTATTCCGGAAGCCGCGCGACGGTCGCCTCGGGCAGGTCCGGGAGCGCCGGTACGGCACCGGCGCGGCCGGGCGCGCCTGGGTGACGGTGCTGACTCATGAGACTCCGTGCGGTGCGATCCTCGGCCAACTCCGCTGGTGGGCCGCTTATGGACTCCCGCTGGCGACCGAGGTTGCCGGCTGTGCTAGCAGGGCGCGTCGGAACTAGAGAGTAGGCGCTTGTGAAGACGTGCACAAATCGCGATCTTGTCGCTGCGCGACGCGGCTCCACCAGCACCTCCATTCCGCAAGATCGATTTGGCGGCCGCCCATCCCCGCCGGCCAGGGCGATTATTGCTCAATCCCGACTTCTCTGACCAATCCCACAGCTCACTCTGAGCCCACCGCCCCCACCCGCACCGCCCTCCCCCGCGATCATGCACTTTCTGCCCGGACGTCTGAGGCGTAGCGGACATATCACCGACAGCAACTGCAAGATCGGCGCTGGCCCGGGCGCTGGCCCGCGCGGGGCGTGCGCGGGGCGGGCGGGGTAGGGGCAGCACTACGGGGCAGAGGCGGGGCGACGGGATGGGAGGTGGGGGTGCGGGTGCCTAGCCTTTGAGGCATGACCGCCGTTGCCGTGACCGGCGACCAGCAGCCGCTGGCGCCGAGCATCCCCCGTCAGCTCTTCGTCGACTCCGGGTACGTGCTGCTCGGCCTGCCTCTGGCCGTCGCCAGCCTCGTCGTCCTTGTCGTCGGCCTCGCGGTGGGCGTCGGTTTGGTGGTGACGGTGATCGGCCTGCCGATCCTCAGCGGCACCCTGTACGCCGCGCGAGGGCTGGCCGACATCGAGCGGCTGCGGCTGCCCGCCGTGCTCCGGCAGCCCCGGATCCGGCCGCACTACCGACTGGCCGAAGCGGGGGCGAACGCCTGGCGGCGGATCTTCGTGCCGATGCGGGACGCCCAGTCCTGGCTCGACCTGGCCCACGGCATCCTGCGGCTGATCGTGGCGATGGCCACCTTCGTGGTGGCGCTGGTCTGGTGGGCCGGCACGGTCGCCGGCTCGCTCTACTGGGCGTACGACTGGGCGCTGCCCCGGGCCGAGGGCGAAGGGGACAGCGACCTGGCCCAACTGCTCGGCCTGGGTGACTCGACCACCGCCCGGATCGGGCTGTACACGGCGATCGGGGTGTTCTTCCTGATCACCCTGCCGATCGTGGTGCGCGGCTGCGCGCTGCTCCAGGCCAGCTTCGCCCGGGCGATGCTCACCGGCGTGGCCGAGATGCGGGACCGGATCACCGTGCTGGAGGAACAGAAGCGCGCGGCCGTCTCCGCCGAGGCCTCGGCGCTGCGTCGGCTGGAACGCGACATCCACGACGGTCCTCAGCAGCGCCTCGTCCGGCTGGCGATGGACCTCAGCCGGGCTCGCCAACAGCTCGCCACCGACCCGGAGGCGGCCGGCCGGACCATCGACGAGGCGGTCACCCAGACCCGGGACACGCTGGCCGAGCTGCGGGCGCTGTCGCGGGGCATCGCCCCGCCGATCCTCGTCGACCGGGGCCTGCCCAGCGCCCTGGCGGCGCTCGCCGGCCGCGGACTGATCCCGATCGAGCTCCAGGTCGACCCGCAGCTCGGCACGCCGGGCGGGCGACTCGACCCCGCGGTGGAGAACACCGCGTACTTCGTGGTGGCCGAGGCTCTGACGAACGTCGCCAAGCACAGCCGCGCGACCGAGTGTCTGGTCGCCGTTCTCCGCCAGAACACCAAACTCCGGGTACGGGTTGGCGACGACGGGCAGGGCGGCGCGCACCTGGCCAAGGGGCACGGGCTGGCCGGCATCGCCGACCGGGTCCGGGCCGCCGGCGGCGAGTTGGCCGTGGTGAGCCCGACCGGCGGGCCGACTGAGATCCGAGCGGATCTTCCGCTGTGAGCCGGCCGGACAGCCGGGTGCCGTACCGCGTCCACCGGACCGGTCGGACGTGGTAGACAACACAGCCATGCGAATCGTGATCGCCGATGACGCCGTACTGCTCCGGGAGGGGCTGGTGCGGCTGCTGACCGAGAGTGGGCACGAGGTGGTGGCCGCCGTCGGGGACGGCGACGCGCTGGTCGAGGCGGTGGTGGAGCACCGCCCGGACGTGTCGATCGTCGACGTCCGGATGCCGCCGTCGCACACCGACGAGGGGTTGCGGGCGGCGGTGGAGGCGCGCCGGCTGGTGCCGCGTTCCCCGATCCTGGTGCTCTCCCAGTACGTCGAGGTCTCGTACGCCGACGACCTGCTGGCCACCACCGGCGGCGCCGGCGGCGGGATCGGCTACCTGCTCAAGGACCGGGTGGCCGCCATCGACGAGTTCCTGGACGCGCTGCGCCGGGTGGCGGCCGGCGGCACCGTACTCGACCCGGAGGTGGTCGGTCAGCTCTTCGCCCGACGCCGCCGGGACGATCCGCTGCGTGAGCTGACCCCGCGCGAGCGCGAGGTGCTCGCCCTGATGGCCGAGGGCCGCTCGAACACCGCCATCGCCCGCGCCCTGGTGGTCAGCGACGGGGCGGTGGAGAAGCACGTGCGCAACATCTTCACGAAACTCACCCTGCCGCCGGACACCGAGCAGCACCGTCGGGTGCTGGCCGTCCTCACCTACCTGCGGAACTGACCTCCCGGGCCAACTCCACCGCCTCGGTGAGGGTGTCGGCCACCGGGTGGCCGGAGGAGCGCAGTCGAGCCGGGTCGGTGAAGCCGCCGGTGTAGAGCACCACCCGGCCACCCACCGCGAGCGCCGCGTCCGCGTCGTCGATCGAGTCGCCGATCAGCACCACCGAGGTGCCGTCCACGCCCAGCTCGGCCAGGTGCTGCCGGAGCGACTCGGCCTTGCGGTCGCCGCCGACGGCGGCCCGCAGCCCGTCCACCCGCGTGAAGTGGCCGGTCAGCCCGAAGGTGTGCACGGTGGGCACCAGCTCCTCGTGGAACCACATGGAGAGCAGGCTCTGGCTGCCCGGCCAGGCGCCCATCGCGGTCCGCGCGTCCGCGGCCAGCTCGCAGGTGGTCAACCCGCTGCGGTACGCGTCATGGAAGAGCCCGTCCAGCCGGCCGAACTGCTCCTCGTCGACGGCCTGGCCGAGCACCTCGGCGTAGTACTCGGCGATCGGCCGGCGGAACCGCACCCGATGCTCGTCCAAGCTGACCGCCGGGCCGCCCATGCTGGCGAACGCGGCGTTGGTGGCGGCCACCACCAGGCTGAGGTCGTTGAGCAGCGTGCCGTTCCAGTCCCAGACCAGGTGGGGGTGCGCAGAGGTCATCCGAGCACCATAGGCACCGCTCAGAGTTGCGGCGTCGTCAGGTCCCGCAGCAGCCGATCCTCCTCCACCCGCCAGTAGCCGTGCTCCTTGCCGTCGAGCATCACCACCGGCAGCCGGTCCCCGTACTCCCGCTCCAGCCCCTCGTCGCCGGTGACGTCCCACTCGACCCACTTGTCCCCGGTGACCGCCACCACCCGGTCGAGCGCCGCCTTGGCGTCGTCGCACAGGTGGCAGCCGGGCCGGGTGATCAGAGCGAGCCGGGCGTCAGTGGACATCGGTTACCTCCGTGCGAGTGTCGGCGAACGCCGGCGGGTCGGTCGGTGTCGCCGACCGGAGCTGAGTCTTGCGTACCTTGCCGATCGCCGAGTGCGGCAGGGCGTCGACGAACTCGACGGCGGTCGGGCACTTGAACCGGGCCAGGTGCCGCGCGCAGTGGGTGAGCAGCTCCTCGCTGGTCACCGGCCGCCCTGGCGCCGGCACCACGTACGCCCGGACAGTCTCGCCGGTCCGCGGGTGCGGCACACCCAGTACCGCCGACTCGGACACCCCGGGGTGCCCGGCGAGCACCAGCTCGACCTCGTGCGGATAGACGTTGAACCCGTTGACCAGGATCAGCTCGCCGAGCCGGTCGACCAGGAAGAGGTCGCCGTCCTCGTCGGCGTACGCGATGTCGCCGGTCCCCCACCAGCCGTCGGCGTCCGGGCCGCCCCGGCCGTCCGGCCAGTATCCGGTGAAGAGGTTGGGGCCGTGCACGACGATCTGCCCCGGGTCGGTGCCCGGTGCCACGTCGGAGATGTCCAGCTCGTCCTGGTCCTCGTCGAGGGTGGGCACGCCGTCCCGCCACAGGTCCACCCCGTCCGCACCGACCAGACGCACCCCCACACCGGGCAGCGGCCGGCCGATCGAGCCGGCCTTGGCCACACCGCCGACCAGGGTGGAGGTGAGCACCGGCGCGGTCTCGGTGAGCCCGTACCCGACGTGCACCGGATGACCGGTGACCTCCGTGAAGCGTGCCGCGACCGCCGGCTCCAACGGTGCCGCGCCGCAGACCGCCAACCGAACCGACGCGGTCGCCGCGCGGACCGCCGCCGCGCCGGCCCACGCCAGGAACATCGACGGTACGCCGACCAGCACGCTGACCCGGTGTCGGGCGATCTCGTCCAGCCCCGCGGCGGGCCCCGGCTCGTCGAGCAGCACGCCGGTCGCGCCATGGTGGACGACCGCGCCGAGCACCGAGTTGAGCCCGTACGCGTGGAACAGCGGCAAAGCCAGCAGCACGGTGTCCGCCGGCCCGACCACCGGCGGCTCGATCCGGTCGACCTGGTCCTGATTGGCGAGTAGGGCACGGTGCGGGAGCATCGCGCCCTTGGGCCGCCCCTCGGTGCCGGAGGTGTAGAGCAGGACGGCCAGGTCGTCGCCGCCTCGCCGGGCGCGGAGCGGCGTCTCCGGCGCGTCGGCAGTCGGTGGCGTGCCGTGCACGGCGGTGAGCGCGGGCAGGTCGGCGGCGACCTCGGCGACCAGTCCCCGGACCCGGTCGGTGCCGATCAGCACCGACGCGCCGGAGTCGGCGAGCACGTGTCGCAGCTCCGGGGCGGTGAAGCCGGGGTTGACCGGCACCGCGACCAGCCCGGCGCGCAGCGCACCGAGCCAGCCGACCACGAAGTCGGGGGTGTTGGGCAGGGCGATCGCGACGCGGGGTGGGGTGTCACCCGGGTCGGTGGGCGGCACGGCGGCGTTCAGGCCGTGCGCGGCCGCGTCCACCGTGGCGTCCAGTTCGGACCAGCTGATCGTCCGTCCCCGCCAGTACAGCGCGGCTTGGTCGCCGTGATCGAGAGCCGCCCGGTGAACCCGGTCGGCGAGGTTCGGCGCGGAGCTTGCGGCTGCGTCCTGCACGATGGTCGAGTCTGGCACAGCACGCGGCGACAGGCCACGCCCAATGGCGGCCGCAACGGGCGGACGACGGCCGCGCGCAAGTCCCGCTAACGGGACCAGCGGATGTGACGCCGACGATCCGAAAGCGTCTCGCGTGTGGGACACATGGCGTCGATCGTCGACGGATGGGGCGAGCCATGGCGACGACCCGCCGCGTTGGCTCAGCCGAACGGGCACAACGCCGCTGAGCAGGCGATCCATCCTGGATCCCAGTGCCGCGCAAAAGTCAACTACACACGACGGACAACCGGTCCGCCGCTGGTGCGACGGAGCGGGAAATACTTCCGCCCTGTGTAACGGACTTGCCACACGCGGGTGACGTTGGCCCTATCATCACTCGGGTCGGCTCACCCGATTTGCCGTGAGTCGACACCCCTCAGCCCGAGGAGGCCCCCGTGCCTGTGAGCGCATTGGACCAGCACCTCAAGGGGAACTGCCGCCCGTCGGCACACCCCGGACCAGCCCTGCCCGACCGGAAGCCCGGTCGGTCCGCCCCGACGACGACCCGCAGACCGGCCCGACCGGCGACCGACGGATCGGGGGCGACACGGTGACCACCTTCGGTTACGCGGAACGCCCGGTCGGTCTGCCCGCTCCGGCGGCCCGCGCCCACGCCAACGAGCGGCCGTCCGCCCGCGCTCCGCTGGACGAGCCGTCCGGCAACGCCCTCCTCAGCGAAGGCGTGGCAAAGCGGATCCGAAATCGCCCGCCGCATCACAACGAGCCGCCACCAAGACCGGCGGTGCCCGGCGGAAACGCGAAACCGGCCGGCGGGCGGGTCGCCGTACCTGCTCGACCGACCATGCCTCCGGCCCAGGGTCGGAGGGTCGGCGAAGCGCCGGCGACCACCGATCCGGCGGCGGGCGAGACCGCGGTGATTCCGGTGGTGCCGGCCGCCACCAGCCCGACCGGCTTCCCGAGCCGGCCCGACCCGTCCGACCCGGCCACTGAGGTCTGGACGCTGGTCGAGCGCGCACAGGCCGGCGAGTCCGAGGCGTTCGGGCTGATCTACGACCGGTACGTCGACACCGTGTTCCGGTTCGTCTACTTCCGGGTCGGCAACCGCCAGCTCGCCGAGGACCTCACCTCGGACACCTTCCTGCGGGCGCTCAAGCGGATCGGCAGCTTCACCTGGCAGGGCCGCGATCTCGGCGCCTGGTTGGTGACGATCGCCCGCAACCTGGTCGCCGACCACTTCAAGTCCGGCCGGTACCGGCTGGAGGTCACCACCGGTGACGTGCTCGACGCCGACCGGGAGGACCGGGGCCCGGAGGGCAGCCCGGAGGCGGCGGTGGTCGAGCACATCACCAACGTCGCCCTGCTCACGGCCGTGAAGCAGCTCAACCCGGAGCAGCAGGAGTGCATCGTGCTCCGGTTCCTCCAGGGATTCTCGGTCGCCGAGACGGCCCGCGCGATGGGCAAGAACGAGGGTGCCATCAAGGCACTCCAGTACCGGGCGGTCCGCGCGCTCGCCCGGCTCCTGCCCGACGGCTTCCAGCCGTAGCCCTTTTCTCGGCGGGACCGATGGGCGTCGATCGACGTCTGGGCAGCTCATGGTCGGTCCCGCCTGGTGACGACGATCACTTTCTGTGATTTCCGCTCCGCCAGGCCCGTAACCCGTGCCCGGTCCGCCGCGTTTCTCCGGGTGCGACCGGTGGTTGTCCCGGCAGGACCGGGTCACCGAGGTCCGACCGGCACGCCGGACGGCGCCTCACCTCCGTGGTGTCACACTGCCGCCCGGTCGCCGGCAAGCACGGCGGCCGACCGGCCGTGACCAGCGAGAGGAGGTGCCCGCGGTGGACGACATCCTCTTCTCCCGTCGGCGCGCGGAGCGTTTCGCGCAGCTTCTCGACGAGGCCAACGGTGGCCGGCGGCACCACGTCCGGTCCCGGCTGGACGGCCAACTCGCGCCGCTCGTCGCAGTGAGCCAACGGCTCAGCGCCGACCCCCCAGCGGTCGAGGCGGACCCCGACTTCCGTACCGGCCTGCGGGCGATGCTGCTCGCGACCGCCGAACGGGAGGGTATGGGCACCGCCCCGGCGGCCAACGAGCCGAACCCAGCACGTTCCGCCAGCACCGCTCGCGGTCCGCTACTCCCGGCGGTCACCGCCCGGCGGGCCCGTGCGCGCGGCGCGATCCTGATCGGCGTCGCCGCTGGCGCCATCGCCGTCTCCGGCATCTCCGCCGCGAGTGAGAACGCAGTCCCCGGCGACGCGCTGTACGGCATGAAGCGCTCGACGGAGCGCGCCCAGCTCGCCCTGGCCAGCTCGGACATCAGCCGCGGCCAGCTCTTCCTCGACTTCGCCCGCACCCGACTCGGCGAGGCCGCCGAGCTGCGCGGCGACCGGATCGGGTTCAACGCGGTCCTCGACGACATGGACGCGGACACCCGGCAGGGCATCCGCCTGCTCACCTCGGCGGCGGTGCAGCGGGCCGAGCCGGCCAGCCTCGACACCGTCAATGCCTTCGTCACGAGCCAGCGCCGGGCGGTGGGTAACCTGCTCAGCGGCGCCAGCCGCGCGGACCGTGAGCGGACCCGGCAGTCGCTGACACTGCTGGACACCATCCGCGAGCGCTCGGACGCGGTGCGCGCGGCGATCGGCTGCGGGCTGCCGGCGCCGAAGGGCAGCGATGCCCTCGGCCCCACGCCCACCGCCTGCCCCGGCGCACGCTGACGTCACCCGGGGTGACCCGCCCCGACTACTCCCTTACCGCAGGTCCCTCCGTGGTGCCGCAGTTCGTTCGGTGCCCGGCCGGTCCTCGGCGTACTCCGGCTACCCTCGCTGAAGGTGTCATTTGACCTGGCGAGAAGGGAGTCGCGTGGCGCGTATACGTAAGCTGACGGTCAGCACCGACGCCCAGGGTCACACCGCCGGCTGGGCGGAGACCGAGCTGGCCCCGCCCGCACCGGACCCGTGCGCGGCCGCCTTCTTCGACGTGGACAACACGATGATGCAGGGCGCGTCGATCTACTGGTTCGCCCGCGGCCTCGCCGCCCGGAAATACTTCACCAGCACAGACCTCGCCCGGTTCGCCTGGCAGCAACTCCGCTTCCGGGTGCTCGCCCGGGAGCACGCCGGTGACATGTCGCAGGCCAAGGACGCCGCGCTGGCGTTCATCGAGGGCTGGCGGGTGGACGACGTGGAGCGCCTCTCGGAGGAGATCTTCGACGAGCTGATGGCACCGCGGATCTGGGCCGGCACCCGCCAGCTCGCCCAGCGCCACCTGGACGCCGGCCAGCGAGTCTGGCTGGTCAGCGCCGCCCCGGTGGAGATCGGCCGGGTGATCGCCGCCCGGCTCGGCCTGACCGGCGCGATCGGCACCGTGGCCGAGGTGCTGGACGGGGCGTACACCGGGCGGCTGGCGGGCGACCTCATGCACGGGCCGGCGAAGGCCGACGCGGTCACCCAGCTCGCCGCTGTCGAGGGTCTGGACCTGACCCGCTGCGCCGCCTACAGCGACTCGGCCAACGACCTGCCGCTGCTCTCCGCCGTGGGCCGGGCGGTGGCGGTCAACCCGGACGGCACGCTGTTACGGCAGGCCCGGCAGCACGGCTGGGAGGTACGGGACTTCCGCACCGGCCGACGAGCGGTCAGGATCGCCGTACCGTCGACCGCGGCGGCCGGGGTGGTGGCCGGCGCGGTGACCGCCGGCCTGGCGCTGCACCGCCGTCGCCGCAGCAGCTGACCAGCGGCCTCAGGGGCCGAACGGGTCGGGCCGCTGCTCGAGCAGCTTGTGCACGGTCTGTTGGATGGTCTCCCGCACCTGGTCGGCGAGGTTGAAGACCACCAGCGGGTCGTCCGCCGAGTCGATCAGGTGCGCGGTGGGAATCGGCGCGCAGAACTCGATCAGCCATTTGCTGGGCAGCGGCACCATGCCCAGCGGCCCGAGCAACGGGAAGGTCGGTGTGACCGGGAAGTAGGGCAGTTTGAGCAGCCGCGCGAGGGGCTTGATGTCGGCGAGCATCGGGTAGATCTCCTCGCCGCCGACGATGGCCACCGGCACGATCGGGGTGCCCGTCCGCAGCGCCGCCGAGACGAAACCGCCCCGGCCGAACCGTTGCAGCTTGTAACGGTCGGCGTAGAGCTTGCCGACGCCCTTGAACCCCTCGGGGAAGACGCCGACCAGGTCGCCGCCGCCGAGCAGCCGCTCGGCGTCCGGGTTGCACGCCACCGTGCCGCCGGTCTTGCGGGCGATCTCCGAAACCACCGGCATCCGGAAGACCAGATCGGCGCCGAGCAGACGCAGGTAGCGGCGGGCGGGGTGCCGGTCGTGCAGCGCCGCCGACAGGATCAACGCGTCCAGCGCCACCGTGCCCGAGTGGTTGCCGACGACCAGGGCGGGCCCGTCGACCGGCACGTTCTCCACGCCGCTGACCTCGGTGCGGAACCAGTCCCGGTAGAGCAGCCGCAGCAGCGGGTGGAAGACCGCGTCGGTCAGGTCCGGGTCGAAGCCGAACTCGTCGACCTCGTAGTCACCGGAGAGCCGCCGGCGCAGGAATGCCAGGCCGTTGGCGACCTTGCGGTCCCAGTGGTCCCCCGGCCGGTCCGGCACGGCCGGGTCGGTGCCACCTGATCCGCCGACCCGCCGGCCGGCCGGTGCGTCGGTGGCCGGCTCGTCCGTGGCCGGCTCGTCGGTGGCCGCGGTGTCGACCCCGTCCGTGGCCGCGGCGTCGACCCCGTCGGCCGGCGTCGGGGTCGGGGCGACCTGGGCCGCGGGTCGATGTCCGTTGCGCCGCGCCGACTCCGGAGCCGGCGCGGTCGGACCTGACGGTACGTCGAAACGACCGATGCTGGCCCCGTCGCGCCCCTCGCCCGGCCCGGTCATGACCGCTCCCGAACTGTGGCGCGGACTCGCCGAATGCCATCCAGGACAAGTTGTTCGGCGGCCGCCAACTGGCTGCGGGTCACCACCACTCCGCCGTGGTGGGCGTGGATGAAGTCCGTGAAGGCCTCGGCGGTGGTGCGGGGCGTGAAGCCGTACTCCTGCTCCAGCCGGGTCGTGTCGACGACCCGGCCGTGCACGAATAGATCGACCTGGTCCAGGCCGTAGCGGCCGAAACCCAGGCTGCGGGCCAGCGCGGCGGCGCCGGAGAGCCCTGGCTCCAGCACCGGCACGGCCACCCGACCGGCCCGGCGGATCGCCTGGGACAGCGACAGCACTCCGGGGCCCGCGACGTTGTAGGTGCCGGGATGATCCTCGACGATCGACCGGTGCAGCACCTCCAACGCGTCCTCGAAGTGCAGGAACTGCAGGCGGGGATCGCGGCCGAAGACGGTGGGCACGAACGGCTGGGAGAAGTAGCGGGTCAGCGTGGTGTCGGCGGTCGAGCCGATGAACGGCGCGAAGCGCAGCACCGTCGCCGTGACGTCGGGTCGGCGACGCCGGAAGCCGCGCACGTACCCCTCGACGTCGAGGATGTCGCGGCCGAAGCCGCCGCGCGGCACCTCGCGCGGTTCGGTCTCCTCGGTGAACACGGCGGGATCCCGGAACGACACACCGTACGCGGCGGTCGACGAGCGGACCACGAGCTTGCGCAGCCGGGGTGCTCGCTGGCAGGCGGCGAGCAGCTGCATGGTGCCGATGACGTTCTGGTCCTTCATGGTCGACCGACCACCGTGCTGCGGATCGGGTGCGCTGACCAGAGCGAGGTGGACGACAGCGTCGACATCCAGGTCGGCGAGCAGCCCGCCGAGCGAGCCGCTGTCGACGTGGATCCGTTCGACCCGGTCGAGCAGATCGGTCAGCTCGGGACCGGGCTCGGGTGCGTCCACCCCGATGACCCGCTCGATGCGCGGGTCGGCGGCCAGCCGGGCCGCGACGTGGGCACCGAGGTAGCGGCCGACCCCGGTGACGACGACGACCCCCGGAGCACCTGGGGTGCTACCGGGGGTCATCTGACGCACCTACCTCGACAGGAGGGATCGAGCCGGGTCAACCACGGCCTGATCACCTGAGCCTCCGAGGGTCGACAGTTGGCAAGTGACGCCGGACGCCGGGCCGTTGGCCCGGCGGCGATCACTTGCCGAGACGGCGACGCTGGACGCGGGTCTTGCGCAGCAGCTTGCGGTGCTTCTTCTTAGCCATGCGCTTGCGGCGCTTCTTGACCACCGAGCCCATACGACAGCCTTTCGATGCAACGTGCGGGGGCGGACCGGATGACACCACGCGAGTGGCGACGGTGACCGCTTGCGGACAACGGACCGGACCAGTCTGGGCGGCGGGGCGCACCGGTGGGGTCTCGGTCGGGCTCCAGGGTAACCGGCGAGCGTCAGCAGGACCAACGCGGCCCCGTCGATACCGGCCTGCCGTTGGTGACCGCGGGGCTCGCAGGCCCAATCCTCGCGCTCACCGACGCCCGTCACGTCGCACTCGGGCAGCGGCCCGGTAGCTCAGGCGGTCTCCTGGAAGGCGCCCCGCAGGTATTCGTGCACCGCGTGCTCGGGCACCCGGAATGACCGGCCGACCCGCACCGCGGTGAGCTCACCGCTGTGCACCAGGCGATAGACCGTCATCTTCGACACCCGCATGACTGTCGCCACCTCGGCGACGGTAAGGAACTTGACCTCCGACAGCCGTCCGTCGGACTGCGACCCGGCCATGGCTCACCGACCCATCCCATGCCCGGCGCGTGCCAACCCGACGGATGCTCCGGGCCGGGCCGGCGACGCGCGTGTTACCAGTACGGTAGCGGGACGGCTGTGACCGGCGCGATCCCTTCGTACAACTGATCATGTGTCGGCCGCCGGTTCACCCGATCCGCGCTCCCGATATCTCCCTGCCTGCGACCGACGTCCGGTTGCGGTCCGGCGCGTACCGACTCACTCGGCGCGCAGCGCGACCACCGGGTCGAGTCGGCCGGCCCGTTGCGCGGGCACCACCCCGAAGACGATGCCGACCACGGCCGAGACGCCGAAGGCGAGCGTCAGCGACCACCAGGTGATCGCCGCCGGGATCGGGGACAGCGCGTCCACCACGAGTGCGGTGCCGACGCCGAGAGCCATCCCGGTCAGGCCACCGATCGAGGTGAGCAGCACCGCCTCCAGGAGGAACTGCACGCCGATGTCGCGGGGACGGGCGCCGACGGCCTTGCGCAGCCCGATCTCCCGGGTCCGCTCCCGAACGCTGACCAGCATGATGTTGGAGACCCCGACCCCGCCGACGAGCAGCGAGATGCCGGCGATGGCGGCCAGCACGCCGGTGAGCACGCCGAGGATGTCGCCGAGTACACCGAGGATCTGCTGCTGGGTGACGGCGCTGAACTCGGTGTCCGGGTGCCGCCGGCTCAATTCGGCGACGATGCGCTCGCCCAACTCGTCGATCCGCTCCCGGTCCGGTGCCTTCACGGCGATGCCGTCCACCCGCTGGGTGCCCCAGAGTCGCTGCGCTGCGGTCACCGGCACGTGCACCTCGTCGTCCCGGTCGACGCCGAGGCTCTGCCCGAGCGGCGTGAAGACGCCGATCACCCGGAACCGCACGCCCGCGAGCGTCACCTGCTGGCCGAGCGGGTCGCGGTCAGGAAAGAGGGCGCGGGCCACCGAGTTGCCGAGGACCGCGACCCGCCGGCTGGTGTCCACATCCGTCCTCGTGAGGTAGCGGCCCCTGGCCAGCGAACGGGTGAACACCGCCGGGGTGGTCTCCAGGACGCCCTGCACGGTGGTGAAGTCGGAGCGCGTACCGGCCCGCGCGGTCGCCCCGGACGCGACGGTGACCGCGACCCGCTCCGGATCACCGACGACCCGGGAGACCGCGTCCACGTCCTTGAGCGTCAGCGGTGAGACCACCGGTGCGGTGCCCACCTCGATCTTGCCGGGCACCACCAGCAACAGGTTGGAGCCGAGCCCCTCGACCTGTTGTTCCACCTTTTGCTTGGTGCCGGTGCCGATGGCCACCAGCAGCACCACCGAGGCCACCCCGATGATCACTCCGAGCATGGTGAGCGCGCTGCGCAGCCGGTTGGCCCGGAGCGCGTCCAGCGCCACCCGCCACGCCTCGGCGATCCTCACGACCCGCTCCCCCCGGCGGCGTGGTCCGCCGCGTCGACGGCAGGGTCCGTGGCGGCGGGCGAGCGCGGAAGGCGCCCGGCGGCCCCGGCGGCCCCCCCGAAGCCACCGGGCGGGTGCCCCGGTCCCCGTCCGGACGCGGACCGGGGCTCCGCGCTGGGAGCGGGGACCAGTGTCGCAGGTCGACCGTTGTCGTCGGACAGCGGTCGATCATGAAGCGGGGTTCGAGGGGTGGCGCTGTCCGCCACCACCTCGCCGTCGCGCATGGTGATCCGACGACGGGCCCGAGCCGCCACCTCCTGGTCGTGGGTGACCATCACCAGCGCCACCCCCGATTCGGCGTTCAGCCGCTCCAGCAGCTCCAGCACGGCAGCGCCGGTGACGCTGTCCAGGTTGCCGGTGGGCTCGTCGGCCAGGAGCACCGTCGGCTCGGTGACCAGAGCGCGGGCGATGGCGACGCGCTGCTGCTCGCCGCCGGACATCTGGTTGGGCCGGTGGTCGAGCCGGTGCCCGAGGCCGACCCGACCGAGCATCGCCGCGGCCCGCTCCCTTCGCTGCCGGGCCGGCACACCCCGGTAGACCAACGGCAACGCCACGTTGTCCACCGCCGAGGTGCGGGCCAGCAGGTGGAACGCCTGAAAGACGAAGCCGATCGTCTCGTTGCGCAGGGTGGCCATCTCCGGTGGGGAGAGGGCGTTGACGTCCCGCCCGCCGATCACCAGCCGGCCGCCGGTCGGCCGGTCGAGCCCGCCCAGCAGGTGCATGAGGGTGGACTTGCCGGAGCCGGACGGGCCGACCAGCGCCACGTAGTCGCCCGGCGCGACCGTCAGGGACACCCCGCGCAGCGCCTCGACCGACAACCCGTCCAGCTGGTACGTCCGGGACACGTCCACCGCCTCGATCGCGGGTACGCGTTCGCCGTCCAGGACCGGCACGGCGGGTCCGGTCACCGCACCTCCTGGCCGTCGCGTACCTGGTCGGTGCCGCGCACCACGATCCGGTCGCCGGCCTGCACGCCGTTGAGGATCTGCACCAGGTCTGACCCCTGCACACCCACCGTCACCGCCGCCCGGCCCGCCTTGCCGTCGCGGACCACCCAGACCGCGTCCCGCCCGTCGGCCGAGAACACCGCCGAGGCGGGAACGGTCACCGCGTCGGCGGCCTCGCGGACCCGCAGGTGGACGATCGCGTTCATGCCAGGGCGCGGTGCCGGGGCCGGCTCGTCCTCGGCCAGCTTCCCGGCGCCCAGCGTGAGGCGTACCCGATAGGTCACCCCGCCCTGCGCGGAGCTGGTGGGGAGCACGTCGACCGAGCGGACCGCGGCGTCGTAGGTGGCGCCACCGACGGCGTCCAACTCGACCGTGGCGGCCACCCCCGCACGCACCAGCAGCACGTCGGTCTCGTCGACCTCGGCCAGCAGGCCCAGCTGCCCGGTGTCGACCACGGTGAGCACCGGCGTGCCGGCGGTGACCCGGCCGCCGACCGCCACCGCGTCGTCCACGCCAGCAGGCGGCCCACCCTGGTTGGGGCCGGCCAGCACCGACGGGTCGATCCCGGCCGCCTGAGCGCCACCGGCCTGTGCCAGCAGCCCGGCGAGATCACCGGGCGAGCCGCTGCCGGCCCGGGTGCCGCCAGGCTGCACCACGCCGGCGATCGGGGCGCGCAGGGTCAGCGCGTCGACGGTCGCCTTCGCCAGGTCGTACGCCTGCTGGGCCTGGAGGCGCTGCGCCGCGGAGAGTGCGCCGACGGCGGAGTTCAGCCCGCTGATGCCCCGCTGCACCGCGCGGACGGCCTCGTCGGCGCTGCGGGCGGCGGCGGCGTACTGCCGCTGCGCGGAGGTCACCTGGGCGATCAGCGCGTCGCGCACCTGCGGGTCGGCGATCTTTTCGGCGGCCTTCCGGGCGGCGTCGAACGCGTCGTCGGCGGCCTTGTCCGTGCCGCGCCGGCTGCCGCTCAGCTCACCGGTGGAGACACCCCGGCCGGCCCGCTTCGCGGCGGCCAGCGCCTCCCGGGCCTGACGCAGCCGATCCTGGGCCGAGGGTGAGGCGACGACCGCGAGCACCTGACCGCGCTTGACGCGCTGGCCGGGTTGGACCGGCATGCTGGCCAGGGTGCCGTCGGCGGGAGCGGTCAGGGTGGCGGCGGCCCGTGCGGTGACGGTCGCCGGAGCGTCGATCACCTCGGTCACCGGGTTTCGGGCCGCCGAGGCCAGCGCGAAGTCGGGGTCGTCGTCGCCGCAGGAAGCGGCGGTGGTGGCGGTGAGGACGGCGATGGCGGTCAGGGCGGTGAGCAGGCGAGGCCGCGTGGCTCTGGAGGGCCGCGGCGTTTGGGTGCGGCGCACCCATCGATGGTACGGGTCACCCCCAGCGCATCGACGGCGGCCGGCCGCCCGCCCTCAGGCGACGGCGGCGCGGACGGACGCGACGCACTCGTCGTGCAGCACCGACCACCGCTCGCCGAACGCCTGCTCGGCGGCGACATCGAGCGTCTTGCGCTCGTGCAGCACGGCCTTGAAGAAGGTGAGTAGCCGCTCCGGCCCGTAGCGGTCGACGAGGTGTCGGACGGCGAGGTAGCCGACACCGTAGCTGCCGCCGACGCGTTCGGCCGGGGCGTCGTCGGCGGGGGTGATGCCCTCCAGCCGACCGTCCCAACTGCTCTGGACCAGCTTGCGCACCTCGGCGAGCCCCTCGTACCGGTCGATCGGCTGCCCGCCGGCGCCCGCGAACTCGGCCAGCCCCTCCACCAGCCACCAGGTCGCCTTGCCCGGGTAGCCGCGCTCGGGCAGCGAGGCCGCGTGGGTCAGCTCGTGTCGGAGCAGGTCGTCGGTGCCGCTGCTGGGCAGGCCGTCGGCGTTGAGCACCACCTCGTGGTGGCCGCCGCCCACCGTCACCGCGTAACCGCCGGTCCACTGTGGCCGGCCGCCGCCGTACCAGCGCTTCCACTCGGCGGGACCGGCGTAAAAGATCCGGTACCGGTCCGGTGGCGACCCGGTCACCACGTACCCGTCGGCGACCTTGGCCGCCGCTTCGGCCTGGGCGAGCAGGCTGGGCAGCTTGCCGCGCAGCGCCGGGGTCGTGGCGACGATGGTCCGCGCGCCGATCGCCACGGCCAGGTCGCTGACCTCCCAGGGCCGGGTGCCGGTCTCCACCGACTTGGACTCCTCGAGGGCGACCAGCAGGGGCTGGTCGCCGTTCTCCCGCCAGCGGGTGCCGATGAGCACGGGGCTGGGCTGGCAGGTCGGTGCCACGAAGCAGTACTGGAAGCGCACGAGCAGCCGCCACTCGCCCGGCTTGCCCTCGACGGGCACGGGCAGGCCGCTCGGCTCGGCCCGCCAGACGGTCACCTTGAGCGCGCGCAGCGCGGCGAAGCGGCGGCGCAGGTCGGCGTGCGCGGGGGCCTCGGCGACGGCGAGGTAGCCGGCCCGGTCGCCGCCGACCAACGCGGTGGACTGCCGTTGGAGCTGCGCGGTCATCCGGTCGGAAAGCCCGCGGGCCACCTCGGTGGCCGGGTCGTCGGCCGCCGAGGCACCGAACCGGCTGATTGTGGCGCGGCTGCCGGACTCCCGGATCACGCCCACCACGAGCAGCGCTGGCAGGCCGCAGCCCAGCAGCAGGACGACCACCACGAGCACCGTCCACAGCGGCCAGAGCCGCCGCGGCGCAAGCTGCCGCACCCCGTCAGTCACCCGCCGAAGGGTACGACCAATCGGCGGCACAGGCGAGGCCGGTACCGCCCCGGCGGCGGTCGGATGGATCAGGCGGCGCGGTGCAGCAGAAATGTGACGACGGCCCAGACGACGACCACGGCCAGGCCGAGCCACGCGTGCCCGAGCAGGGCGAGCATCCCGCCGCCGACCACGAACCAGCCGACCTGGAACGCGTACTTGGCCGGCGGTGGCAGCGACACCGGGGCCCGCGGCGAGCCGAGAGCACCCCAGAGCCCCGCGAGCAGCAGCGGAACACCGATGGCGGCGGCCAGCCGGACGGCGGTGGGGGCGTTCAGGGACCAGCCCCAGCGCACACCGATCGCCAGCACGGCGAGCTCCAATAGAAAGATCAACAGCAGCGCGAGCCCTCGGATCACGGTCGTCACCCCTGCTCCTGCTGGTCCGCAGCCTGCCGGGTGCCGGGCCAGGAACGGAAGGATGTGTCCAGGCTGGCGACCAGCTGGTGGTACGAACGGTCGACCTCGCGGGGCAGGCCGAACCCACCGCCCAGCTCGAGCGCCACGAACCCGTGCAGGGCGCTGCGCAGCGCTCTCGTGGCGTCCACGGCGTCGTCGCCGGTGAGCCCGTAGCCGCGGAGCACCGCGTAGATGGCGCCGACCGCCCGCTCGCCCGCCACGACGTGCTCGGGGTCGGCCGGGTCGGGCGCCCGCTGAGTGGCCGGGTAGCGGCCGGGGTGCCGCTTGGCGTAGTCGCGGTACGCGCTGGCCATCGCCTGTAGCGCGTCCACGCCGGCTCGGCCGACGGCGGCGGTGGTCAGCTCGTCGGCCAGCTCGGCGGTGGCCAACGCGGAGAGCTTCTGGGCCAGCTCGTCCGCCCCACGGACGTGCTTGTAGAGGCTGGGCAGCGCCACGCCGAGCCGCCCGGCGAGCGCGGCCAGCGTGAGCTGCTGGTAGCCGACCTCGTCGGCCAGCCGGGCGGCCTCCCGTACCACGGCCTGCTGGTTGAGCCCGACCCTAGGCACTGGCGCAGACCGCCAGGAAGCCGAGCAGTTCGTCCGCCGTCCGCTGCGGCCGGTCGGCGTGCGGGTAGTGCCCGGACTCCTCGATCATCCGGGCCTCGGCGGTGCGGAACAGCCGCCGGGCGGCCCGCGCCTCGGCGCCCGGGTCGGGGAAGTCCGGGTCCTTGGCTCCCATCAGCACCAACACCGGCTGCTCGACCGCAACGGCCCGGTCGGTCCAGTGCGGCTCGACCGGCGCGATCACACCGCGCACCGCGGCCATCCGGCCGGGCTCGCGCAGGTTGGCCACCATCGACCTGCGGTACGCGGCGTCGTCGGCGGGCCGATGGACCGGGAAGAGCGTGTTGTGGAACATCCCGAACAGTCGAGGGCTGCGCAGCACGACGGTCTGGGCCAACCGGATCAGTGGGTTCATCTTCTGGCCGACGAACGCGCCGATCTGCACGATGCCGGCAACCAGGTCGGGCGCGTCGGTCGCGGCGAAGACCACCGCCGCCGCACTGGACGAACTGCCGACCAACACGGCCGGCCCGGCGTCGATCTGGCGGACCACGGCCAGCAGGTCGGCGCCCACCTCGGCCGGGGCGTACGTGGGCCAGCCGGCGCTGGACTCCCCGTGCCCCCGGACGTCCACCGAGGCGACCCGGTGGCCGGCCGCGACCAGCAGCGGCACCAGGTGTCGGAAGCTCGCCCGATTCTCACCCATGCCGTGCGAGAGCACGACCAGCGGGCCCTCCCCCTGCACCTCGTACGCGATGTGTCCGCCGTCCCGCCGCACCTGGCTAGCTGTCATAGCTTTAAAGCTAACCTTGTTAGCCACGTTCGTCAAGTCGGAGATACGAACGGGCCGGCAGGACCACAGGGGGTCACCGCCGGCCCGTCGGCCGAATCGTGGGGACTACTTCTTGGAGATCAGGGCGCGGCCGAAGAAGACCAGGTTGGCGGGGCGCTCGGCGAGCCGCCGCATCAGGTAGCCGTACCACTCGTCGCCGTAGGGGACGTAGGTGCGCACGGTGTAGCCCTCGCCGGCCAGCCGGGCCTGCTCCTCGGGGCGGATGCCGTAGAGCATCTGGAACTCGAAGCGCTCCGGCCCCCGGTCGAACCAGCGGGCCCGGTCCTCACCGATGGCGATCATCCTCGGGTCGTGGGTGGCCAGCATCGGGTACCCGTCGCCGGACATCAGGACGTTCATGCAGCGGACGTAGGACTTGTCCACCTCGCGGGCCGACTGGTACGCCACCGACTCGGGCTCCTTGTAGGCGCCCTTGCACAGCCGCACCCGCGAGCCGGCGGAGGCCAGCTCCCGGCAGTCCGACTCGGTCCGGCGCAGGTACGCCTGGAGCACCGCGCCGGTCGACGGGAAATCCTTGCGCAGCTTGCCCAGCACCTCCAGCGTCGAGTCGGTGGTGGTGTGGTCCTCCATGTCCAGGGTGACCGTGGTGCCCGCCGCATCGGCCGCCGTGCAGATCGCCCGCGCGTTGTCGTACGCCAACTGCTCGTCGAACATCTGGCCGAGGGCGGAGAGCTTCACGCTCACCTCGGCGGCCGGGGTGAGCCCGGCCCCGCCGAGCATCTTCAGCAGCTTCAGGTATTCGTCCCGGGTGGCGATGGCCTGTTCAGGGGTGACGGTGTCCTCACCCAGGTTGTCGAGGGTGACCGCCAGGCCGTTGTCGACGAGGTCGCGGGTCGCGCGCAACGCGTCGTCGGTGGCGGCGCCGGCGACGAACCGGCGGACGACGTCCCGGGTGAACGGGGCAGTCGCGACGAGCCGCTCGACCTGGGATGACCGGGAGGCGGCGAGGATGACGGAACGGAGCATGAGCCGAGCGTAACGCCCCTGCGGGGGCCCCTGCCGAGGGGCGGCCGGGCACCGGCGCCGGACCACTTTCGCGCGGGGCGGGGCGGCGGCGGTGGCGTCGATCGGCTACAACGATGCCGTGGACCAACGCCCCCGCCGCCGACTGCGGTCGGCCTCCGTGCAGCTCGGCGCGCTCACCGTTCTCGCGCTCGCCCTCTCCGGCTGCAACATGACCTCGGACGACGACGATGACGACGACTGCGCCCTCGGGCCGGTCGGCGGCGGTGACACGGTCGCGCTGGCGATGCGGGTCTCCGCTCCGGCCCCCGAGCGTGCCGCCTCCGAGCCGACGACCGCCGCTCTGCCCGACCGTGGCGGGTTCGGCACCCACCTCGCCTCCTGCGGCGGCTGAGGTGCGCCGGGAGTCGGTCGCGCCACGACCCGACTGGGACGCCACCATCCGCGCCCAGGGGCTGGTCTACGTCGACACCGAGCTGCCCGACGGCAGCATCATGTCGTACTGGGACGAGACCGCCGCGTACGCCTTCGACCTGGACGAGGTGCTGCGGCTGGAGGAGGCCACCGAGGAGCTGCACCGGATGTCGGTGGCCGCCGCCGAGCACGTGGTGACCCAGGGCCGGTACGCCGAGTTCGGCATCCCGGCCTGGGCGGCCGAGGCGGTGGCCCGGTCGCTGCGCGAGGCGCCACCCACCCTCTACGGGCGCTTCGACCTCGCCTACGACGGCAGTTGGCCACCGAAGATGCTGGAGTACAACGCGGACACCCCGACCGCGCTGGTCGAGGCGAGCATCATCCAGTGGTTCTGGCTGGAGCAGACCCGACCGGAGCTCGACCAGTGGAACAGCCTGCACGAGCGGCTGGTCGGCGCCTGGGCCAAGATCGGGGCCGGGCTGCACGATCCCCGGGTGCACGTGGTCTGGTCGAACGAGGAGGAGTCCGGCGAGGACCACATGACCGCCGGCTACCTCGCCGAGACCGCGCGGCAGGCCGGCCTCGGCGTGGAGCTGCTGCCGATCCAGGAGATCGGCTGGGACGGCCGGCGCTTCGTCGACCGCGACGACCGCCCGGTGACCACCTGCTTCAAGCTCTACCCCTGGGAGTGGATGCTGGCAGAGCCGTACGGGCCGGCAGCCGTGGACCCGGGCACCCCGACCACCTGGATCGAGCCGGCCTGGAAGCTGCTGCTGTCCAACAAGGCGCTGCTCGCGGTCCTCTGGGAGCTGTACCCCGGCCACGAGTACCTGCTCCCGGCGTACCTCGACTCGCCGCGCGGCATGCCGGAGTACGTCGTCAAGCCCCTGCTCGGTCGTGAGGGCGGCTCGGTGCGCATCGTCACGGGCGAGCAGGAGATCACCAACCCGGGGATCTACGGCGACGAGGGCTGGTGCTACCAGGAGTTCCGGGCACTGCCACAGTTCGCGGGCAACCGGGTGGTGCTGGGCAGCTGGATCGTCGACGGCGAGTCGGCCGGCGTGGGGGTACGGGAGAGCAAGAGTCTGATCACCGACGGGTACGCGCGCTTCCTGCCGCACTACATCGACGCGCCGCGCACCCCATGAGTCGTCTACCTTTGGAGGCGTGAACTTCGACGCGTACGCCCGGACCGGCGTTGACCTGGTCAACGCACGCCTGGACGACCTCGACGACCTGCGGGCCATCTTCCCCGACGACAACGCCTGGATGCGCGACGAGGTCGCCGACCGGGATGTCGCAACCTTCCGGCGGGCGCAGAAGCGGCTGCGCGACGTCTTCGAGTACGGCACCTCGGGGCGGGACGCCCAGGCGGTGACGGAGCTGAACGCGCTGCTCGAGGCGTACCCCGTGCAGCCGCGCATCTCCGGTCACGACTCCAGCGACTGGCACATGCACGTGACCAGCCGGGGCGCGTCCGTCAGCGCGGAGTACCTGGCCGGGGCTGTCTGGGGGCTCTCGGTCTGGCTCTGCGAGTACGGCAGCGCCCGCTTCGGCGTCTGCGCCGACGAGCGGTGCGGCAACGTCTACCTCGACACCTCGTCCAACTGCTGCCGGCGGTTCTGCTCCGAGCGCTGCGCCACCCGCTCGCACGTGGCGGCACACCGGGCGCGCAAGCGGGCCGCGATCGGCGAGCAGGTGACGGTGGCCCCCCAGCCGACCGCCGGCGCCGATTCGCTGACTCCGGTCAGCTGACGGCGCGCCGGTCGACGCCCGGTCGGCCCCACTCAACGGGGCGGGTCAGGCGTCGACCGGGGACGGCGCGTTCAGGTGCTGACGGGCGAATTCCAGCGCGGCGCGCAGGTCCGCCTCGCGCACCGCGCGGCTCTTCGCGCCCCGGGTGGCCACCTCCACCGCGACCGCTCCGGTGAAACCCCGCCCGGCCAGCGAGGAGAGCAGCTCCCCACAGGGCTGCGTGCCGCGCCCGGGCACCAGGTGCTCGTCGCGGCCCTCACCGGTGCCGTCGCCGAGGTGGACGTGCGCCAACCCGGTGCCCATCCGGTCGGCCATTTCCAGCGGGTCGCTGTGCGAGGCCGCGCAGTGCGACAGATCAAGGGTGTACGACGGGTAGCCGGTGTCGGTGGGATCCCAACCCGGGACGTACGGGACGAACTGGCGGCCGGCCATCCGCACCGGGTACATGTTCTCCACCGCGAAGCGCAACCCACTGAACCGGGCCGCGATCCGCTCCAGACCGTCGACGAACCCGCGCGCGTAGTCCCGCTGCCAGGTGAACGGCGGGTGCACCACGACGGTGGGCGCCCCCAGTGTCTCGGCCAGCTCGGCGGCCCGGCGCAGCCGCTCCCACGGATCCGGGCTCCAGACCCGCTGAGTGACCAGCAGGCAGGGCGCGTGCACCGAGAGCACCGGCACGTCGTAGTGCGCGGACAGGCCGCGCAGCGCGCCCGCGTCCTGGCTGACCACGTCGGTCCAGACCATCACCTCGACACCGTCGTAGCCGAGCGCCGCGGCCAGTTGAAACGCCGCCGCGGTCGGCTCGGGGAAGACCGACGAGCTGGACAGAAGCACCGGAACGCGGGAAGTCACATCAGCCAGGGTAGCCCGGGAGCGCGATCAGATCGGTTCGAGTTGATCCAGCCGACGGAGGATGACTCCCTCACGCAGCGCCCACGGGCAGATGTCCAACGCGTCCAGATCCAGGCGGCGCATCACCGCTTCGGCGACCACCGCGCCGGCCAGCAGTTGGTGGGCCCGGCCCGCGCTGACGCCCTCCAGCTCCATGAGCTGGGCCGGCGGGATGTGCCGGATGAAGCCGATGACCTGCCGCAACCCGGCACGGGTGAGGCTGCGCCGCACCCAGAGCCCGGCACCGGACGGCGCCGCCCCGGCCAACCGGGCCAGGGTGCGGAACGTCTTCGAGGTGGCCACCGCCCGCTCCCAGCCCACCTGGGTGATCTGGTCGAGCACCTTGTCCAGCCGACCGTCCACGTACTCCCGCAGCTTCTCGACGGCCTCGGCCGTCGGCGGCGCCGCGCTGGCCGGGTCGACCCGCAGCCGCTCCCGGGACAGTCGGCCGGCGCCGAGCGGCAGCGAGACCGCGACGTCCGGGTCCTCGTCGATTCCGGCGGCGATCTCCAGCGAGCCGCCGCCGATGTCCAGCACCAGCAGTCGCCCCGCCGACCAGCCGAACCAGCGCCGTACGGCCAGGAAGGTCATCCGCGCCTCGTCCGCGCCGGAGAGCACCGCCAGGCGTACGCCGGTCTCCTCCCGGACCCGCGCCAGCACCTCGGCGGCATTGGTGGCGTCGCGAACCGCGGAGGTGGCGAACGCGATCAGGTCGTCAGCCTCCAGCCCGGTGGACGCCGTCTTGGCCATGCTGACCGCCTTGACCAGGCTGTCCGCGCCCGCGTCGGTCAACGCGCCGTCCGGGCCGATCTGCTCGGCCAGCCGCAGCACCACCTTCTCCGAGTGCGCCGGCCACGGGTGCGCGCCGTGGTGCGCGTCCACCACCAGGAGGTGCACGGTGTTGGATCCGACGTCGAGGACACCCAGTCGCATGGGGAAGACCCTAGGTGCAACATGTTTCCGCGGCTCACCGGCCCACAGACGTGACCACGCGTACGCTGGTCCGGGTGACGATGGAGCTCCGCGTGCTGGTGGACGACCCGGGTGATCCGCGCAGCCGCGAGGTGCCGCTGGACTTCCCCCGGGAGTGGCTCGAGTTTGCCGACCCGGCGGACGAGACCCACCTGATCCGGGCCGACCTGACCTGGTTGCTCTCCCGCTGGACCTGCATCTTCGGCCAGGGCTGCCACGGCATCATCGCCGGTCGGGCAGCCGACGGCTGCTGCTCGCACGGGGCGTTCTTCACCGACTCCGATGACGAGAAGCGGGTCCGCAACGCCGTCAAGCGGCTCACCCCGTCGACCTGGCAGCACTTTCGGCGCGGGTTCAAGAACTGGACCGACGAGGACACCGTCGACGGCAAGACCCCGGCCCGCCGGACGGCCACCCAGGACGCCGACGGCCCGTGCGTGTTCCTCAACGACGCCGGTTTCGCCGGTGGCGGCGGTTGCGCGCTGCACGCCCAGGCCCTGCGCGACGGGGTGCATCCGCTGGAATACAAGCCGGACGTCTGCTGGCAGTTGCCGATCCGGCGGGACCAGGAGTGGGTCAAGCGACCGGACAACAGCAAGGTGCTGGTCTCCACGCTGTCCGAGTTCGATCGCCGGGGCTGGGGCGCCGGTGGGCACGACCTGGACTGGTGGTGCACCTCCTCGACGGAGGCGCACGTCGGGACCGAGCCGATGTATCTCTCGTACGGGCCGGAGTTGACCGCGCTGATCGGCGCGCCCGCGTACGAGCGGCTGGCCGAGCTGTGCGCGATCCGGACCAAGCAGGGCATGGTGGCCCCGCACCCCGCCGACGAGATCTGACCCGGTTCCGCTGATCCTGGTCGGGGAAGTGGTCAGCGGAGGGCGGCGTCGACCAGGGTGCGGGCGCTGTGCCGGGCCGCGTCGGCGATCGCCGGGTCAGCGTCCAGCACGCCACCGGCCAGTCCGCCGTCGAGCAGCAGGGTGAGCTGCCGGGCGAGCAGGTCCGGATCGGCCGCGCCGGCGCGCCGGGCCAGGTCGGTCACCCAGGCCCGGACGACGGTCTTGTGCTCGACCGTACGGGCGTGCACGGCACTGCCGGCGGGCGACTCGGCGGCGGTGTTGATGAATGCGCAGCCGTGGTAGCCGTCCCGGCGGCAGGCACCGGCGAGCGCGTCGAACATCCCGATCAACTGCGCGCGCGGCTCGTCCCCGGCATCCCGGGCGGCGGCCCGTAACGCGCCGAACCACGCCTGGTCGACCTTGTCGAGGTACGCCAGCACGAGATCGTCCTTGCGCGGGAAGTGCTTGTAGAGCGTCGCCTTCGCCACGCCCGACTCGGCGATGACGGTGTCCACCCCCACTCCGCGGGGCCCGTGCGCGTAGAAGAGCCGGAACGCGGTGTCCAGGATCCGGTCCCGGGCCGCGCCGGCCGGGGTGCGAGGCGCAGGCATCGGTACTCCCTCAACGTGCTGGTGGCAGCCCGATCCTACAGACAGCCCCGTCTACCCCTTCCAGCCGGCGCGGGCCTCGACGGGGCAGCAGTAGACAGACCTGTCTGTTAGCTTGTCCGCAACCGGGCGCGAGGCCCCCTGACGGAGGAACGATCACCATGCGCATCGCAGTTCTCGGCACCGGTTCGGTCGGCCGGACCATCGCCGCCCGCTCAGCGGAGCTGGGCCATCAGGTCACCATCGGCACCCGCGACGTCGCGGCCACCCGGGCCGGCGAGCACGCCACCTGGGCGGCGCAGCACCCCGAGGTCGGCCTGGCCACCCTGGCCGAGGCCGCCGCCGCTGCCGAGCTGGTGGTCAACGCCACCAACGGCAACGGCTCCCTCCCGGCACTCGCCGCGGCCGGCGCGGCGAACCTGGCCGGCAAGGTCCTGCTCGACATCGCCAACCCGCTCGACTTCAGCGCCGGCTTTCCACCCACCCTGTCGATGCTCAACACCGACTCGCTCGCCGAGCGGATCCAGCGAGAGTTTCCCGAGGCCAAGGTGGTCAAGTCACTCAACACGCTGACCGCCGAGCTGATGGTGCGTCCGCGCCAGCTCGTCGAGGGCGCGCACACCGTCTTCGTCTCCGGCGACGACGCGGAGGCCAAGCGGATCGTCACCGGCCTGCTCGTCAGCTTCGGGCACGCCGACGTGATCGACCTCGGTGACCTCTCCACCGCCCGGGGCACCGAGATGCTGCTGCCACTCTGGCTGCGGCTCTACGGCCGGCTCGGCACCGACATCTTCAACGTCAAGGTCGTCCGCTGACCGACCACCGACAGCCCGAAGGGGGCCCACGCCGAGCGTGGACCCCCTTCGGACGGGCCGATCACGGCTCGAACTTGTAGCCCAGACCCCGGACGGTGACGATGAAGCGCGGCGCGGACGGCTCCGGCTCGATCTTGGAGCGCAGGCGCTTGACGTGCACGTCCAGTGTCTTGGTGTCACCGACGTAGTCGGCACCCCAGACCCGGTCGATGAGCTGGCCGCGGGTCAGCACCCGGCCGGCGTTGCGCAGCAGCAGCTCGAGCAGCTCGAACTCCTTGAGCGGCAGCTGCACGGCACCGCCGTCGACGGTCACCACGTGCCGCTCGATGTCCATCCGGACCGGTCCGGCGGCCAGCGTCGGGGCGCCCGCCTCGGCCACCTCCGGGCTCTGCCGACGCAGCACCGCCCGGATCCGGGCGACCAGCTCCCGGGGCGAGTACGGCTTCGTGACGTAGTCGTCGGCGCCGATCTCCAGGCCGACGACCTTGTCGATCTCACTGTCCCGCGCGGTGACCATGATGATCGGCACGGCCGAGCGCTGCCGAAGCTGCCGGCAGACCTCGGTCCCCGACATCTCGGGCAGCATCAGGTCGAGCAGCACGATGTCGGCGCCGGTGCGGTCGAACTCGGTGAGGGCGGAGGTGCCGGTCGCGGCGACCGAGACCTCGAAACCCTCCTTACGGAGCATGTACGACAGGGCGTCGGAGAACGACTCCTCGTCTTCGACCACCAGTACGCGGCTCAACGGGGATTTCCTTTCATTGCTGTCAGACCTGCCGTAGCTCGGCCGGACCGGTCTCGATCCCAACCGGCGGCAGTGTCGCCAGCAGGTCGTCCGATGGTCGGGCGGGCAGCCGTAGGGTGAACGTCGACCCACCACCAAGAGTGCTCGACACTTCGACCCGTCCGCCATGGTTGCTCGCGATGTGTTTCACGATCGCCAGGCCGAGCCCGGTGCCGCCGGTGGCACGCGAGCGGGCCTGATCGGCCCGGTAGAACCGTTCGAAGACCCGGTCCACGTCCGTCGGCGCGATGCCGATGCCCTGGTCAGCGACGGCGATCTCGATGTGCTCGTCGTCACCGGACAGGTTGATCCGAACCGTGGTGTCCTCGCCCGAGTAGTTGATGGCGTTCTCGACCAGGTTCGCCACCGCCGTGGCGAGCTGGGTGTCGCTGCCGTACGCGGTGAGGCCACGCTCACCGGTCACCGCCACCTCGACGCCCCGGGCGGAGGCCGTGGTGCGTGTCCGGTCGACGACCTCGGCGATCACCCAGTCGACCGCCACCGGCTCCGGGGGCGGCTGCGGCTCGGCGCCCTGCAACCGGGTCAGCTCCAGCAGCTCCTGCACGAGCCGGCCCAGCCGGGTCGACTCGTGCTGGATCCGTTCGGCGAACCGGCGGGCGGCGACCAGGTCCTCGGAGAGGTCGGGCGTCGCGGCGTCGGCGGGCTCGGTGGCGTCCAGCAGCGCTTCGGCGAGCAGTTGGAGCGCCCCGATCGGGGTTTTGAGCTCGTGACTCACGTTGGCCACGAAGTCGCGTCGCACCCGGGCCAGCCGGTGCGACTCGGTCACGTCGACCGCTTCCACGGCGATGAAGCCGTTGCCGATGCCCATGGCCCGCAGGTGCACGCCGAGCGGGTTCTCCCCCGCGCTGTCGCGACCCCGGGGCAGGTCGAGCTCGATCTCGCGCCGTACCCCGGTGCGCCGCACCTGGCCGGCAAGAGTACGGATCAACGGGTGCGCGGCGATGGAGCCCGGCGTGCTGCCGGTGCGCAGCAGACCCATCGCGCGGGCGGCCGGATTGATCAGGACGGGAACGTCGTCGGTGTCCAGCACCACGACACCGGCCCGGAGCGAGTCGATCGTCCGGCGGCCGAGCCCGGCCTGCTGCTCGTCGGCTATCGCGGGCCTCCCCCTGCTCCAGCGGGAGCTGGCGCTCCCCGTCGACGTGGAGCGACCGTCCCGCGCTGGCAGGAACCGGGGCAGCAGGAGACCGGCAGCTATCCCAGCCACCAACGTCACGGCCACCACGACCGCCACCGCCCACTCCACCCGGCGATCGTAGGGTCATTGTTAACCTGGCTACCACACAGACCAGGACGAACCACCCTCACTTTCGGGAATGTTCACCCCCGCGTCTGGCGTCGTTCACCGTGGTTCATCCGGGGTCCGTACGCGCCCCCCTACCGTGGACGTCGCACCTGCTCAACCCCTGCGCCGGCACCCGTCGGCGGCGACCGACCACAGGACGTGATGATGCGCGACGAGTTCCGGGCCGACCTCCAGATCGTCAGCCAACTGCTGGTGGACATGGCGGAGGGCGTCCGCGCCGCCATGCGCCAGGCCACCCGGGCCCTGCTCACCGCCGACCGGCAGGCCGCCGAGACGGTCATCGAGCGGGACGCCGAGATCGACGACCTCTACCGACACGTCGAGGAGCGGGTCTGCGACCTGCTCGCCCGACAGGCGCCGGTCGCCTCCGACCTGCGAGCCATGATCACCGCACTGCACGTGGCCGCTGACCTCGAGCGGATGGGCGACCTCGCCGACCACGTGGCGAAGACCGCGCTGCGCCGGCACCCCTCGCCCGCCGTGCCGGCCGAGCTGCGGACGATCTTCACTGAGATGGCGGAGATCGCCGACCGGATGGCCGTGAAGATCGGCTCGGTGCTCGCCAAGCCCGACGCCGACCTCGCCGGCGAGCTGGACCGCGACGACGACGCCATGGACGAGCTGCACAAGAACCTGTTCGCGGTGCTGCTCGGCGACGACTGGCCGTACGGGGTGGAGACCGCGATCGACGCCACCCTGCTGGGCCGCTTCTACGAGCGCTTCGCCGACCACGCGGTCAACGCCGGCGAGCACGTGATCTACCTGATCACCGGCGAGAACTCGCCCTCGGCGAGCTGATCCAGGCACGACGAAGGCCCCCGGGGATCCCGGGGGCCTTCGTCGTCAGCTCAGCGGCCCTGGTTTGCCACGGCGGCGGCGGCTTCCTTCGCGGCCGTGGGGTCGAGGTAGGTGCCGCCCAGCGTGAGCGGCCGCAGGTGCGGGTCGAGGTCGTAGCGCAGCGGGATGCCGGTGGGGATGTTCAGCTTGGCGATTGCCTCGTCGGAGATCTGGTCGAGGTGCTTGACCAGCGCGCGCAGCGAGTTGCCATGCGCGGCCACCAGCACCGTCCGCCCGGCCAGGATGTCCGGCACGATCGAGTCGTACCAGTAGGGCAGCATCCGGTCGACGACGTCCTTGAGGCACTCGGTACGCGGCATCAGCTCCGTCGGCAGCAGCGCGTACCGCGGGTCGCCGACCTGCGACCACTCGTCGTCGTCGGCGATCGGCGGCGGCGGGGTGTCGTACGAGCGGCGCCAGAGCATGAACTGCTCCTCGCCGTACTCGTCGAGGGTCTGCTTCTTGTTCTTGCCTTGCAGGGCACCGTAGTGACGCTCGTTGAGCCGCCACGACCGGCGCACCGCGATCCAGTGCCGGTCGGCGGCGTTCAACGCCAGCTCGGCGGTGCGGATCGCGCGACGCAGCACGCTGGTGTGTACGACGTCCGGCAGCAGGCCGTGCTCGCGCAGCAGCTCGCCGCCGCGCCGCGCCTCACCCTCGCCCTTTTCGGTCAGGTCAACATCCACCCAGCCGGTGAAGAGGTTCTTGGCGTTCCAGTCGCTCTCACCGTGCCGCAGCAGGACCAGCGTCCCCACCGTGGGCCCCTCGCTCGCAGTCATGCGGATCATCCTGCCCCACCCACGGGCAGGACACGCGGGCACCCGTCGTGACGACCACCACGTGAAAAACCTGATGCCCAGTCGATCTTCCCACGATTAGAGTTGTAAGGAGTTGTAGTCAGGTCGGTCATTACTTGCACGGGGGCGCCATATGCGGACGATGCAGAGTTGGTTCCGGGACACCACCGGAGGGCTACCAACCACTTTCTGGTACCTGTGGAGCGGCACCCTGATCAACCGGCTCGGCTCGTTCGTCCTCATCTTTCTCGCCATCTACCTGACCCAGGAACGCGGCTTCTCCGCGTCCCAGGCTGGCCTGGTGATCGGGCTCTGGGGCGTAGGTGGGGCGTTCGGCACCACCGCCGGTGGCACCCTGGCCGACAGGTGGGGCCGTCGGCCGACGCTGTTCACCGCGCACGTCGGCGCGGCCGCCATCATGATCGCGCTCGGGCTGGCCCGGGACTTCTGGGCGGTGGCGCTGGGCGCGCTGCTGCTCGGCATGTTCGCCGAGGCGGCCCGGCCCGCGTTCGGGGCCATGATGATCGACGTGGTGCCGGCGAAGGACCGCATGCGCGCCTTCTCGCTCAACTACTGGGCACTCAACCTGGGCTTCGCCTGCGCCGCTATCCTCGCCGGGTTCGCCGCGCAGGCCAACTACCTGCTGCTGTTCGTGCTCGACGCGGGCACCATGCTGATCACCGCGCTGATCATCTTCATCCGTGTGCCGGAGACCCGACACGCTGGCGGCCCGACCCCGATCGCCGCCCCGCGCGGCGCCCTGCGGACGATCCTCACCGACCGCATCTTCCTTGGCTTCGTGGCGCTGAACCTGCTCTCCGCGCTGGTCTTCCTCCAACACATCTCGATGCTGCCGATCACCATGGGCGACTCCGGGCTCAGCCCGGCCACCTACGGCTCGGTGATCGCGCTCAACGGCATCCTCATCGTGGTCGGGCAGCTCTTCGTCCCGCGGCTGATCCGGGGCCGCAGCCGTTCGCACGTGCTCGCGCTGGCCGCCGTGGTGATGGGCGTCGGGTTCGGGCTGACCGCGTTCGCCGGCACCGCCTGGTTCTACGGACTGACCGTGCTGATCTGGACGGTCGGCGAGATGCTGAGCTCGCCGTCCAACTCGACCCTCATCGCCGAGCTCTCCCCGGCCGAGCTGCGCGGCCGCTATCAGGGCGTGTTCGGCCTCTCCTGGCAGATCGCCGGGGCCAGCGCGCCGATCCTCGGCGGCGTGGTGCGCGAGCACGCCGGCAACGCCACCCTCTGGTACGCCTGCGCCGCGATCGGCGCCGTGACCGCGGTGGCCCACCTGGTGTCCGGCCCGGCTCGGGAGCGGCGTGCCGTTGCGCTACGTCGCACCGGCGCGGCGCTGGCACCGGTCAACGCGGTGCCGCCGGCGGCGCCGCAGCCCGCGGAGGCGGCGGCCATCTGACCTAGAGTACGCCTGGACAGTTAAGACGCTGAACTGTAAGGGGATCGGGTGCACGCCCTGCGGCGCTGGTGGCACGACACCGCCGGCGGGCTTCCCGCCACCTTCTGGTTCCTCTGGACCGGTCTGCTGATCAACCGGGCTGGCGCGTTCGCCATGCTCTTCCTCTCGCTGTACCTCACCGACGTGCGCGGGGCCAGCGTGTCGGTGGCCGGCGCGGTGGTCGGCGCGTACGGCGCCGGTGGGGCCGCTGGTGTGCTGCTCGGCGGGGTGCTTGCCGACCGGTGGGGCCGCCGGGCCACTCTGCTCGCCGCCCACCTGGCCACCGCCGGTTTGATGGTGGCGCTCGCCTTCAGCAAACCCTTGGCGCTGATCGCGGTGCTCTCCGCGCTGATCGGCGTGGTGCACTCGATGCCCAGCCCCGCCTTCGTCGCGGCGATCGTCGACGTGGTGCCCGAGGCGCGCCGCTCGCGGGCGTTCAACCTCCAGTTCTGGGCGTTCAACCTGGGCATGGCGATCGCACCACTGCTTGCCGGGGTGCTGGCCAAGGCCAGTTTCATCGCGCTGTTCCTGGTCGACGCGGGCACCACCCTGGCCGCCGCCGCCGTGATCGCCTGGAAGGTGCCGGAGACCCTGCGGCCCGCCCAGACGGAGCTGGCGACGAAAGCGGTCCGGCTCCGGCAGCCGGGGCTGCTCACCGCGCTGACCGACCGGATCTTCCTGGTCTTCGTCGGGCTCACCTTCGTGCTGGCCGTGCTCACCCAGCAGACCTCGACGATCATGCCGCTGGCCATGCGCGCGGACGGCCTGAGCCCTTCGGCGTACGGGCTGGTGGCGGCGCTCGGCGGCGCGCTGATCGTGCTCGGGCAGCTGTTCGTGCCCCGGCTGATCGACCGCCATCGCAAGCACGTCGTGCTGGCGGCCTCCACCGCGCTGCTCGCGCTCGGGTTCGGCGCGCTCGCCGTCGCCGACGAGTTGGCCGTCTACCTGGTCGCCGCGGTGGTCTGGACGGTCGGCTCGATGCTCGCTGCCCCGCCCAACGCGCAGATCAACGCCGACCTGGCACCGTCGCAGCTACGGGCGCGGTACCAGGCGGTCTTCTATCTGACGTTCCCGGCGGCGGCATTCGTGGCCCCCACGCTCGGCGGAGTGAGCCTCCAGTATCTCGGCGGCCGACACTGGCTGATCGTGGGCGGGCTCGGCCTGCTGGCCGCGTTGGGCCACCTGCTCGCCGGGCCGCCCCGGGAGCGGCACGTCGCCGCGCTGCACCGGGCCGTCGACCGGGAGCCCCCCCCCGCGCCCCACTAATCAGGTACGAGATACACAAGGCGCCCGCCCCGTCCCCGAAGGTCGTGGCGGGCGCCCGCAGTGGGGCCGGCGGCGGCGGGCAACACTCACCCCCGTAAGCGTCGCCCGCTCACGCCGCCGGTCCAAACAGGTGGGCACCGTCCCCCAACGGTTAATCCACCCGTCCCTCGCACCTCGCCTGGTGCGCGGATCTGATCGATCCGCCGCTCCCCCGAACGTTTCCAAGCGTGGTGCGGTGCAATAAAGTTAGTTCGCCCGGATTGCGAATTCAACCCGGAACGGCTGTTTCGCCGGTCACAACTCGCCGGTAGCCAGTGCTCTGGCCTCGGTCTTTGGCAACAGCCGCGTACCCGTCCGGCATTCCCGCAAACACCTCAACCGTCCTCCCGATCGGGTGACTCGGTCCGGAAGAAGTTACTCGGGCGGCCGTCGCGCAACTGCTCCTGATAAATCAGGTTCAGCCGGCGCAGGTCGAAAGTATGAAACCACTCATCCCAGGTGATTTCGCGAATCCGGCCGCTTTCCCGGTATCCGGGAATGTTGAAGGTCAGCACCCCGGCCCGGCCGTCCCGTTCGGTGCCGGCGATGGTCGCCGGCTTCGCCCCGCGCCGCCGAGCCCACTGCTGGATCACCTCATGGTTCGCGGTGACCAGACTCCGCCCCGGGCGCTCCGGCCGATCCGCGGTCGACGAGATCACCTGCGAACTGCGGACCGACCGCGCGGTGCTCCGCCCGGTACGGATCCCGCCAGCCGCCGTACCGCCGCTGGCAGCCGACGTGCGTTTCGCCGCCGCCGGCCGCGCAGGGGCCTTCTTCGCCGGTGCCTTCCGTGCGGGCGCCGTCTTCCGGGCCGCAGGCGCCTTCTTGGCGACCGCCGTCTTCCGGGCCGCAGGCGCCTTCTTGGCCACCGCCGTCTTCCGCGCGGCGGTCGTCTTTCGGGCCGCCACGGTCTTCCTCGGGGCAGTCGCCTTCTTCGCAGGCGTTGTTCTCTTCGCGGCGGTCGCCTTCTTCGCGGCGGCCCGCTTCGCTGGGGCGCTCTTGTTCGCCGGTGCGGCCTTCGCCCGGCTCGGCGCCGCCCTGGCCACCGACTTCTTCGTCGCGGCGGCACGACCCGCCGACGCCCTGGTGCCGGTGGCCCGGCCGGCCGGACCGGTGCTGCGCCGAGCGGCGCCGCCTCGCTCCGCCCGCAGCGAGCGCACCAGCTGTTTCACCAGGTCGGGCTTGCGCAGTGCGGAGATCCCGGAGACCCCCCGCTTGCGCAGCTGCCCACGGATGTCGTCCACCCGCATCCGGGAGATCTCCGACTCGGAGACTCCCGGAGTACCCGGCGTCTGGTTGCCAGCCTGTCGTTTCGTCCTGGTCGCAGTCCCGCCGCGACCTGAGCTGTTCCGCTGAGCCATGGCACGCTCACGCTCCTCGACACTCCGTCCTCGGCGCGCGGGGGTCCCAAATGCCGCACCGCGCGGTGCGGCATACCCGTCGGGGGCGGTCCGAACCACCAGCCGTCGGGTCACCCGGGCGGGTCGGCTCGGGGCCGGCGCTCAGGCCGGGTCGGGGCCGGAGCCGGAGGGCTCGAAGAGGTGCGTGAAGGCGGCCAGGTTGGCGGTCGACTCGCCGCGCTTGACCCGCCACTCGTACTCGCGCCGGATCGAGCTGCCGAAGCCGATCTCCAGCATGGTGTCGAAGGACTCGTCGGCGTAGGTGAGCACCGCGCCGAACAGCCGGTCCAGCTCGTCGGCGTCCACCCCCGCCGGGTTGACCCGTCCGGTCAGGTACACGTCGCCGACCGCGTCGATGGAGAAGGAGACGCCGTACATCCGGGCGTTGCGCTGCAACAGCCAGGCCCACAGCTCCTCGCGCCGCTCATCCGGCTGACGCATCACGAACGCCTCGACCCGCAACGCGTGCTCGCCGACGATCAGGTTGCAGACCGTCTTGAGCTTGTGGGTGCCCGGCAGGGTCACCGCGTAGGAGCCGGGCCCGGTCGACTCCCAGGCCAGCTCCCGCTCGGCACACACCGACTCGATCAAGGTCGCAAGATCGCTCTTCGGGCTCACCGGACCCACTCTACGACCGACCCGGCCAACGCACCGGGTGGCGACCGGCGCCCGCGGTCACCAGGAGCAGGAGAGCGCGGGATCGGCAGCCAGATCGGCAGCGAGCCGGGCGCGGTGCACGGCCATCGCCTCGCCGTAGACGGCGAGCAGCTTGGCGACCGTACGGTCCCAGGAGAAGTGCTGGGCATGCTGCTCGGCGCCCTTGGCGAGAGCCGCCCGCCGAGCCTCGTCGGGCAGCAGGTCACCCAGGGCACGCGCCCAGTCCACCGGGTCGTGCCCGTCGATCAGCACCCCGCTCACCTGGTCCTGGACGGCGGTCACCAAACCGCCGACGGCGGCGGCCAGCACCGGCGTGCCGCAGGCCTGCGCCTCCAGGGCGACCAGCCCGAACGACTCGTTGTGTGACGGCACCGCGACCAGGTCGGCGGCCCGGTACAGCGCCGGCAGGTCGTCGCCGGTGCGGGGTGGCAGGAAGCACACCCGGTCGGCCACCCCGAGCCTGGCGGCCAGCTCCATCAGCGCGGTCGGCCGGTCCAGACCACTGCCGCTGGGGCCACCGCAGATCGCCACGGTCACCTCGTCGGCCAGCGCCGGGTCGAGCTTGCGCAGCGCGGCGACCGAACGGATCAGCACGTCGGGGGCCTTGAGCGGCTGGATCCGGCCGACGAAGGCCACCACGTACCCCTCGACCGGCAGCCCCAGCCGACGGCGAGCGTCCCGGCTCGCCGCGGACCGGTCGCCCGGCGCGGGCCGGAACCGGTCCAGGTCGACGCCCGGCTGGACGACGGCGACCCGGGTGGGGTCGGCGTCGTACCGCTCGACCAGGTCGCGGGCCTCCACCCGGGTGTTGGCGACCAGCCGGTCCGCCTCGGCGACCACCTGCTCCTCGCCGATCACGCGGGCCTTGGGCTCCGGCCGGTCGCCGGCCGCGAGCTGGGCGTTCTTGACCTTCGCCAGGGTGTGCGCCGTGTGCACCAGCGGCACCCCCCAGCGCTCCTTGGCCAGCCAGCCGACCTGACCGGAGAGCCAGTAGTGAGAGTGGATCAGGTCGTAGTGGCCGGGCGGGCGGGCCGCCTCGGCGCGCAGCACCCCGGCCGTGAAGGCGCAGAGCTGGCCGGGCAACTCCTCCTTGGTCAGGCCCTCCAGGGGGCCGGAGGTGATGTGCCGGACCTGCACGCCGGGGGCCATCTCGACCACCGGGGGAAGGTCGCCGGAGGTGGCCCGGGTGAAGATCTCCACCTCGACGTTGGCCTCGGCGAGCCGCCGCGCGACCTCCAGGATGTAAACATTCATCCCCCCTGCATCGCCCGTGCCGGGCTGGTGCAGGGGGGACGTGTGTACCGAAAGGGTGGCGATGCGGCGCGGCCGGGGCCACGGACGGGCACCCCGCTGACGACCAACACCGGTGTGCAGTTCCGCCACGTCCGCTCCTCTTGTCACGGTTAATGCCGCGTCGCACGACCGGCGCTTCTTGGTCAACCTGTACGCCGGGTGTCATCTTCCCCATCGGACGACGGAAATGCTTCGCTGCGGTCCCTCGGGGTGACAGACCTCATCACCGCCCACCCGTCCCGCGCCCGCCCGAAGTCGGTCGGACGACCGGGGTGACAATGACCGGATGACCCCTGTCGCCATCGTCACCGGAGCGTCCAGCGGGATCGGCGCGGCCACCGCCCGCCGGCTCGCCGCCGAGGGCTTCCACGTGCTCGCCGCCGCCCGCCGCGCCGATCGGCTCGCCGATCTGGTCGCCGAGATCACCGCCGCCGGTGGGCAGGCGACCGCGGTGACCTGCGACGTCACCTCGGACGAGTCGGTGGCCGGGCTGGCCGAGGCCGCCGCGCAGGCACCCGGACCGGTCACCCTGCTGGTCAACAACGCTGGCGGCGCGCGTGGGTTGGACCCGGTGGAGTCCGGCTCGGTCCGCGACTGGCAGTGGATGTACGACGTCAACGTGCTCGGCACGCTCCGGGTGACCCAGGCGCTGCTGCCGGCGCTGGAGGCGTCCGGCGCCGGCACCATCGTGGTGGTGTCCTCAACCGCCGGCCTGACCGTGTACGAGGGCGGCGGCGGCTACACGGCGGCGAAGCACGCGCAGACCGCCATCGCCGGCACGCTCCGGCTGGAGCTGTGTGGTCGGCCGCTCCGGGTCATCGAGATCGACCCGGGCATGGTGCAGACCGACGAATTCGGGCTGGTCCGCTTCGACGGCGACGCGGAACGGGCCGCCGCCGTCTACGCCGGAGTGCCCGACCCGCTGGTCGCCGAGGACGTGGCGGACTGCATCGCCTGGTGCGCCACCCGCCCCGAGCATGTCAACGTGGACCGGCTGGTGGTCCGGCCGCGGGCGCAGGCCGCGCAGCACAAGGTGCACCGGGTGTCCTGAGGCCGGGATGAGCGAAGCAGCGCGACGCCGTCCGCTCGGCGTGGTCACCCGGGGTACGACCAACCCGAACCGGCTCCGCCGGGTGGACAACTGGATCGTCGCCACCTGCGCCGACCGGCTACGGGCAGCGGCCGACCCGCTGGTGGTCGACCTCGGCTACGGCGCCACCCCGGTGACCGCCGTGGAGCTGCGCGCCCGGCTGGCCGCCGGGGTCCGCCCCGACGTACGGCTGATCGGGCTGGAGATCGACCCCGCCCGGGTGGCCGCCGCGGCGCCGGCCGCCGATCCGCCCGGCCTGACCTTCGCCCGGGGCGGGTTCGAGCTGGCCGGGCTCCGGCCGGTGGTGGTCCGCGCGTTCAACGTGCTCCGCCAGTACGACGAGCGCGAGGTCCTCGACGCCTGGCGGACGATGACCGCCGCGCTCGCCCCGGGCGGGGTGCTGGTCGAGGGCACCTGCGACGAGTTGGGCCGGCTCGGCGGGTGGCTGCTGATCGACGCCGACGGACCCCGGACGCTGACCCTGGCTGCGAAGCTCACCACGCTGGGCAGCCCGGCCGAGTTGGCCGAGCGGCTGCCCAAGGCGCTGATCCACCACAACGTGCCCGGTGAGCCGGTCCACGCCCTGATCAAGGCGTTGGACGACGCCTGGCGGACCGCGGCGCCCTACGCCCCGTTCGGCCCCCGCCAACGCTGGCTGCAAGCCGTGACGAGCCTCAAGAACACCGGCTGGCCCATCCTCAACGGCCCCACCCGCTGGCGCCAGGGCGAGTTGACCCTCCCTTGGCCGCGAGTCGCCCCCACCGCGCCCTAGCCCCTCACCATCGCGCGATCTTGCACTCTCGGTCCCTTTGGCCGCGAGTCGCCCCCACCGCGCCCTAGCCCCTCACCATCGCGCGATCTTGCACTCTCGGTCCCCTTTATGCCACTTCTAGCCGGCTATGTCCGGGCAGTAAGTGCAAGATCGCGGGGGCGGGGGCGGGGCGGGCGCGGGGCGGGCGCGGGGGCGGGGCCGGGCCGGGCCGGGCCGGGCGCGGGGCTAGAACGTGCAGTTGATCAGGACTGGTTCGGGGTGGAGGCTCACGCCGAAGCTCGTCTCGACCTTGTCGCGGATCTCGCGGGCCAGGGTCAGCAGGTCCGCGGTGCTGGCCGTGCCGGTGCGGTTGGTGAGCGCCAGGGTGTGCTTGCCGGAGATGGCCACGCCGGCCGGCCCCGGGTGACCCTTGCCGAAGCCGGCCTTGTCGATCAACCAGGCCGCGCTCACCTTGACCATGCCGTCGGAGCCGGGCCAGGCCGGCGGCTCGCCCAGCTCGGCGGCGCGCTCCCGGAACAGCTCGTACGTCGCCGCGTCGAGCACCGGGTTGGTGAAGAAGGAGCCGACCGAACGAGTGTCCGGGTCGTCGGCGTCGAGCACCATGCCCTTGCCGGCCCGAAGCCGGAGCACCGCCGACCGGGCGTCGGCCAGCGGCACCTGGTCACCCACCTGGACGTCGAGCGCCCGCGCCAGCTCGGCGTAGCGCACCGGACCGGAGAGCGGAGAGCGGGTGAGCCGGAAGTCGACCGAGAGCACCACCCAGCGGTCCCGGTACTTGAAGATGCTGCCCCGGTACGCGAACCCGCAGTCGGCGGCGGGGATCCACTGACGGGTGTCCTCGACCCGGTCGTACACCTCGACGCCGGTGATGGTCTCGGCAACCTCCTGGCCGTACGCGCCGACGTTCTGGATCGGGGTGGCACCGGTCGAGCCGGGGATGCCGGACAGGCACTCCAGCCCGGCCCAGCCGTTGGCCACCGTGGTGGCGACCAGGTCGTCCCACGGCTCGCCGGCCTCGACCCGTACCGTGACCGACCCGGCGTCCTCGGCGAGGACCCGCAGCCCACGGGAGCGCACCAGGACGACCGTGCCGGGGAAGCCCTCGTCGCCGATCACCACGTTGCTGCCGCCGGCGAGGATCAGCACCGGCTCGGCGGCGGCCCGGACCGCCTGGATGATCTCGTCGACAGTGCCCGCGGCCACGATCCGCTCGGCAGGCCCGCCCATCCGCAGCGTGGTGTAGCTGGCCAGCGGGCCGGGGATGGCACGATCGGCATCGGTTGTCGACTGGGCGTAGGCGTCTGGCACGTCCTTCACCTTAGGCTGAGGGGCAGCCGCGGCACCCACTGGTCGCCCGGCACCCCCGGGAGGATGGCGATGAGCAGACTGCAGGGCAGCAAGGACTTCTGGATCGGGGCACTCCGGGCGGAGGGTCCCGCATTCGCTGCGGCGGTGGCGGAGGCGCCACCCGAGACACCGGTCCTCTCCTGTCCGGGCTGGACCGTCACCGATCTCACGTTGCACCTCGCCGGCGCCTACCACTGGGTGTCCTCGTTCGCCGGCTCCGGCCAGACCGCCGCCCCGGCCCGCCCGGACTTCGACGCGACCGGCCTCAGCCCGCTTCAGCTCTGGCAGCAGGGGTACGACAAGCTGATGGTCCTCCTGGACGGGCTCGACCCGGAGGCCCCGGCGTGGAACTGGGCCCCGCAGCCGAAGAAGGCCGCCTTCTGGCCGCGCCGGATGGCGCACGAGACGGCGGTGCACCGCTGGGACGCCCAACTCGCCATCGCCGCCGGTGAGCCGGTGGAGGCGAAGCTCGCCGCGGACGGGGTGAGCGAGGTGCTGGACACCTGGCTGCCCGCGGGCCGACGGCGGGTGCCGGGCGACTGGCACGGGGTGGTGCAGCTCTCCGCGACCGACGCCGCTCAGGACTGGTACCTGCGGCTACGCGGCGAGGGGGTGGCGCTGCTCGACACCGCGACCATCTTCGATCACGACGACCACCACGCGCGGGCGCAGGTCAGTGGCACGGCGAGCGACCTGCTGCTGGCGCTCTGGGGACGGGTCAGCTTCGATACGTTGGACGTCGCCGGCGACCGCAACCTACTCGAGGGTCTTCGTACCGGCTGAGGGCAAGCCCTGGACCACCGAAGGGGGCGTCGCTCCAGGACGCCCCCTTCGCGATCAGAGATGGCGGAGAGCGCTCTCATGTCTCTTGGAACGGCTCCCACTGGCCGTACGCTGTGCTGTACGACCCGGCGGACATGGAAGGTGCGGCCAAGCGTGAGCGAACTCCGTTTTCCCGAGCACTTCCTCTGGGGCGCGGCCACCGCCGCGTACCAGATCGAGGGCGCGGCCCGTGACGACGGACGCGGCCCCTCCATTTGGGACACCTTCAGCCGGACACCGGGCAAGGTGCATCAGGGCCACACCGGCGACGTCGCCTGCGACCACTACCACCGGTACGCCGACGACGTCGCGTTGATGGCCGAGCTGGGCCTGCGTGCGTACCGGTTCTCGGTCGCCTGGCCGCGCATCCAGCCGGACGGCACCGGGCCGGTCAACCCGCGCGGGCTGGACTTCTACGATCGGCTCACCGACACGCTGCTCGCGCAGGGCATCGACCCGATCGTCACGCTCTATCACTGGGACCTGCCGCAGAGCCTGGGCGACCGGGGCGGCTGGACCAACCGGGAGACCGCCGAGCACTTCGCCACGTACGCCACCGCTGTCCACAAGCAACTGGGCGACCGGGTGGACGTCTGGACCACCCTCAACGAGCCATGGTGCTCGGCCTACCTCGGCTACGGCAACGGGGTGCACGCGCCGGGCGAGCAGGACCCTGCGGCGGCCTTCAGCGCCGTCCACCATCTCCTGCTCGGGCACGGCCTGGCGGCCAGGGCGCTGCGCGCGGCCGGAGCGCGGACCGTGGGCATCACCCTCAACCCGGCCGACGTACGGCCAGCCGATCCGGACAGCGCCGCCGACGCCGCCGCGGTCCGCCTGGTCGACGGCCTGCACAACCGGATCTTCTTCGACCCGCTGCTGGCCGGCGGTTACCCGGACGACGTGCGTGAGCACATGGCGAAGATCGTCGAGCCGACGTTCATCCGGGACGGCGACGAGAAGCTCATCGCCGCCCCGATCGACCTGCTCGGCATCAACTACTACGCGCCCAGCTACGTCGCCGGCCGGCCCGACGGCGCTGGCGGCGGTGGCGCGTACCCGGGCACCGAGGGCGCGGTGCACTTCCTGCCGCCGGCCGGCCCGCTCACCGACATGGGCTGGATGATCGAGCCGGCGGGGTTGACCCGGTTGCTGGAACGGATCGCCACCGACTACCCCGGGGTGCCGCTGCTGATCACCGAGAACGGCGCGGCGTTCCCCGACAAGCCCGGCGCCGACTCGCCCGCCGGGTCGGGACAGGTGATCGACACGGACCGGATCGCCTACCTGGACGGTCACCTGCGGGCAGCCCATGAGGCGATCTCCCGGGGCGTGGACCTGCGTGGTTATCTCGTATGGTCATTCCTGGACAACTTTGAGTGGGCAGAGGGCTACCGCAAGCGGTTCGGAGTCGTGCACGTCGACTACCTGACCCAGCGGCGCACACCGAAGGCCAGCGCCCGGTGGTACCAGGAGGTGATCTCCCGGAACGGGCTGTGACGACCGGGGGGAAGGCGCGATGACAACGGCGCAACGGCCGACACTCGAGGCGGTGGCGGCGCGGGCAGGGGTGTCCCGAGCCACCGTGTCCCGGGTGGTCAACGGCTCCACCACCGTCGCCGAGCCGATCCGGGAGGCGGTCAACCGGGCGGTCGCCGAGCTGGGGTACGTCCCCAACCTGGCCGCCCGCAGTCTGGTCACCCAGCGCACCGACTCGATCGCCCTGGTCATGCCGGAGGCGGCCACCCGGGTCTTCTCCGACGACCAGGTCTTCCCCGGCATCATCCGCGGCGTCAGCCAGGAGCTGGAGGCGGCCGACAAGCAACTGGTGCTGATGCTGGCCGGCTCGCCGGCCGGGCACGACCGGGTCGAACGGTTCACCACCGGGCGGCACGTCGACGGCGTGCTCTTCGCATCACTGCACGGCGCCGACCCGCTGCCTGGCACGCTGGCCCGGCTCGGCATTCCGGTGGTGTGCAGCGGCCGGCCGCTCGGCGACGTCCCCGTGCCGTACGTCGACGTCGACCACGTCGGCGGTGTGACCGCGGCGGTGCGGCACCTGATCGACAGCGGTCGCCGACGCATCGCCAGCATCGCCGGTCCACAGGACATGATCGCCGGCATCGAACGGCTCACCGGCTACCGCAGCGCGATGGCCGCCGCCGGGCTGCCCGAGCTGATCGCGGTCGGCGACTTCACCCGGGAGTCCGGGGCCGCAGCGATGCACCGACTGCTCGTCGAGCACCCCGACCTGGACGCGGTCTTCGCGGCCTCCGACCTGATGGCCCACGCCGCCATGCGGACGCTGCGCGAGGTCGGCAGGCGGGTGCCGGAGGATGTCGCGGTGATCGGCTTCGACGACATCGAGACCGCCGCGTACACCGACCCGCCGCTGACCACCATCCGGCAGCCGATCGTGGAGATCGGCCGACGGATGACCCGTCAACTGCTCCGGCTGGCCGCCGGCGAGAGCATCGAACCGGCGATCATGCTCCCCACCGAACTGATCCTGCGCGACTCCGCCTGACCCGCCGTGCCGTGCCATGCCCCGCGTCGCGCGCCCGCGCCGCGCCACGCCGCCGCGCGCCCGCGCCACGCCGCCGCGCGCCCGCGCCGCG